>CAYOIT010000216.1:0-7174 GCA_964404035.1 uncultured Verrucomicrobiota bacterium | reverse complement strand
GCCATGGCCGTCGCCAAGGAACAGGAAATGCGCGCGCTCGTCCAGGAAATGCAGGCCCGGGTGGTCGAAGCTCAGGCGGAAGTCCCGAAAGCCATGGCCGAGGCCTTCCGCAAGGGCAATCTCGGCGTCATGGATTTCTACAAGATGCAGAACATCCAGGCTGACACCGACATGCGCCGCACCATCTCAGGCGAAGGTCACGAAGGTTCTAAGCCTCAGCAGGGATAACCCACCTGTCCTGCCTCTCTCGCAATGGTGAGGGAGGCGGGACGAACAGGAGCCACAATGGGCTTTCTTCCAATAGCCGCCATCAACATGGATATGATCATCGGGATCATCGCCGTCGTTGGCTGGATTATCGCTCAGGCCCTGAGCAAGAAGGGCAATGCGGCCCCGCCCGCCCGCCCCGCGACGACGGAACCGGGCCGCACGTTGAACCCTAACGATGATCTCAGGGAGTTCTTCGAGAATCTCGAAAAAGGATTGAGCAGCCAGACGGGGCAACCGGCGCAAGCCGCATCGCCAACCCCGCCCCCGTTGCCGGTCCCGGCCGGATCGCGGCACTCTGCCCACCGCCCCCGACCTGTTCAGCGTCTGCGCCAGACAGAGGCGTCCCTGCCGGAACCTGATAGGGTTTACCCCCCCGAGCCCTCCCTGGCCGGGCTGGCGGTTGTGTCGCCAGCCATCGCGCAGGTGGAAACGGTGCAGCGGTGGGGCAGGGCTCCGCACAAATGGGCGGCGGGCTTCACCAATCCCGACACCTTGCGGCAGATGATCGTGGCAAACGAAGTCCTGGGAACCCCTTTGGCCCTCAGGAAACGCATCATGTAGTCAGCTTGACGAACCTCGCGTACGCCTGATTCCAGAGTCCGGAATCCTGCGGCTTGTATTCCCGAATGGGGAAGGCCTGCCGAATCAGAGGCAGGGCATCGTTCAGCGAACCGATGATGCCCAATCCCACGGCCTGGACCATGCAATTCCCCACCGCGGTGGCCTCCTCGGGGCCGGCAATGACCGGCAGTCCCACGGCATTGGCGGTGTACTGATTGAGCGTGGCGTTCTTACAGCCGCCCCCCACAATATGCACAACCTTTGAGGGCTTGCCGGAAACCTTCGAAATCACCTCGTTGACCATCCGGTACTTGAGTGCCAGGCTCTCATAGACCATACGTAGGAGAGTCCCGCGATCAACAGGAACAGGCTGTCCCGTCCGACGGCAGAAGTCCATCAGGGCCACCTGCATATCGGGTGGATTGTAGAACGTGGGATCGTCCGGGTCCACGAGCGCGCTGAAGGCGGGAGCGGCCTGCATCCATTGATCCATCTCGGCCCACGAGAGGTCATGCCCATCGGCATGCTGCCAGCCGCGTTTCAGCTCCTGAACCAGCCAGGTGCCCATGCAATTCTTGAGCAACCGCACATTGCCGATGCCGCCTTCGTTGCTCAGGTTGGCGTCCATGGCCTGACGCGTCGTGATCGGTTCCGGCACGAGTTTCCCGACCAGCGACCAGGTGCCCGAACTGATAATCAAGGCATCGTCCTGATTCCCCACCGGAGCGGCCGCATACGCGCTGGCGGTATCGTGGCCGCCCACGGCAATCAGCTTGGCGGAATTCAGGCCGACCGAACGGGCCAGTTCCGGAAACAACTCCCCCACCATCGTGCCGGGTGCCACAATCTCGGGCATGATCCGGGCGGGAATCTTCAGCTTGCGCAGCACGACCTCGCTCCAGGACCGTGTCTTGGCATCCATCAACTGGGTCACACTCGCCCAGGTCGAATCGACCTTTCTGACCCCGCCCAGGTAATAATAAAACAGGGCGGGAACGGGGAGATAGAAGGCCCCGGGACTCAAAGCTTTCTTGCGGTTGAGCATGAACCAGTGCAACTGGTTGCTGACGTTGAAGGGCTGGAAATGAATGCCGGTGATGGAATACATGCGGCGGGCATTGATGCGCGCCTTCACCGCTTCGATCATGTTGTCCAGACGGTGATCGCGGTAGGCATACATCTTCCCCAGGGCGTCACCCTCGGCGCTCATGATCTGGCCATCGGCGCCCCAGGTGTCGATGCCGATCGAATCAAGCGAATCACCGACCTCGCGGCGGTATTCCCGCAGTCCCTTGACGATATTCTGGAAGAGCAGCGTATCATCCCAGTAGGTTCGCTCCGAGATCCGCCCCTGGCTGTCCGGCAGAAAGAACGACGTGGCCTCGTGCGCAAAACGGTGGATTTCCTGGAGCCTAAACCCTCCCTCTTCAAAGAAACCCGCAAAACACTTCCCCCCCGACGCGCCAAAATCAACGGCCAGAACACGTGCTGTTTTCATGAGACTCTCCCTGACAAGACCGACCTACCGCATTTCCTGCCCACCGGTAACGTTAATGGCTTGCCCCGTCATGTAGGAAGACTGGTCGGAAGCCAGGAAGACCACCACGTTGCAGACATCTTCATATTCGCACGGGCGCCGCATCGGCACCTGGTCGATGTATTTCTTGCGCACTTCCGCCTCGGAGATGCCCTGGTTCGCGGCGTACTGCTTGAACAGACTCTCTGTCCACAAAGGCGAATTCAAAAGGTTGCCGGGGCAGATGGCGTTCACCCGCACGCGTTTCTCAGCCATCTCAAGGGCGGCGCTTTGCACCAGGCCGATGGAGCCGAACTTGGAGGCGGCATAGGCGGAATTCTTGAACGACCCTTTCTTGCCGGACTTGGAATTGATCTGGATGAAGGACCCGCCGGTCTTTTCCATGGCCTTGAAGGAATGCTTCATGCAGATCATCTGCCCGACCATGTTCACCTCAAGCACCTTCCGCCACTTGTTCACGTCGAACTCGGTGATAGCGCCCGAAATCAGGATGCCGGCATTCGCCACAAAAATGTCGAGGCCCCCCATGCGTGTGACCGCCTGTTCAACCAGACTCGCGACATCCGGTTCACTGGTGACGTCACATCGCAGCCCCAGAACGCGGTCTTCGCCGTAGCTCCGGGCAAGAGTCTGCGCCGACGCTTGCGTGGCGGCCTCCTGCAGATCCGCCAGAACCACCCGGCATCCTTCCTTGAGGAGTCGTTCCGCTATGGCCAACCCAAGCCCCTGCGCCGCCCCTGTTACCACTGCCCGTTTGTCTTGAAGACTCATCTTACCCCCTCACCATTTACCGTTTGCTGCCGCCTTACGAATCGCGTCCAAAGCCTGGACCGGCCCGGCCGCGACCAGCTTATCCGCCACACTGCGGGTCAGGGCCGGAAGCGCCCCCACGGCCGCGAAGAAGGTATCCTTGCCCCGGATATCGGCTCCGAACTGCTTCGCCGCCACTCCTCCCACATAGGAAACACCGGCATAGCGCGACAGAATTCCGTGTCCCACCATGACCTGTGCTCCCCGCACAAAGAGCTCCCGGTGGGATTTGAGCGCGTCGCCATCGAGATCATCCACGAACGGCAGGCCGTCGCGGTTCATTTCCGTCCCGATGTTGATGGGCATGGCGAGAGCCTCAGCCGCCTCCACGTAGTCTTTAAGCTTGGCGCTCTTTAGCGTCCGAACGGCAGGGTCGGCGTAGTTCCAGTTGCGGTCCGGAATGATGTTCACAGCAGCCACCCCCTTGGCCCGCAAGCACTCGAGCAGCGTGCCGGGATCTCGTTCCCCCTCGCTGGTGCCATCGAGCCAGGCCGCCATGGGGACCGCGTCACAGGCACGGACCCATTGCACGAAATCGTCCACCGACGGAAATGATTTCACGGTCGGAGGCTCATATCCGAATCCCCCCTGCTTCACCAGCCGCCCTCGGACACGCTCCTCCAAGGCCGCGGGATTGCCAGCCAGTTTGCGGACTTCAGCCGCCTCCTTGCCGAGGATGGAAACCCAGAAGTCGACCCAAGCCGACTCAACCGGAAAGACGGCGCGCGACTTCATGACATAAGCCCGGACCAGATGCCGTTCCGTCGGGCATCGGCCCGGGGAGAGCGGCACAACGTCTTTGTCGTAGTCAACCGCCGACGGGCCCATGTGCGGGTTGATGCGCCGCACCAGGGCCTGGTTGCGCGCCGCCGCCTGATCCCGCAGGTACTGCAGGGTACGGGCCGTTTCAGACCCTGCCGCCGGCATCCTTACGAAGCCGCCGCCCATGATATAGGTGACGCCCGGTTCACCCGGCGAGTTGATCTCCGCCTGGGCGTACTCCTTGAGGTAGGCGCGTGTCTCAACATGCACGGCGGTCCTTAGTCCAACCGTCAAGCCGGCGTCGATAAACTCCTCCATGCCGTCCAGCACATCGAAGTCACAGAGCGCGGCTGCCTGAAGTCCGGCTTTCCTGGATTCCCAGGCGATGCGGCTCGGGGACCATCCTTTCGCGTTATACGAAAAGAAGGAATGGAAGTGCATATTGACATTGGCGCCGGGGATGGGAGCGTCCTTCGTCATCGCCATCAGCGTCTTGAGGGCTGCCTGACGTTCCGGAAGCGTGAACGAATCGAGTTGTCTTTCCAATGATTCTGGCGTTTGCATGCGCGGAATTATGCCACCCGAAACTCGGTTGTCACGCCTGAATAATGGCGGCTAAGGGGCGCTCACCGGCGGCAGACGCGCTTCGCGCACACGGCTCAGATAGGTGAGAATCCCTCTCGCCAACCCCTCGGCCAACTGATCCCGGTAGGCGGCATCGGTGATCTGCGCGGCTTCCTTCGGATTGGAGAGAAATCCGCATTCGACGAGCGCGGCCGGACAACGCGCATTGCGAATCACATAGAACCGGGCGCGTCGGATGCCGCGGTCCTGGGAACGACTATGAACCAGAAGGCCTTTCTGAAGATATTGGGCCAGGATGGCGTTGGCTCCATCGAATCGATTGCCGGGACAGACGGTCACACGCGAAGCGACTCGCGGGCGTTCATCCTCGGCCGTGGTGGGGCAGCCGGCGGCGGGCACGATGAACGTTTCAATCCCTGAGATGGCGGGGTTCCGGGTCGCGTTGAAATGAATGCTCACAAACACATCGGCCCCGAGTTTTGCCCCCCGCCAGCACCGCTCCTCCAAAGAGGTGGCCACATCCTGATCGCGCGTCAACCAGACGGTGGTCTGACAATCGCGGAGTTTTGCGCGCACACGTTTGGCAAGATCCAGCGTGAACACCTTTTCCTGATGGCGCGCGACGCCCTGGGTACCTGGGTCGGAGCCGCCGTGTCCGGCATCGAGCACCACGGTGACGCTGCCGACTGATTTCAAGGCTCTCCCCGGGAAGCACAGCGCACCCAGGGTATCCGCGGCATCGACCGGGGAAATCAGCCAGGTTCCGGGCGTCTTCTCCACGGAGCGGTTGAGATAAAGAGTGAGACCGTTGAACACCACCCGCCGGCTTCCGGCCTCAAAGACGATAGTGGCGGTGCGGCTCCTGAAGATCGTGCTGCGGCCATAGTCGCTGGGGGGGCCAAAGCCGTAGGCGGTCATGATGTCATTCAGCGACAGCCCGCGGAACGGCACCGCCAGGGCCGAGGATACCGGCAACAGGAAGGCGAGGAGAAAGAGGCCCATCCAAGGCCACCTGCCACTGATCCGCGCGGTCATCATCGTTTCCTTTCGTATTCCCCGGGAACTCTCCGCGACACAACAGGAACCTGTTTTTTGTGGCGGCGTGTGGGGCACTTTGATATACGGAACGAGAGAATGTCAAGTGATGAAGCGTCGTAATTCGCTGTGCGAACGAGAGGGTGAAGACCATGCCTGAAGTGACACTGGAACAAGTGCCCCCGAAAGTAAGAGACATGTTTAATCGAGGATTCGTCGCGATGGAGCGTGGCAACCTCGACTACGCGATCAACATGTTCACGGCGTGCATTCAAAGCGAATTCTCGTTTCATCGGGCCAGGAAGTTCCTCCGGGCCGCGGAGATCAAGCAGTTCAAGAGCCAGGCGGTCAGCCCCGTGGCGCAGGCGATCACCTTCATCACCAACCTCCCCACCTTCCTGACCGCCACCGCCCTGCTGAAGTCTGGCAAGCCCCAGCCGGCGCTGCAAGCCATCGAGAAACTCCTGAGCAAAGCACCCCTCAACCGGTCTTACCTCAAACTGCTCGACCAGGCGGCCGAGGCGGCTGGGGAATACGAGATCGCCATCCAGACGTTGGACATGGCCCGCGAGCACTATCCCCAGGACACGTTCATCCTCGACCGTTTGGGGCATCTTTACATGGAAACCAACCAGCCTCGCCAGGGGCGGAAGTGTTTCGAGTTGTTGTGCACGCTGAAACCCCATGATTCAGCCGCCGTGAAATCACTCAAGGATGCCATGGCCATCGACAGCATGACCAAGGACGGGTGGGAGGAAGCCCACGCCACCGGCGGCTCATTCCGCAAGATGATCCGGGATGAAAAGATGGCCGAAATCCTTGAAAAAGAGGCCAAGGCCGTGAAGGGCCAGGGTGATATTGACGCCCTCATCGTGGAAAACAAGGCGCGGATCCAGCGGGAACCGGGCAATATCAACTATCGCCGGGCCCTGGCCACGCTTTATTCAAGCAACGGAAGGTTTGAGGAAGCCGTCACCACGCTCCAGGAGGCGCAGGCCGTCTCCGGCGGGCGCGATCCCCAGATTGATCACGCCTTGAGCAGCATTCGTCTGCAATCTTTCGATGCCGAGATCAAGAAGCTGGCCGAGAGCGGCATAACGGCCGCCGTCGAGGTCAAGCAACGCGAGCGAGCCCTGTTTATCTTCAACGACGTCCAGGATCGCGTGGCCCGTTATCCAACCGACCTCGGCCTCAAGTACGAATACGGGGTCCTGCTCTACGAACAGGATCGCACCAATGAGGCCATCCAGCAGTTTCAAGCCGCACAACGGAATGCCCAGCGACACATCAGTTCGCTCTACTATATCGGCCTGTGTTTCAAGGCAAAGCAGCAGTATGACATGGCGATCGAGCAGTTGCAGAAAGCCGTGGCCGAACTCCTGGTCATGGATGATCAGAAGAAGATCGCCCTGTATGAGTTGGGCCTGACCCTGGAGGCCGTCGGCAGGCTGCCTGAGGCCATGGAATGCTTCAAGCAGATCTACCAGGTCGACATCGGATACCGGGACGTGGCGGCAAGGGTGGAAAAAGGCTACAAGCCCGCAAACTGAGTGCTTGCGGACTGGAGCCAACGGTCGGGGTCGAACCGACGACCTGCGCATTACGAATGCGCTG
>CAYOIT010000215.1:0-7194 GCA_964404035.1 uncultured Verrucomicrobiota bacterium | reverse complement strand
GGCGCGGGATCGAGTCTTGCCATCTTTGGTTGGACGAGCGGGTGGAATGAGAATTTTAACCAGGCGATCACCTTCAGTGGTGCGGGCAATGCGGTGAATGTCGGTGACGGCGCCACGCTGACGATCAGCGCCTGTGCGGGGAATCTGGGCGGGTATATCTTCACCACTCCCGTGACGTTGGGGGCGGGAGCGGTCCTCAATCTTGCCAATGGCAACAGCAACGGGACTCAGACCGCCAGATTCAACGGGTTGACGCTGGGGGTCGGCGCGACGAACATTCTTCGTGGCACGGAACTCGCTGTCGGCACGCTCACGCCCGTCACATTGGCTGGGGCGGTGAGCTTCAGCTCGAACTCGTTCTTTCAACTCGATTTCAACGGCGGCAACGCGGTGTTGTCGAACGCGCCGACAGCCTCCATTACCCAGGATGCCACCACGATCAATTTGAACTGGTCGAATCCAACGGCCGGCAACCCCAGCGGGGCGCGGAAGTTCATCAACAGCGGCAACTGGACGCTCAAGAATAACGCGAAGATCACCTTTACCAGCACGACGGGGCGCCCGACTGGATTTGGGTACGGCAACATGGTCGGCAACATCAACGCCGGCACCATGCGGATCCTGAGCGGCTCGACGGTGGCCTTCTCTGACTTTGGCAACAGGGGAACCCTGATCCTCGGCACGAACGCCGTCCTGGCAACGGCCCAGTTCAACGGTGGCGATCAACCTCTTAACAACACCGGCAGCGGTGCGGTGAGTGTGCTCGCCACCAACGCGATGCTGGGCTACACCAACGCGGCGGGGCAGAAGATCATCTTCAACAACGGCAGCGCCAGCGGTCCGCAAGGCGCCGTTCTGACCCTCGGTGACGGCGTCCAGAACCACGAGTTCGTCATTCGTGGACGCGACGTCTATCTCAGTAACTATGCCGGAAATACGGTCACCGTGAATCGCGCGTCGGCCCTGCGCCTGATCGCCAATACCTCCGTCGCCGAAGACTACAACAACCGGGCGGCGACGCTGACCAATGCTGGCGTTTTGGCGAACAGCGGTCTCCTACAGTTCCAACCCAATCACGGCCCCCCTTCGATCGGCATCATCAATAGCGGGACGTTCATGGTGGGGACTGGCAGTGCGGCGACCAGCACTATCCAACGGATGCCTGGCATGCAGTCCGCCTTCTACGACTTTTCATCAACCCCGACCGTTTTCGCTAATCAGTCGGCCGGCGTCCTGACGGGCAATGGGCTCTTCCTGCACATCAACTCGACCGGCAGCAGCGTCATGGACTACCTCAAATTCGGCAACGCCGGAACCATCGTCCCCACGGTTGGTGGCAGGCTGACGATCCAGAACGCTTTCCTCATCAACACAGGCTTGATCGATGTGAATAATGCGACCCTGATCCTTGCGAACTCAATTCTGACCAATTCGGCCACTGTATCGGTTCGTAACGGGAGCCTGCTTGAGGCCAACACGATCGTTCAACCGGCGGGTTCAATCTCCAACTGGGGCGGGGTCTACCAGTTTAGTGCTGTCAACCCGACGGTCAGACCGACCACCGTCGACACGATCGTGCTGACCAACGGAACGATCTCGTTCCGGGCGGTCACCAACGCCGACGTGTTCGCGAACTGGGCCGGCGGCAACCAGCTCACCAACATTCTCTACCAGGGCGCCAACGGCTTCCGGCTCGACGCGGCTTCCAACACAGCGGCCAAGAGCCAGTCCTATACTTTCGCGGCCAGCCTCGGTGCCACGAACTACACGCGCCTGGAGATGTTGAACGGGGCCCTGTACCGGGCGGGGACGGTGACCATCGGGAACGGAGGGATGCTCGTCGTCTCGAACGGGACGTCCACCATCAGCAGCAATCTGACCTTTCTTCCGGGCTCATCGCTGGCGGTGTGCGCCGGTACGAACGCCACAGGGGGTGCTCTCAATGTCGGCGGCGTGTTGAACTTGAGTGGCGTGGCCCTGCAGTTGGCGCTGGGTCATGCGCCCGTCGAGAATGAGCCCTACGTGATCTTCACCAATCCCGGTACGGCGGCGGTTCCGGGGATGGGAACCTTCGCTTCGGGCTCGGTCTACGTCGATTACGGCGGCAAGACTTACCGGATGGCCATGCGCTATGGGGCCGGGGACGGGAATGACGTGGCGGTCGTCTGGGTCAGGCTCACCGGCGGATTGTTGAAGTTCCAGTAACACGGTCCGAACCAACGGAAAGGGGGTGGGGCCGTGAAAATGAAACAGCCGAGTCAGCATTTGCCGGGTAGGGCGATCGCGCCGTCGAGTTGGGTCGCCTTCATTCTGGCCGCCCAACTGCTGGGGGGTGGCACGTTTGCGGCGACCGTTCCGTTCCAGGAGGGCTTTGAAGGCTACCCGGACGGAACGACACTCAACACCCTGACCAACCAGGGGTGGGGGGCGTCGTCCAACACGGTGGTCGTCAGGACGGTCTCCACCGTGCCCGATTCCGTGCGGGGGACCAACGCGGTGGCCGTCCCGGAAGGGATGATCGCCTCGAATGTGGCCACGTCGGTCGCTTTCTCGAACGTCTGGGTGGATCTCTATGTGCCCACGAACATGGGGATGCCGGCGAGTCTGGCGGGTGAAGAATCGGTGGATACGAACATGACCGTCGAGGTGTTTCTCGACACCAACGGGTGTCCGGTGGTCTGGAATCCGGCCAGCAATGCCTGGATCGTCTGCTCACAGGACGCGTGGCAGACCAACGTGTCGGTGTTCAACACCGCCCAGTGGGCGCGGATCACCCTCTGCCAGAACTACTCCAACAAGACGGCAACGTTGTTCATGAACGGGCACATGATCCTGACGGGCCTGCCATTCATCGACACAAACCGGACGAGCTACGGGCTGTTTCAAGCGGAGGCAGGCGTGGCCATGACGTCTTATGTCGACGAGGTGTCGGTGGCCTACAGCCCGCCTGCGGCCATGGAAGATGTGGATGATGACGGGATGCCGGAGGCGGAAGAGATTCAATGGTACGGGAACACGACCACCCGGAGTTGGCGCACGGTGACGGTGTCGCCGACGAATCATGGAACCATCACACCGTTCACGCCGTTCTCCATCCGTCCCGGCGGCCAGACGAATTTCGTGCTGACGGCCGATCCGGGGTATTATGTGGCCGATGCGCTCACCAATGGCCAGAGCGTGGGGACTTTCCCCGGGCAGTATACGAATAGTGTCGCGACCTATACCTGGAGCAACATCCTTCCCGACGGGCTGGTGAATGGCACCTTCGGGGCGGTGTTCCAGCAACAGCCGCAGGTGTCTTTGGCGGCGCTGGTCAACGGCACGGCGGCGTTGTCCGCGACGGAAGTGTTCCCGGGCGGGGAGGTGACCTGCTCCATGACAGGGCTTGTGGCCTACGGGGTGGCGTCGGTTCTGACCAACGGCAGTCTGGCGGCGAGTTTTGCCGGTACACCGAGGACGGCCTCCTACACGCTGACCCATATCTGGACGAACACGACGCTGACGGTGAACTTTGGCTACACGGGGCGGCGTCTGGTGCCATCGGACTATGCCACCCTCCAGGACGCGGTCAACGCGGCGCAGACCGGCGATACGATCGTGGTGAGCGCCGGGAGCTATGCGAACCCGGTGACGTTCGACAAGACCCTCACGTTCAACGGGACGAACGTGATCCTCCAGGGCGGTGTGACGGTGGCGAGCGGCAACGCGCTGGTGGTCAGCAACGGCAGTGTCGATGTCGGGACGCTTACGGTGCAGGCCGGCGGGACGGTGCAGGTGGTCAATGCGACGGCGTTTATCGTGAATGGCTCCACGTTCACGGGAACCTTCACGTGGGTCGCCGGGTGGGAGACGACCGTCGTGCCGCAGACTCCGCCGTATGCCGATTCATTCGAGCGGTACGCGCCGGGAACGATCATGAACCTCATGGGCTATTACGGGTGGGAGGCGCCTTCGACCAATGTCGTCGCTCAGGATACGTTGGCGCAGAGCAATCGGGCCGTGGAGATCCCGGCGCGAGCCCTGCTTTCGAGTGCGATGGGCGCTTCGGCGGTCTCGAACATCTGGGTTGAACTCTACTATCGGGATACGAACCGGACGCCCGTCGAACTGGTGACGCTCGACGTCGTGGATACCAACCTGGCGGTTGAGGCCTTCATCAACACGAACGGCTTTGTGACGGTATTCGATCCGGTGCCGGGACAGTGGGTCGTCTGCTCCAATGACGCGCGGGGGGTGCCTGTGGCCGCGCTGCCGCTCCAGGCTTGGGCGCGGATCACGGTCAACGAGAACTATGCGCGGGGCCGTGCCGCGGTGTTCCTGAATGGACGACTGCTGAGGCAGGAGTTGCGTTTCATCAACACCAATGTGGTCAGCAGTGGCCGGTTTGAGGTGGAGAGCGGGTATGTCGGCCCAACGTATCTGGACACCTACAGCGTGCGCACGAACTCGATCGGCATCGTTTCCGATGACGCGGACAATGACGGCTGGCCGGACGCGTGGGAGATTGACCAGTTCGGGAATACCGCGCAAACGGCCGTTTCAGGTGTGGTGTTCAAGTTCAAGTAAGGAGAAGAACTTCTTCTCTGGTTGACCTCAAAAGAACGAGTGTTCAACGAATTTCTCATGGGGAAGGAACTCCTCGAGACTGACTAGTGTAGTGTCTCCATAACAACTGGTGTTATCATAGCCTATTGGAAAGATTCACCACCCGCCTGGAGTACCAGACTTGAGGCACGGAGACACAGAGAGAAGACATAAGTAGAGAGAGTCAATGTTGCGGGCCTTTCGCCCACGGAAATACCGTGGCCAAAATTCCCGCAACCCTTCTTGAAGGAAGATAAAGAGGGGGAAGAGAGGTTTTGTTCGTCGTCCCATCTCCTCTTTCTCTTAAACCGCCAATAGGCATGTACATAACACCCGCCATTTGTAAGACACTACACTAGTCCCTTACGAATTGAATCCATCGCAAGATGGCAATCATTTAAACCACGGATGGCACGGATAGCACGGATAAGAATTGGGTTTCATTTATCAGTGTCATCCGTGTCATCCGTGGTCAAACGTCTCGAATTGTTTTGGTTCCGGCTATGCCGGGTTAGGATCGTAGCAAGGCTCAGGCCCTATGATAAATTCGTTCAACATCTTCTCAGGAGGAAGGAAGAGGCAGGGCAGGATGAGGTTCTCTCTTGGCCAACTTCTCCGTGACTCTTTTTTATCCAGCCTGCCCGCCGTGGCCTTGGCGGCGGTGCCTGGGCCGGTCATCGACCTCGATGACCCGGCACAACTTTACGCGCAGTGGCCGCGGACGGCGGGAGTGAGCGTCTGCCTGCCTGCCACGAATGCGTTTGCCTGGCCGGTTGACCGCACGTTCCGGGACGTGGTCATGGACAAGGAGGGCGCCGGCGGTTCACTGTTTACGCGCGGTGATTTCGGAGGCGCGGCGGGCGATGTCGGCTTGAAAGTGACCTTTTCCGGCGGTCCGGTGCGGCGGGTCGGGGCTACGCCGACGGTGTGTTATCTCGGCGGCGAAACCGCCGGTCAGGATTCCCGCCATCGACTCCGTCTCAACGCCATCAAGTTCAGTCGAACAGGCTGCGAGACTGGGGTGGCGGGCGCGCACCGGCTGGTGTTGCAGGCGGATGTCGAGGTGTCCTTCCAGGCGCATACCGGCGGCCAGAACGTGCCGCATCTGCAACTGTCTGCTGGCGGCATCAATACCGACGTGCGCGAAGTGGATCTGAACGGGCATCGCCTCAACTTCCTCGGCGGCGTGGTGGTCGCGGGCGTGCACGGCGGCATCAGCAGCTACGGGGGCATTGACCTGGGCGGCGGCGCTCTGGAGTTCCACGATTTCGTGACCGGCCAACAGGTCTTCGGCGCCGGATTCGCGGACAGTTCCGGTGGGGCCTCCCGGCCTGCGCCGACGGGGGCCACCAAAGGGACGACGCTGCTCTATCTGCGCGGCGAGGGCTCCTTGCGCTGGCAGACCCTCTCGCAGCAATGCCTCTCCCCTCAGGACCCTCAATCGTATGGTCGTACTATGGGGCCATTGACCCGCTGGGACACGTCGCGGCTGACCATCGAGATCGGCAACAATCGCTATCGCTCCGGGGTGACCGACTGGGAGGTCTGGTCGGATGGGCGGCGGATGAAAATCGGAACCTTCCGTGTCGGCGGGGCGTTCCCTGCCGACCTTTGTCTGGCCGACCGCTGGACCAATACCGGAGGCGCGGGAAACGAGCAATTGCTTATCGGCACGCTTGAAGTGGCGGGCAATGGCCGCTTGGAATGCGATGGCATTTCGATACGGTGCGACAGCCTCATCTTGAACGGTAAACCGGTGGCCGCCGGGGTTCATCCCGCCAGCACGCTGGGGCCTTGCATTAGCGACCGCCCGGGGCGGGCAACCCTCACCGTTGGGGCGGTCAAAGAGACGAAGCCAGCCAACGCCCGCGCCACGGCGAACATCACCCTTCCCAAGCCAGGCCGGGTCTCTGTCGGCCTTTTCGACCAAGATGGCACTCTGCTGCGGAACCTGGTGTTCGGCGAGAAGCGGCCCAAGGGCGACCTGTGGATCGAGTGGGATGGCCTTGACGATCTGGGACGGCCGATGCCGCCCGGCAAGTATGAATGGCGGGCGTTGAGCCGCCCGGGGTACCGGGCCTCGTTGGTGACGGTGCTGGGCGTGAGCCATCCTGAAGCCATCACCCGCTGCTGGGGTGGTAACCATCGCGGCCCGGAGGCGGTGACCAGCGATACGAATGGGTTTTACATTGGATTTCCCGGTAGCGAGTTCACGGGACTGGTGTTGGCGTTACGGCCGGACGGCACGAGACGCTGGTCGGTCACGGCCCAGGATGCGTATGCCGAAGCGCCGGAGGCAATCGCCTCCGACGGCGCGGGGCGTCTGGCGGTGTTGTCCTACGGGCATGGAACCTCGTTATCACTGACGGTCGTGGATACGGCGAACGGTGCTAGGAAAGGCTCTTTTCCGGCTGGTATTGAGCCCGTGCCCAAACAGTGGGGCTGGTGCGGCAACGTGAACGTCGCGGCTCGCGACGGTGTGGCGGTGCTGGCGTATCGTTCGCATGATCGTCTGCGCTGGCTGTCGCTCGAGGATGGCAAGGAAGTGGCATCGGCTTCACTGGCCGGGCCGGGTTCGCTCACGATGGGGCCCGACGGCGCCGCATGGGT
>CAYOIT010000214.1:5497-7288 GCA_964404035.1 uncultured Verrucomicrobiota bacterium | reverse complement strand
TGTTCTTGCGCGGGCTCATATTATGGATGGCGCGCGCCAGGAGTTCCTTGCCGGTGCCGGTTTCCCCGTGAATCAGCACCGTCGCGTCGCTGGGCGCAATTTGCGGCAGAACGTCGCAGATCCGGCGCACGGCGGCGCTACGGCTGACCAAGTCGCCCATCTGGCACCGGCCTTCGAGTTCCTTGCGCAGTTCCTCCACCAGGCTGAGGTCGCGAAAAGTCTCCGCGCCGCCGCTGATTCGTCCACGATCGTCGCGCAAAATGGCGGTGGACACGGATATGGGGATCCGCTGTCCGTGGGCATCCACGATGAACGCCGACTTGTTGATGATAGGTTTGCCGGTCTTGACCGTGTGGCGGAGGGCGCAATCCGCCTCGCACATGCTGGCGCGGAACACATCCGAACAGGTCTTGCCGATGGCGTCCCGACGCCGAATGCCGGTGATGGCCTCCGCGGCACGATTGAACGAGGTGATACGCCAGTCGGCATCCACGGTGAACACGCCGTCCGAAATACTCTCCAGGATGCTTTCGGCCCCGGTGCGGAGCGCACCCTCTTTCTTTGCCTTAAGTATCGGGCGTTTTGCTTCGGACGGCTGTTTTGACGTATCAGTCATGACGTGCGGATGATGGCTCGAAAGCCGGCATTGAGCAAGAACGTATAACGACGACAAATGGGATATCGGAGGGAAAAGGCGGAAGAAAGACGCTTGTATGAGGTGTCAGGAAATGGGACGTTGACACCCATGAACGATAACGGAATAGCGCAGGTTCGGGCGCGGTTCGATCGCGTGGTGGCGGAGTGAGGCCATGAAGGTAAGGGAAAGCGGCATGCCCGACGCCGAGCTGTGGCACACGTTCTTCGATTCCGACACGATTCTGGCCGCGATGGCATTGACCGCGGATGTGCGCGATGCCGTGGACTTCGGCTGTGGATACGGGACATTCGCCATACCGGCGGCCCGGCGCATCCAGGGGACGCTGCACGCCTTCGACGTTGACCCGGCGATGATTGAAGCCACCCGATGCTTTGCGGAACGGGAGGATCTCCGCAATGTCCGACTCCATTTGCGCGACTTCCTGGCAGATGGAACCGGTTTGGAGGAGGCATCGGTTGAGTACGTAATGCTTTTCAACATCCTGCACGCGGAAAACCCCTTGCGGTTGCTACGTGAGGCGTGGCGGATCCTCGCAGAAGGCGGGCACGTCGCTGTCATCCACTGGAATTACGATCCTCAGACGCCTCGCGGACCGCCCATGGCGATCCGCCCGCGCCCGGAGGACTGTCGCCGATGGATAGCGGCAGCGGGATTTGTGATTGAGGCGGAACACATAGATTTGCCGCCGTATCATTACGGTATTCTGGCAAGAAAGGAGAACATATGAAACTGGCACTGGTGATCTATTCGACGGATGCTGAGACACTCTGGAACAGTTTTCGGCTGGGAGTGTTCGCCCTCACGGCGGGTGACGAGGTTAAGGCTTTCCTGCTCGCCAAAGGCGTGGAGTGTGAAAGTCACGTTACGGAGCCCTTCAACGTCAAGCAGATGATGCAGTCGTTTGTGGACGCGGGCGGGGAGATCCTGGCATGCGGGACGTGCTTGAAATTGCGGAATGCGCACGGCTCTGAGCTTTGCCCCCTGTCTACGATGAAAGACTTGTATGAACTGATCCGTGACTGTGACAAGGTGATCTCCATTTAGTATCCGGTCTTCCCAGGGGTAAGCAAGCCCCGGGCGGCCAAGAGTCATAGTAAGGGGAGGCCTGTGTTGGTATGAAAGCATTGATTGTG
>CAYOIT010000214.1:0-5487 GCA_964404035.1 uncultured Verrucomicrobiota bacterium | reverse complement strand
GGATGCCGGGATTTGCGGGTTCCAGACACGGATTCATGCGGACAGCGACGACTCGCAGAACGTGACGTTCAAGATTGTTAGCGGCTGCGAGAAGGCGCGGCAATTTGGCGAAACGTTGATGGCCAAGGGACCGGTGGACAGCTATGCAGAACTCGGTTCAGGGGCGGATGGAACGGTGCTGACGACCGCGCGCGAGCACCTCAAGGGCTGTTGTGCCGCATGCGCCGTCCCCGTCAGCGCGTTCAAGGCCATGCAGGTCGCGGCAGGCGTGGCTCTTCCAAAGGATGTCCGCATCGAAATCAGGCAAGACGAGTTCTAAACTCCGGGAGTGTCTATGAATGAAAGCGATCATCCTTTGAAGTCGCAGCGCGGCGAAGTGTCGGCGGCGGGAGCGGAGGCAAGCACCGAGAACGCGGATAATGGGACAGAGAGGGCGAAGCCATGGCTGAAAGTCGGCTGGAAATTCGCGCTGGCAGCAGGAGTGGCCGGGTTTATCGTGTACCGCCTGCATTTCGCCCCGGTTCCCGTGGGGGGGAGTGTGGCGGCCATGGGGCCAATCGTGTCCGACGTCATGGGCACCGGCACTCTGGAAGCGCGGGTGCAGGCGACGATCAGCCCGAAGATCTCGGGCCTGGTCACGCAAGTCCTCGGCGACCAGGGCGACCGCATCACGAAGGGGCAACTCCTTGTCACGCTCGATGACGGCGACCTGCGCCAACAGGTGGAAATGGCCAAGGCGGACCTGGCGGCGGTCAAAGCCGGCGTAGACCGGGCAGCAGCGGACATCACCAGCGCCGAAGCCGTAGCTGTGCAGGTCCGCGCGTCCTACACCCGCAACGCACAACTGTCGCACCAGAAGTTCATCAGCGACGAGGACCTCGACAAGGCCACACAGCAGCGGGATGTGGCGGAGGCCCAGTTGAAGCGGGCACAACTCGCCAAGGTTGAGATCGAGCGACAGGTGGTAAAGGCCGAGGAAACCCTGCGTTACTACCAGGCGCGCCTGGCAGACACCCGGATCACCTGCCCGTTCGACGGACTGGTTGTCCGTCGCAGTCGAGAGCCGGGCGACATCGTCGTGCCCGGCAGCGAGATTCTCAAGATCATCGCCACCGAGCAGATGTGGGTGTCGGCATGGGTGGACGAAACGGCCATATCCGCCTTGGCGACGGGCCAGGTCACACGCGTCGTGTTTCGTTCTGAGCCTGACAAAGCCTATAGTGGCACGGTCACACGCATCGCCCCCCTGGCGGATCGGGAAACGCGCGAGTTTCTCGTGGATGTGACGGTCAATGGACTGCCCGCGGCTTGGGCTGTCGGGCAGCGGGCGGAAGTCTACATTCGGACGGGCCAGAAGGACGCGGCGCTGCTTGCACCCCCGCAGGCGCTGGTCTGGCGGAAGGGCCAACCGGGGCTGTTCGTCGATCATGCAGGCCATGCGCAGTGGCGAAGCGTGACCCTTGGCCTACGGGACGCCGAGGCTGTTGAAGTCGCCAAGGGACTGGTCGCCGGGGAACGCGTCATCTGGCCTCGCGACCCGAAAGGGGCGGGTTTGGTCGAGGGACGGGCCGTGAGCAAACCATGAACCTTGCCTTCCGCGACATCCGCCACAATTTTGGCCGATTCGTACTGACGACCATCGGCTTGGGGTTGCTGCTGATGCTGGTCATGGGGATGGGCGGCATCTACCGGGGTCTTGTCGAGGAGGCCACCCTGTTGGTGGACCGGATCAATGCCGACCTATGGGTGGTGCAGAAGAACACCAGGGGCCCGTTTGCCGAGATTTCCCGGGTCCCGGCCAATTTGGAGGACCGCCTGCGCGCCGTTCCTGGCGTGCTAAGCAGTCGCGGGTTCATCTCGACGACGATCCAGCGCGAGCGCAACGGGCAGCCCATGCGGATTACCGTTCAGGGGTTGTCCTGGCCGGAGGACCGGGGCCAGTGGCTCCCCATTGTCAGGGGACGGGCGCTGGGTCAGTCCCACTACGAGATGATTGCCAATGAATCGTTGATGCTTCCTTTGGGCGAGAAGATCAAGTTCGCCAAAGACACCTACACGGTTGTGGGTATCACCCGAGGCATGTCATCGCCCGCCGGGGATTCCATGGCCTTTTTCACCGCACCGGACGCTCAGGCGATCCAGTATGACGTGTCCGGCGAAGCGATTCGTTCGGAACGCTCCGCGCGGCACAATCGAGCCGAGCGCATCGATCTGGGCCGCTCTCAGCCGCAGGTGATCGAACGGACACTCGGACCATCCTCAGGACTCCCCGCGCTTGGCCCGCCCGCGATCAGCGCGGTGTTGATCAAGGTTCGGCCCGGGGCCGATCCCGCCTTTGTCCAGTCGGTCATCGCCCGATGGCCAGACGTCTCCGTCTATACGTCGGAGGGGCAGCGTGGGTTGTTGGTGGGCGGGATTGTGGACCGGTCCCGCCGACAACTCGGCCTGTTCCGCATTCTGCTGATCATCGTTTCGGCGATCATTATGGCCTTGATCCTCTATACCTTGACATTGGACAAGCTTCACGACATTGCCATGCTCAAGTTGATGGGGGCGCGAAATGGCGTCATTCTGGGGTTGATTCTCCAGCAGGCACTCTGGTTAGGCGGCCTGGGCTATGTGGTCGCCTATTACATCGGGCAATGGGTGTTTCCGGCCTTCCCGCGCCGCGTGGTCATTGTTCCCGAGGACCTATGGCTGCTGGCCGGGGTGGTCTTGGGCATCGCCGTGCTCGCGAGTCTGCTGGGGATCGTCAAAGCGCTACGCGTCGAACCCAACGAGGTGTTGGCATGAGCGCCGTACCCGAAAACCGTGAGGCCGTGCTCGAAGCCACCCGCCTGACCAAGATCTACGGGAGCGGGCACACCGAAGTCGTTGCCGTTCGCAACGTTTCGTTGAGCGTGGCGCGCGGCGAGATTGTCGCGTTACTCGGTCCCAGCGGCGCGGGCAAATCGACGCTGCTCACACTGGTGGGTTTGATCTTGGCTCCAAACACCGGCCGCATCGTCATCGGCGGAACGACGGTCTTTGCCGACCACCGGACACAGGTCAACGTGCGCCGGTTCCGGCGGCAGCATCTGGGGTTTGTTTTCCAGAAGGCCAACCTGATCCCCTTTCTGACGGCGGCAGAAAACGTCCGGTTGGCGATGGAAATTAACGACCACTCCGCCCGCGCCGCCAAACAACGCGCGATGGAGTTGCTGGACTACCTGGGCGTGGGGGAGCGAGCCGGGCATCTGCCGTTCAAGCTCTCCGGGGGCGAGCAGCAACGGGTCGCGGTGGCGCGCGCGCTCGCCAACCGCCCTGGTCTCATCCTCGCCGATGAACCGACCGCCGCTCTGGACGGCGCCCGCGGGCGACAGGTGATGGAGTTGTTCCGCAAGGTCGCCCACGAACAAAACGCAGGCGTGATCGTTGTGACCCACGATCACCGCGCACTCGACGTGTTCGACCGGACGGTGGAGATGGAAGATGGCCGGTTACGTGAAACGGGAAGCGCGTCCAATCCCGGTTCAAACGCATGACTTAAGGCCAGCCGGAACACGTCGCGGTGAGATGGGAGGAACATGAACGAGAACGGAATAGCGCAGGTTCGGGCGCGGTTCGATCGGGTGGCGGCGGAGTGGGATGCCAATCCGGCGCGTGTTGCCTGGGCGCGGGCAGTGGCGGATGCGATACGGAAAGCCGTACCGTTGTGCCCCGATATGCACGCCATGGATTTCGGTGCCGGCACCGGGCTGGTGACATTGGGACTCTTGCCCTATGTGGGCAGTATCACGGCCGTGGACGCGTCGGGCGAAATGTTGAAGAAGCTGGACGAGAAGTTGCGGCCATTGCGGATCGATAACGTCCACACGCTGCGGTGCGACAACGACACGCCCCTGCCGGTGGCCGAGTTCGATCTGATCGTCAGTTCCATGGTTCTGCACCACATTCCTGACGTGCCCGAGGCCCTTCGGCGGTTACGCCCTTGCCTGCGGCCCGACGGGTGGATTGCTCTGGCGGACCTGGATACAGAGGATGGGACGTTCCATTCCGATTTGACTGGCGTGTATCATCACGGCTTGGATCGTGAGGCAGTCTGCCGGTGGCTGCAGGATGCCGGGTTCACAGAGACCACAACCCGCGAGGCCCATCGGATAGTGCGGCCTGCGGCCGACGGCCAGATGCACGAATATTCCGTCTTCCTCGTCACCGGTCGGGCCGTTTGATCTGGTTCTGGTTTTTTGGGGTGGTCCGTATTTCAGGGCGAAATGCCTCTGGAACTCCCTCTGCCGTCCGGCAATCAGTACCGGCCGCCGGGCCCAGGGGAATCGGTAAAGGATGCCGCACCCCCAAGAGCACTATCCAGATGTATTCCATGACTCCGCTCGTCCGACAACCGTATGTCTGGCATTCGTGGCGTGGCGTTTCCGAACAGCCAGTGCCGCCATGGCCAGGCATACGGTCAATCCGATGAGTATTACCAGAGCCGATTGTCCCGGCTTCATATGTTCTCCTGTGAGCTGGCTACACCTCGAATATTGAGGATAGTGTTAAACGCAGCCCAACCGGGCCGCCATCAGCTTTTCTCCTCGGACTTCACGGCGGGCACCGGATTGGTGGCACTGGATTCTGCCCTACGTGGTTCAAACACACGAACAACTAACCTGAAACACATGAGGCGGTAACGTCCGAACGTTCTGCAGACATAACCTGAATCTTGGCCCGAACGTGGCATTGTGACGCAAATTCGTATCGGCTTATTTCGAAGCGTCCATCTGTAACGCCCCGGTGGGGCATACATCGGCGCATTTCCCACAGGCGATGCACTTCTCCGCATCAACGGTGGGTACCGCAAGCCCCTGCTGCGAAAGAGCATCAACGGGACACACTTTCACTGCTGGGCACTTATGGTTCTGGGGACAGTGAGATTTCTCGATGATTAGGGCCATAGTCGGTTCCTTCGGGTCGTTTAGAGTGCCTCTTCTGCCGGGAGAACGAAGGCTTTCATGCCTTCACCGGGGAACAGGCTCTTCTGGCACTGCTTGAGGGCGGCTACGAGTTCGTCCTTTTTCTCGTCCGTCACGACCGTAAACAACAGCACGGACTTTCCGGGCCAGACATGTGTGTCGAGCCGTTTGCCGGTGACGCCCTCGCCAATGACTTCGGGCAATTCCGTGAAGGAACGGACCCCATGCTTTTCCACCATTGCCGTGACCTGGTCGCGGCGTTCTTCCGGACAAATGACCATCAGGAGTTTCATGCGAGTTTCTCCATGCTCTTTAAGAACCAGTCGCGAAAAGACCCCCGAGCACCATGCCGAAGATCGTACTTACCCACGGGTTCGATGTAATCGGACAGGTGCCGCTGGAGCACCCGACAAACCGATACACACCATATCCCAGGAGCCCGCCCACTACCACGCCTATTACCAATCGAACGATCATGGGCCACCTCCTTTTCACGCGCTACACCCGCAGACGCCAACCCGTTCCGGCGGGGCCG
>CAYOIT010000213.1:0-7305 GCA_964404035.1 uncultured Verrucomicrobiota bacterium | reverse complement strand
CCTTCCTGAAAAGCCGTGTCGAGATCGAGCGGTTCTATGACGAGGCGGCGGCACGCCCCGATTTCCAGCAGGCGCGGCGGATTGGGCAGGAAATGCAGGCGGCGTATCTCGGTCATCGCATTGACGAAGTCTATATGGCCTGGAATACCTTTGCCGGGCTCATGGGCTACGAACCGAGAATCGAGCGACTGGCGCCGGTCGATCCGGCTTCGATCGCGGATCCCGCCCCGGTGAACGGCGGCGACTGGCTGCTCGAGCCGGGAAAAGATGAACTCCTGGGGGTGGTGTTGCCGCGGTTGTTCAATCTGAAGGTGTACGCGGCGCTGCTGAATAGTGCCTGCGGCGAACATGGAGCCCGTATGCGGGCGATGGATCAGGCGAGCACCAATGCCGACAACCTGATCGCGCAGATCACCCTGCAGCGGAATCGTGCGCGGCAGGCGGCGATCACCACCGAGTTGACCGAGATTGTGGCCGGTGCCGAGGCGTTGAGGTAGGCGGGAAACGTTAAGAGGCAAGAGGGAAGAGGACGTTATGGACAAGCAGGTTGAATTGGCGCAAGGGCGAATCACGCAGGTTTTGGGGCCGGTCGTGGATGTGGAGTTTCCAGAGAGCCAGCTGCCGCCGATTCTCTCGGCGTTGCAGACGTCCAACACGAACATCGACGGACGCCCCTGGAATCTGACGCTCGAGGTCGCCCAGCACCTGGGCAACAACCTGGCGCGCACCCTTGCGATGGATTCGACGGACGGCCTCGTGCGCGGCGCGGTGGTCCGGAACTGCGGCGAAGGCATTACCGTGCCGGTCGGGGTCGATACCCTGGGGCGCGTGATGAACCTGTTGGGGGCCCCGATCGACGGCCTCGGCCCGATCGAGGGAAGCAAACGCATGCCGATTCATCGTGCCGCGCCGCGCTACGATGAGCAGGAAACGAAGGATCAGATCCTGGTCACCGGAATCAAGGTGATCGACCTGCTGGCCCCCTACAAGAAGGGCGGCAAGATCGGGCTTTTCGGGGGAGCCGGTGTGGGCAAGACCGTCCTGATTCAGGAACTGATCCGCAATATTGCCACCGAACACGGCGGGTACTCCGTGTTTGCCGGCGTGGGCGAACGGAGTCGGGAAGGAACGCAGCTTTATCGTGAAATGACGGAATCGGGCGTCATCAAGAAGACGGCCATGGTCTTCGGCCAGATGAACGAGCCGCCGGGCGCGCGGGCGAGGGTGGCCCTTTCGGCCCTGACCGTGGCCGAGTACTTCAGGGACGAATTGCATCAGGACGTGCTCCTGTTCGTCGATAACATCTTCCGGTTCACCCAGGCCGGGTCGGAAGTGTCAGCCATGCTGGGACGCATTCCCTCGGCGGTGGGCTATCAGCCGACGCTGGGTACCGATATGGGCGAACTCCAGGAACGCATCACCTCCACCAAGAACGGGTCGATCACGTCCATTCAGGCGGTGTATGTTCCGGCGGACGACTACACCGACCCCGCGCCGGCGACGACCTTTGCGCATCTCGATGCCACCACGGAGCTGTCGAGGGCGATTGTCGAGCAGGGGATCTACCCGGCCGTGGACCCGCTGGTTTCCTCCTCGAGCATCCTCTCTCCCGAAATCGTGGGTGAAGAGCATTACCGTGTGGCGCGCGGCGTGCAGGAGATTCTGCAGCGGTACAAGGAACTTCAGGACATCATCGCCATTCTCGGGATGGAAGAGCTGTCCGAGGAAGACCGCGCGGTGGTCCAGCGGGCCCGCAAGGTCCAGAGACTGCTGTCCCAGCCCTTCTTCGTGGCGGAGCAGTTCAGCGGAACGCCGGGCACTTATGTGAAGTTGGCGGACACGATCCGGTCCTTCAAAGAGGTGCTGGAAGGCAAGCATGACCGGATTCCGGAGCAGGCCTTCTACATGGTGGGGCCCATTGAGGATGCGCTGGCCAAAGCCCGGAAATTTGGCGGGGGTGAGGGATGACGTTTCACGTCACGCTGGCCACGCCCGACCGGGTGTTTTTTGACGGCCCGGCCTCGGAAGCGGTTTGTCCCGGACTTGGCGGACGGTTCGGCGTGTTGTCCCGGCATACCCTCATGATGACGGCCTTGACCACGGGAATCCTGAGAATCCTGGGCGAGAGTAAGGAATCGTATTTTGTGGTGGATGGCGGCATGGTGGAGGTTGGCAACGATCACATCGAATTGCTGGCTGATTCTGTGACGCCTGCCTCGGGTTCGGCCGATGCGGAACAGAAACTTGAGGAGTTGAAGGTCAGGCACCCGAGACCGGTGCGCAGGGGATAGCGGCACGGTCGAAAAGAGGAGGCTGGACATGAGCAAAACGGGCAGGCCGACGATCAGCGCGATGTCGGCAGGGTTTCAGTTTGCCGTCTGCGTGTTGCTGCCTGTCTGGCTGGGTTACTGGGCGGAGCGCCGGTACGACGTCAAGCCCTGGGGACTATTGGCCGGACTTCTGGTCGGACTGCTGATCGGGACCTGGAGCGTGTTTGTGCCGTTGTGGCGGGAAGCCGACGACGAGCCGCATGTGCCAAAGTCCGAAGATGACGAGTAAGGCGGTTCAGGAGATCAGGTTCCGCGTCGGGAAAAACGGATCGCTGGTCACATTGATACCCAGGCGTTTCAAGCCGGCCTCATCGCCCGGGGTGGGGATGTGGGTGGAGTGCATTTCGCACCCGGACAGTTCCTTCAGACTCTCCATGGCGGCCTGGGCGGCGGGATTTGCGGTCGAACTGATGCACAGCGCAATCAGGGTTTCGTCCAGGCTGAGGCTCTCCGTCTTACGGCCCAGAATGTCACGCTTCAGGGTTCCGATCGAACTCGTGACGTTCGGCGGCAGCAGATGAATCTTGTCGGGAATGCCCGCCAGATGTTTGCCGGCATTGAGAATCAGGCTGGAAGCCGCATGCATGAGCGGCGAGTTCTTGCCGGTAATCACGGTGCCATCATGCAACTCCAGGGCCGCACCGCAGAAAATTCCCTGGTTGCCTTTACCTTGCCTTGAGCCCTCGAGCGCGGCTTCACGGGCGGGTTGAACCACGCGCCGGTCTTCCGGGCGGACGTTCAATTCCTGCATGAGGCGCTCCAGGCGCCGGACGGCATCCTGATCAGCCAGTCCCATGGCATATTCGCAGTTGTATCGGAAGTGGCGGCGGATGACTTCCTGGCGGGCCGCCTCGCGTACCACGGCGTCATCGCAGATGCCGAATCCGGCGCGGTTGACTCCCATGTCGGTGGGCGACCGATACACGGCATCGCCGCCGGCGATCCGCTGGAGGATATTGCGGACGACGGGAAAGACCTCGATGTCGCGGTTGTAATTCACGGTCGTCTGCCCGTAGGCGTCGAGGTGAAAGGGGTCAATCAGGTTGACATCGCCGAGGTCGGCGGTGGCGGCTTCGTAGGCCGTATTCACGGGATGCTTCAGGGGAAGATTCCAGATGGGGAACGTCTCGAATTTCGAATAGCCGGCCTTTCGGCCCTGAACATGATCGTGGTAGAGCATGGTCAGGCAGGTGGCCAGTTTCCCGCTGCCCGGACCTGGCGCGGTGACAACCACGAGAGGCTTGGTGGTTTCGATGTAGGCGTTGGCGCCATAGCCCGTCTGGCTCACGATGAGGTCAACGTCCGACGGGTAACCCCGCGTGGCGCGGTGAGTGTAGACGCGGATTCCGCGACGCTCCAGTTTGGCCTTGAACTGATCCACGGCGGGCTGGTTATCGTAGCGCGTGATCACCACCGCGGTGACATCCACCGCCCAGTCGTGCAGATCGTCGATGAGTTTCATGGCGTCGGTATCGTAGGAAATTCCGAAATCGGCCCGCATTTTCTTGCGTTCGATGTCGCCGGCAAAGATGCAGAGGATGACTTCAGCCTGATCCTTGAGTTGGTGGAGCAGGCGCATCTTGACGTTGGGGTCATAGCCGGGGAGAACGCGGGCGGCGTGGTAATCGAACAGGAGTTTGCCCCCGAACTCCAGATAGAGCTTATCGTATTTGTGAACGCGTTCGAGAATGGCGGTGGTCTGTTCGCGGAGGTAAAGATCGTTGTCGAAACCGATGGCCTTACTCATAGGGGTGACTCCTCGCTCTGAATAGGGTGATGATAACGGTGCGAACCGCATCTGTCCATTCCACGGGAAGCGGCAAATGTGCCGCTATGCAGGAGGGGTGCGTTCCTCCTCTCAGCACTCTCAGCATTCCTCCTCGATTTCCAATGTCATGGCGCGTACTGTAAATAGCTTGGACAACAGCGAGGACCATGTATGGCCGGCCATGACAGGGAACTGACGGAAGAACGCGAACGATTTCTGCGAGACCTTCAGGTCATTGCGGGTTTGGGAATCTACGTTCTCGATATCACCACTGGCCGATGGACCAGTTCCGAGGTCCTTGATGGTCTTCTCGGACTCGAGGCGTCTTCCGAACACTCGGTCGAGGTCTGGGGGGCTCTGCTTCATCCCGATGACCGCCGGATGATGGTGAGATATTTTTTCCAGACCGTCGTGCAGAAGCGCCGGCCCTTTGACAAGGAGTACCGTATCATCCGTCGTCGTGACGGGGTTGAGCGCTGGGTTCATGGCCGCGGACAACTGGAGGTCAATGCCCAGGGCCAGCCGGTTCGGATGATCGGCACCATTCAGGACATCACAGAACGCAAGCGCTCGGACGAGGCTCTGCGAAACAGCGAAAGCCGCTACCGCGAACTGGTCGAACTCGCGGTTGATGGGATCCTGCTGGGGTCTCACGAGGGGGTGGTCATTGAGGCCAATCGGCACCTGTGCGAACTGGTCGGGATGACGCGCGAGCAGTTGCAGGGGAAGCACATTCTTGACCTCCCCTTCACCCGCGAATGCCTGGAACAGAGCCCCTTCCGTTTCGATTTATTGCAGAAAGGTGAAGTGGTCGTCACCGAGCGCACCCTGGTCCGATCGGATAAGACCGAGATTGTGGCCGAGATGCGGACCAAGATGATGCCTGACGGGACATACCAGTCCATCTACCGTGACATCACCGCCCGCAAACGGGCGGATGAATCCGTCACGGAGAGTCAGCGCGCGTTGTCCACTTTGCTCGGTAACCTCCAGGGGATGGCCTACCGGTGCAAGAATGACCCGAACTGGACCATGGAGTACTTCAGTCCCGGCGTGAAAGCGTTGACGGGTTATGCCGCCGCGGATTTCATCAACAATGCCAAGCTTGCCTATGCGGACGTCATCCATCCAGACGACCGTTCCCCTGTGCATGATGAGGTGCAAAAAGCGATCCTTCGACGTCAGCATTTCCAGTTGGTCTATCGTATTCTGACGGCGGACGGGGCCTTGAAATGGGTGTGGGAAAAGGGCGTTGGAATCTTTGCCTTCACGGGCGAACTGCTTGCCATTGAAGGGTTTATCGCTGATATTACAGAACGAAAGCAGGCGGAGGACGACCTGCGGTCTTTGACCGAAACGTTGGAACAGCGTGTGGCGGAGCGAACGCGCGAGCTGGAGGCGGCGAATGAGGCCCTTCACAAGAGCCACGCCTTGCTCAATGAAACGGGGAAAGTGGCCCACGTGGGCGGGTGGGAACTCGATCTGGGGACCGGCGACCAGGTCTGGACGGACGAGGTCTATCGAATCCACGAAGTGGAACGCGACTACAAGCCGATGCTGGGGACTGGACTGGCCTTTTACGCCCCCGAGTCCCGGGCGATCATTGACCGGGTGGTGCAGAGGGCGATTGAGCACGGCGAGCCGTTCGACGAGGAACTTGAGATCATCACAGCCAAAGGCCATCGGCGATGGGTTCGCGCGGTCGGTCAGATGGATCAGCCACGCGGGAAGATGTTTGGCATCTTTCAGGATATCACTGAGCGCAAGCAGGCCGACGCGGCGTTGAAGACGAAGAATGCCGCCTTGCTCCGCAGTGTGGTCCAGCTTCGGAAACTCGCGGCTGAACTGACGCAGGCCGAGGAGTGCGAGCGCAAGCGGTTGGCGGGCCGGCTTCACGATGATCTTCAGCCTCTGCTGGTGGCCGCCACCATCAAAGTCAGCCTGCTGGACCGGCGGGTCAATAAGAAGGACCACGCCAAGGCCGTTCAGGAGGTCCTTGAGCTCTTGGGTGAAACGCTTCAGGCGTCGCGAGCGCTGACGACGGATCTGTATCCGCCGGTCTTACTGGATGCGGGTTTGGCGCCCGGCCTGCGCTGGCTGGCGGAATGGATGAAGGCCAAGCACGGGTTGACCGTCGTCTTGGAGGTGGATGAATCACTGGACATTCCGGAATCGCTCAGCATTCTGCTGTTTCGAGCGGCGAGGGAACTGCTGCTGAATGTCGTGAAACATGCGAAGACGTCGTCGGCGCTGGTCAACATGGAGCAAACGGACACGGGATCCCTGCGGCTCACGATTCGGGACAAAGGTTGTGGTTTCCTGACAGCCCCCCCCGTGGCCTCTCCGGCGTCTGACGGGTTCGGCTTGTTCCACCTTCGCGAGCATCTGGCTTATCTGGGCGGGGCGCTCGACGTGGCGAGCGAGTCGGGGAAGGGAACGCAAGTCTCCATCACGGTTCCATTCTCGGCGTAAGATCGAGAGCGTGGGTGCCAGGACGCTGCCCGGCCGCGCCATGAAATCGGGTCAACCCCTCCAAGAAACGGATTGACGTGTTCGCGGTGGGATGATCGTATGGATCGAACTCTGGATGACGGAGAAGAGGAGCCTAAACATGAGTCTGGAAAGCCATCATATCGAAACCTTGAGTCTGCACGCCGGGCAGGTGCCCGATTTGTCGACGTCCTCCCGCGCGGTACCGGTCTATCGAACCTCCGCGTATCAGTTCCGCGATACGCAACACGCGGCCAACCTCTTTGCGCTGAAAGAGTTGGGAAACATCTACACGCGGCTGATGAACCCGACGCACGATGTGCTGGAAAAACGGATGGCGGCGCTTGAGGGCGGGGCGGCGGCATTGGCCCTCGCGTCCGGCACCAGTGCCATCTTCTATTCCATCATCAACCTCTGCAAGGCGGGTGATGAGATTGCCTCGGCCAACAATCTGTACGGCGGGTCGTATACTCAATTCCATGACATCCTGCCGCAATTCGGCATCACGTGTCGCTTCTTTGATCCGCGCGACGCCGCCAACGCGGCCCGCGCCATTACGCCTAAGACCAAGCTGGTCTTTGTGGAGACGATTGGCAACCCCGGGCTGGACGTGGCCGATATCCCCGCCATGGCCAAGGTGGCGCATGACCACGGGCTGCCGTTGATCGTGGATAGCACGTTCAGTACGCCCTACCTGCAGCGGCCGCTGGAGCAGGG
>CAYOIT010000212.1:2997-7330 GCA_964404035.1 uncultured Verrucomicrobiota bacterium | reverse complement strand
CGTTCAAGGGCATAACGCTGGGTGATCTGGAACGCATTGGTCTGGGGCGGGACAAACCGGTAATCCTTGAAAATGGATGGGGAGACCGGAAACTGAACAAACCGGCACTGGTCGAGATCGACCGGGGCATTCCCGCATCCGGTCACAAAGATGTGGCTGCGGTCCCAGAACGCCTTCCACCAGGCGCAATGGGCCTCCCAATCCGATCCGACAGGCTTTTCAATCTCCGCAAGCCACTCCTCCGGCGTCGGCGTCTGGCGGGAAAGGACCCGCACCGTCAGGTCGATCCGTTTGAGGTTCTTTGCGATCAGCGATCCCTTGTCATTGCGGCCAAGCCCTTTCCGCACGAATCCATCGCCTGAAAGACGGCAGCCGGAGGTGCGGGAAAGCAGCGGGTCGCGATGGCGGTTCGCGGCGACGAACCCAGGCGTGTTCTGCGCTTCGAACTTTTCGGCCCAATTACTGGTATCGTTACGGTAATACCACACAAGCCGGTTCTCCTGATCCAATTGCTCAGCGGCTGAGCGGATCGTCTCGAACGAGGCCGTCGCGGTCCGCACTGAGGCGGAACTGCCGGTCACGCGCAGAACCGGGTGGTTGGCGTCAATCCAGACTCGCAGGTCGATATCGCCGGCCTTTATTTCAATCGCGCCGTTGCGCAGCACGAGACCCTGGCTGAAGTGTGCCGTATCGAGAGCCGGTTCAAACCGGACGCGCACCCTCCCCAGCTTGGGCAGAGCATGGTAGGAATCGAATGCATCGACCTTGGACACATAGAAAAGCAGGTCGCCATTCGGCTCGACCCAGACGTTGGCCCCCACGTCGCCATTACCCAGCGGCATGGAGCCAAAAGAAGTCTGACTCGGCGAATCCCACACAACGTTGCAGGCATCAATCCCCTCAGCGACGCCTTCCTGCGCGCCCTGCGCGACACTGAACAGGCTTGAAACAAGCCCCATCACCACCAACCCTGTAACCCCGGTCTTCATGCTTACTGTCCTTCCTTGTTCAAGTTTATTGGATTACCTTTATTTGTGCGGGACCGATCAGGCCCGCCAAAGTGTTACCACGGTATCCGGTTGGGATGGTGGTGTAATGATTGGCCAGGGTGTTGCAAACCAACACTTCGATCCGATTCTCGCCGGGCTTTGCCAGACCCGAAATATCAAACGTCCAAGGCGGCGATACACGCACCCCGGCTGGTTTTCCATTAATACGCACCTCGGCGGAAGCGGCAACACTGCCCAGGTCAAGCGTGATCTGCCTGCCCTCCGGGAGACTGATGGTTTTTCGGTACCAAGCGCCGCCGGAATAACTGGTCAACCCTTCATTCCGGGACCAATCTCCCAAGGCGAAGCGGCCCGGACCGCAATCCAGCCGGATCGGCTCCATGAGCGCCGCCCCTCCATAGCAACCGCGTTCCTGCTCGATCCGAACCAACACCGTCACCGGCCCCATAGCCGGTTTCCCTATTTTGAATTCCTGCCCACTGCCCACTGTCCACTGCCCACCGCCCTCTATGCCCTCCACCCATACCCGTACCCTGCCCCGCACGTTAAAGGTCATGCCTCGCAGACCGGGAGGCGAAACGAAGCGGTACCATCCAACCGGACTCTTCACCTCGGGCTTCACGTCAAAGGGTAGCAGCCCCGCATCGCTGACCCAGCGCGTAGCCAGCGGACTGGCCTTGAACTTCTGTTGCTGGCCCTCCGGAATGCGGACAACATCAGGTTCCGGCTCCACGGGCTCGGAGGTTGAAACCGCATAGTAGGTGCGGCCCGCCTTACTCTTGTCGTAAAGCAGCGCCAGGGGGTTCGCGCCCGCCTTCAACCGCAATGTCCCACCGGTCACCTCGACGCCGTTGAGCCAAACCTTGGTGGGCTTGACCGCGCCGATGTGTGCGTTCGCCGTCATATCGCGCGGCGCCAGCAGGGTTGTCCAGTAGTAGGTGTCAGCTTCGGCAGCCTTGTAGGCCGTGTTCCCCCAGGATTTGCCATTCGCCACGCCAACCGTCAGGAAGTCGTCATGGATCCTTTCCTTGAGCCCGTGATAGCCCTGCGCGCCGGGTTCGTTTTCGATTCCCCAGCGCCACGAGAATTCCCACGGCTTGCCATCCTTGGGTGGCACGGACAAATCCGCAGTCATAGTGGTACCCTTGATGAACTGCGGGCCGAACGACTGGGTCACTTTGCGCCATGGCCCATTGGTGGTGTCGCCTTCACAGTACCAGAGTTGGCGGATCTCGGCGCCAATCAGAGAAGGCGTGGGAGGCCAATGGAAATCACCGTAACGGTTGTCGGACGTCGGCTGCAGTTCGAAGTCCCAGTCGCCGGTGATGGGGATGTGAGATGTGAGATGTGAGACGTGAGACGTGGCGGTTGCGAGCGCCCTACCAGGAGTGAAAACGATCAACTGGATTTCCTTTTCCGTCAGGGGGAGTTTCAGGGTGGTGACTTCAGCATCCTGAGAGGTGACAGCGAGCGGTCGTGAGGTGCCGGTCCAGGGATCCCAGAGTTCTACTTTGCCGGTGGCCCGGAAAGCTACGTTCGTCCCTTTCGGCGCGTTGTAGATGGCAAAAAGGTCGCGAGGGCCGAGTTTGCGGTGCTGGACATAACCCGGTCCGTCGTAGTCTCGTTGCGGCAAGGCTGCCACCGTTGCCTTCAGGACATCCGCCACGGGGCCGGTTGGAAAGAGCTCCTTTACGATCGCCGCCACTTCGGGATCGTCACGACCAATGCGGTCGCTGGCCTCGGGTAGCGCACCCACGGTCAGCACGACGCCCCCCGCCCGGTGGAACTCCAACGCCTTCTGGAGCGTAGAGTGCCGCACCGCCTTCATCGCAGGCAGAATCAGCACCCGGTACGCCTCGCCGGAGACGTGCAACTCCTTACCAACCACCTTGGCCCGGTCCAACGATTCAAAATCCATGAAATCGAAGTCGAGCGACTTGCCGTAGAGTTGCTGACCGGTGGTAAAGGCGGTGTCAACGGCCAGCTTGCCATCCATACCCGCCTCCATCGGCGCCACGGGGTACAGGATAGCCACATCGCAACGGTGGTGCCCTTGGCTCAAAAGGTAGGACAAACGCTGCACGCAGGTCATGAAACCCTTCATGTGCTTCCAGTAAGGCATGCGGAAGGTGTTGTCCGGCGGAGCCCATTCCCACCACCCCCCGTGCGTGGAGTAGTACATTCCGTGAAACGAAAGCAGATTGTAGCCCATGATAAAGTTTGCGAATGTGGCGTCCACAACGCCGGCGGACGTGGTGCCCCAGCCGCTGCCATAGAAACCTTCGAGCCAGACGCGCGGTCGCTGGTACAGGTGGGCCATCGAACTGGCGACCTTGGCCTTGATCAGGGTCTTGCCCAAGTGCGGCTGATCCGTGCCCGGCCCCTGATTCCAGCGCTGGGTCCGGAAATAATCACCGAATTCCATAACGTTCTGCCCGCGTCCGCCATGGTCGCAACCCATGGTCATGCCGCGTTCCTGGTGCCAGTCAAAGACAGGCTTAAAAAAACCCTCCTCGGTCATCGCCACCTTGACATCGCTGTAGTCCATCCGGATTTTGGGCGTGCGCGGACCGATATCCTTGAACAGCGCGGGAAGCTCGGGAACAATGTCGTATCCCTTGCGCTTTTTGAATTCATATCCAAAACGTTCATCCCAGAGATTCCCGCCGACTCCAAATGCCAGTTCGTCAGAAAAGAAGAAATTCAGCCCTTTACCACCCTCGCCGGGAAAATGGTCTTCAAACTGGCCAAAGAACTTCTTCGCGTAGACTTTACCCGACTCCGGATGCATGGGATCAAGCGACCGGGAATTCGCCTTCACCACAATGGAGACCGGACCCATCTTGCCGTCCTTGCCAGGGAGGTTGGTCGTTACCAGCGCGCCCGGCGTGGTTCCGTTGACCATCTGCAGTAACTTGCCGCACATATCCGGCCGTTCACGCAAGATCTCGTCCATCATCCACCCCTGGCCGATGCCCAGGGTATAATCGCTGAGGCTTATGCCCGCCCCCTCTTTCTTCGCTTCCTGCATAAACCAACCGGTCAGCTTCCACCAGTCATCCGACAACAGCGGCGGCTCGCTTGGCAGCGACAATCCGGGGCCGAACCCGCCGGTCCCCATGCCATGGGCATAGTTGATCTGATAGCCGGAAATGCCCATGCCTTTCATCTGTTCGAGGATCCACCCCAGACGCTCCTGTGTAAGCGGGTCGCCCAGCCACCAGAAGAAGGGCACTACCCCAAAGCCCGCCGGGGGGTTCTGGAAACCCGGGGAGACGTCGAGATCCGGGGCACGGTTTGCCTGCCCCACGGCCCACGCGGGC
>CAYOIT010000212.1:0-2897 GCA_964404035.1 uncultured Verrucomicrobiota bacterium | reverse complement strand
CGGAAGGTGATGACCGCGTTGGGGATCCGGCCCTGCATCGGGTTGGTGCTACCACAGATGAGCAGCCAGAGCGCCTCGCCCTTCTTGTCCACAGGAACGGTAACCTTCCTCGGCCAGTTGTCCCAGAGGCTCGTGAAGGCGATGTTCTTTCCTTCGGCGGGGGGAAGGAAAAGCGCACCAGACGGTGTTGCGAGGAGTCGCCCAGAAGACCGCCTGAAGGCGGTACACCAACGACCCGTCTTGACGGCTTCCTGCGCTGGTGTACCGGCTTTAGCCGGCTCGGTATCGGATGTTAAAAGCGTCTCCACCTTGTCGAGTTGAACGACGGGAGTGATTTTTTCCCAATCATAGCCATTCGTGGTAGCGCCGAAGATGGCGCCGATCCAGGGAGTGATGCCGTTGTAGGCAAGACGGCAGGAAACCGTGTTCGGCCTTGGGGCGAGATACTTCTGCTTGAAGATCTCCCGGATGTCGCCGTTGAAGAGATTGGTCATGACGACCGGACTCCAGACCGCATTCTCGAGCGCCTTCGTCAGGGTCTTCGCCGCCCGCTCCGCATCCCCATCCGGATCGGTTACCTCGACCTTGTAGACCTGCAAGAAGGGAACGTTCCCCCGCTCCACCTTGGCAAAGGCGAGTCGGTGGCCCGGAACCGCCTTCGGCCCGAGGCAGCCCTGGGGATCAATGGCGTTGGCAATCACTTTCGTCTCGCCGACTTTCTTCTCGAGGGTGATCGCCTGCATAGGAGGCACGCGCCCCTCCAATTTCACCACAATCTCCGCCTTATCCGTGGCAGGCAGATCGACCTTCAACATCCCGTAGCCGGTCCAGGGTTCGATGGTCCAATCGACTGATTTGGAGTGCGTAGCGGTCACACTCTTCACCCGCTCCGCACTCACGGGCAATCGCAACTGCATTCTCGCCGGACGAGTCAGACTGACCGTGTAGCGGTCCACATCACCATCCTTCTTGAACACGATCGAGTAATCAGGGGTCCTGAATGAGGCATGGCCCCAGGCGGAGGGGAAACTCGGCGCCACCGTCACAACTCCATTCGGATAATCGGGCCGGTAGCCAAAAAGGCCCTCCACCACGGAGCGGCAGAACATGGAAGTGATGTCGGCAAAATCGATGCTGCAATTCGGCTGGCTCAGGCCGCCGGGCGATATGAGTTGCGAGCGAACCCGCCAGTAGCCATGTTTGACAGTGGGATCGCCATACATGCTTTCCAGCATCGTTCCCTTCAGCAGTTCCCAGCCCTCGTCACCCTGCCCCGCCAGAAAATACCCCAGCGCCATCGCAAAGTTGTCGCCATGGAAGAGCTCGCGAACCGACCAAGTGCCCGGCACCCAGTTGGAGGTCTGGCGCATCTCACCGCCATAGGGGAACTTGTATTTTTCCATCTCCCGGTCAGTGTAATACATCGCCTGCCATGCCTGCATCGGTGTCGCCAGCCCCGCCTCAATCGGCAGGTGCTCGCTGTAGACCCAGGCGTCGTCATGGACTCGCTTGAGCCCGCTCTGCTCGATGTAGGCGCCGTAGCGGCCCTTCCCAGAGATCCAGAGCACCCCGTCAACCGCTTTGGCGATCTTGTCGGCCTCGGCATTATGCTTCTTCGCCTCCTCCGGCTTGCCCAACTGCCGACAAAGATCGGCCGCGCCGCGTCGTTGGTAGTAGATGTATGCCGACTCCTCGGAGGTTCCACCCCCGTTGTACCATTGGTTGTCGGTAGGCCAAGAGTTGAGGTAGCTCTCGTAGAGACCTCGATCCTCAGGATCAAAGCACTCCTTCGCCCATTGCAGGTGCAGTTCCAACATCGGCAGGAGCTTCGCTGCAAACTCCCTGTCCCCCGTGCTCCTCCAGTCCCTCACGCACTGGTCAAAGAACTGGGTCTGCATATCGTAGTGCTCGCCCAACGAAACGATTTTCCCAAGGCCGAAGAAACGCGAATTGCTGGACTGCCTGGCCCCGGAGGGATCTGGCTCCGGCTGGGTCTTGCCATTCGGCGACTTAACCTGGCTTTTCCCCTTGGCCTCCATGGCAATGGCGACACGATCATGCCACCCGTAGGCGGTCGCCCCATCCATAATACGCCATCCCAGGTAGGGATTCCGCCAGTCCGAGCCGCCATGGACAAAGATAGGGGCGACATAGAGCCCGGCCATCGCCGCCGTCGAAGCGCCGACGCCTGCATCGAACCAGGGATCCGGCGTCTCCGCCTTCACCCGGTCGCCAAGGGCCACCACGCGGGCAAGGCCGTCCTGAAAGGATTTCTTTGCATCTACCGGCTTTTTCACCCCGGCGCCGGTCACGGCGACGTAGTGGGCACCGCCTGCCCCGTCCAACGGAACGGCCCATTCCAGACCAGCCCCTTGTATGGGCGGATCCTTGGCCCTTGAGGGGGGGATTCCCCCCGTGCGCTCGGCTATCGCGACTGGCGCTGCCCCGAGAAGCTTTTCTCCACAAACTCCCTCAATCTCACCGGCCCGAAACCCTCCGTCGGTCTCCTTCACGGCGGCGGGTGTGCCTTTCCTCACATCGGGCGGAAAGTAGCGCCACAGAAGCTCGTCACCCGGCTTCGCCCCGGAAGCCTTCACCTCGACGACAAACCCGTCCCCTTCCGACACCGTGGTGGCGGTCATGGCCAGCTTCAAGCCTGTGAACCTGGGATCGGCGAGATCCCATTCCATGCGGCCGGACCGGTAGCGCATCGTGCGTTGGGCAAACTCATCGAGCCGCACCAGCCCGGCACTGGTTTTAACCGCCCCTTGCAAGGTGCCGAGCGGGCCGGTCAAGCCCGGCATCTCCCCGGCCAGAATGACCGTCTGGCGGGTGTTGCAGTAAAGTGGACGGTTATACCAACGCGTGCCGTTCTCCAGCACGATTGCGTTCCCCTC
>CAYOIT010000211.1:0-7367 GCA_964404035.1 uncultured Verrucomicrobiota bacterium | reverse complement strand
ATCGTGTTGATGTTGTTGGCGAAGCACAGCATCGTTTCGCTGTAAGCTTCGGTATACTGGAAGGCGATCTCGCAGATGATCGCGTCTTTTTCCTTGTTGAAGTAGATGACCTTGGGATGCAGCGAGCTCTTGCTGCGATTGAGGTACTCCACGAACTCGGTCACCCCGCCCTTGAACTTGAACAGCTCTTCGCGGGCCGGCTCCTCCTGCGAGAACTGGATCTCGATGCCGCCATTCAGAAACGCCAGTTCGCGCAAACGGTTGGCGAGAATATCCCACTCGAACTTGGTGACCGTGAAGATGGTGTTGTCCGGAAGAAACGTGACCTTGGTCCCCGTTCCGCGCGTCTTGCCGATGGTTTCCAGTTTGGTGACCGGTTTGCCCCGCTCGTACCGCTGGTGGTAGACATTGCCGTCACGCCGGACTTCCACTTCGAGCCATTCGCTCAAGGCGTTCACGCACGACACACCCACACCGTGCAGCCCACCCGAGACCTTGTAGCTGTCGTTGTCGAACTTTCCGCCGGCGTGCAACATGGTCAGCGCGACCTCAACGGCGGGACGCTTCTCAGTGGGATGGATGTCCACCGGTATGCCGCGGCCATTGTCGTTGACCGTCACCGAACCATCGGCGTTGATCCGGACCTGGATGCTGTTGCAGTATCCCCCCAGCGCCTCGTCAATCGAGTTGTCGACGACCTCGTAGACCAGATGATGAAGTCCGCGGGAGGACGTGTCGCCGATGTACATGGCCGGACGTTTCCGCACGGCCTCAATGCCTTCAAGAATGGTGATGTGGGAGGCATCGTAAGCCCCACTTTTCTTTTTCTGATCGGCCATGGCTAAAGTAGTTCTCCCTGAGGCAGTTATAATGTAGTTCCGGACCCCTCTGCATGATGGTCATGGGCCGGATTTCGGGAGACTGCCGTCCCCGCTTTTCACAGGCTAAATACACCTCCCCCGTGGGGTAGGTATTGAGGGCGAAAGTTACCGTAGAAGGGGGGAATAATCAAGCGGTATCTACCCTCTAAAAACCACGAAAGAGGGGTGCCTGAAGCACCGCGCCGCCTGGCAAAAGAAAGCGCCCGGCGCGGGTCTTTCGACCTCACGCCGGGCGCCGTTATCACTGCCGGGATTAGAACACGTAGTTGATCTTCAGGCTGCCCGTCAGCTGGTCCGTATCTTTATAGAGCCCTTCAGCGCCGGCTTTGATATCGTCGTCCGCAAGCCAGGTGTACAGGACTCCCGGGGTAATCGACAGATTATCAAGGACGGCGTAGGACACCGTTGCCCCCACATTGGCGTCGTTCAGCGCCCCATCATCCACGCCGAAGTAGAAGCTGTTGTAGTCCGCGTCGGCCACCCCCAGCGATGCACTCAACCCGAGCGTCAGTTTATCCACCAGTGCGTGGCTATAGGCGGCCGAAAGAGACGCGTAGGTCCCTTCCGCCTCATCGATGTCCCGATAGACACTGATGGCCGGAACGACCGGAAGCTCCGGAAGACTCAAGGTGGCATAGAGCTCCCTGGTCCCGGGATACCCAACACCGCCGTCATCCGTGGCCAGGGTGGAATTGGGGAAGAGATACTCGATGAGTCCGACTCCGTATCCCACCACGCCCAGTTTTCCGCCATAGGAGAGCGTAAGGTCGATCTCGGAGAAATCCGGATCCTCCGTCACACTGTCAGTCAGGTTGAAGTTTCCCCATACGTTCAACCCGAATCCTCCCTTGGCCAGATTAAGCGCGGGCTGAAACACGGCCTCGTCATTCAGGACCTGACCGCGCCACACGTAGGCCGACAGAACCGGAAGATCCGTATTCGCGGCAACCGATGGCGCCTCCACCTTGGCCTCCTCGGCCACGGCGAGTCCGACCACCAGCATGCTTCCTGCAACCCCCTTCAACCACCCTGTTCGCGTTTTCATCTCCACCCTCATCCTTTCGTTGTTGTTTGTCTCACTGGGAAGTACATACGCACAGGGCGTGCCAAGCCTGCAGCCTCATCACAGTATTGGCCATAACATACGGCACACGAGCTTTTTACGATTCATATACTCTGAAAGACAGACATGGCGATCACGGCTAGTGTATTACAAATATGAAATCAAATGATGTAGTAGTACAATTATGAATCACTGGAAGACGGCAGAGAAAAGCCGCCATGGAACGGCGGCTACTGCAGCAGGCTTCGGCCGGGGTTCAGCGCCACAGGGCGCGCCGAACTCAGTACCGGTAATGGGAAGGCTTGAACGGGCCGTTGACCGGCACATTCAGGTACTTCGACTGGCGCCGTGTCAGCGTCTCAAGCTTCACGCCCAGTTTGCCCAAATGGAGCGCCGCGACCTTCTCATCGAGCCGCTTCGGGAGGACATAGACTCCCACGGGATACTTGCCGGGGTTGGTGAACAGCTCGATCTGGGCCATCACCTGGTTGGTGAAGCTGTTCGACATCACAAAGCTCGGGTGGCCTGTCGCGCACCCCAGGTTGACGAGTCGCCCTTCCGCCAGGAGGAGAATGCTCCGCTTGCTCGGGAAGGTGACCTTGTGAACCTGCGGCTTGATCTCAAGCCAGGTGTACTTCTTGATGGCTTCAACCTGAATTTCGCTGTCGAAATGGCCGATATTGCAGACAATGGCCATGTCTTTCATGCGCCGCATGTGCGATTCGGTGATCACATCGCAGCAGCCCGTGGCGGTAACGAAGACGTCGCCGATCAGGCAGGCCTCGTCCATCGTCATCAACTGGTAGCCTTCCATCGCCGCCTGCAACGCACAGATGGGGTCAATTTCCGTCACAATCACGCGTGCCCCCTGTCCGCGCAACGACTGGCAGCACCCCTTGCCGACGTCACCGTATCCGGCCACGACACAGACCTTGCCGGCCAGCATGACGTCCGTAGCCCGCATGATGCCGTCCGTAAGCGAATGCCGGCAACCGTAGAGGTTATCGAACTTGGACTTGGTGACCGAGTCGTTGACGTTAAAAGCCGGAACCAGAAGCTCGCCGCGGGCGTTCATCTGCTCGAGGCGGTGGACCCCCGTGGTCGTTTCCTCGCTGATGCCAATGAGGTCCTTGACGATCCGGTGGAACCGTTTGGGATCGCGCTTGAGCGACGTCTTGAGCTGGGCCAGCAAAATGCCTTCTTCGCGGCTGTCCGGCTTGCGGTTCAGCACGGAAGGATCGTTCTCGGCCTGATAGCCCAGATGGACGAAGAGCGTGGCATCGCCACCATCATCGAGCAGCATGTTGGGCCCCTTGCCCGCGCCCCAGTCGAGAATCCGGTCGGTATACTGCCAGTATTCCTCAAGAGTCTCGCCTTTGTAGGCATACACCGGCGTGCCTTTGACCGCCAGGGCGGCAGCCGCGTGGTCCTGCGTCGAAAAGATGTTACAGCTCGCCCATCTGATCCTGGCACCCAGTTGCTGTAGCGTCTCAATGAGCACCGCGGTCTGGATGGTCATATGAAGCGAGCCGGTGATCGAGGCGCCCTTGAGGGGCTTCTGCTGACCATACTCCTCGCGCATGGCCATCAGGCCGGGCATCTCCTTCTCAGCCAGCGAAATCTCTTTCCGGCCGAAGTCAGCCAGCGACAAGTCTTTAACCAGAAAATCTTGGGCACGTTTCATGTTGCTTTTCTCCCTCGTTATAAGGCTGAAAAGGATACACCAGACAGGAACAGGGCGTCCAGCAATCTGTTGAAGCGGCACACCCTTACGAGACAGGCGGTTTATCACAGGTGGTGCCGGGCGCCATTTCCATGGGGATGAACTTCAGAACGGAATCGGCTTCAGGGGCGCGGATTCGAGCCACCAGCATCTCGACGGACACACGACCCATGATCTTCCAGGGGGTGACCCAGGCCGTCACGACAGGCGCCATTCCCGGCAGTTCGTCGGTAAACGTCACCATCGACAGATCCCGCGGCACCTGCAAACCCGGGCAGGTGTAAGAGGCAAAGATCGCCGCCTGGGCATCGTGCTTGCGGCAGATCACCAATCCGGTGGGACGCTCTGAGGAGGCCAGAATACACTTGAAGGCCTTCAGCATGGCCTCCGGTGTTTCGCCCTTGTCGACGTACAACAGCCATGGTTTCAGACCCGCCGCCTTCATCGCCGTCCGGTAACCCTCCAGGCGTGCCCCGTAATTGCAGTACCGGGGCGTTGCCGCTGTGCCCACCCCGGGCTGATCCACAAAGGCAATGCGCCGGTGTCCCAATCGGAGCAGGCTTTCAGTGGCATCATGCCCCGCACGCCGGTCATCCGGGCACACGCAGTCGCCCACCCCCATCGTATTGACCCACACCACGGGCATGGGCAGTCTCCTCGCAAAGGCGCCAGCCTCTTCCGGCAAACCGCTGTGACACGGGACCACCACCCCATCCGACAGGGGCAGCGCGGATTCGCCGGAGTCATGCGGTTCGAGGGGAAGCTCGCCAAAGGCGAGATGCAGGCGGTGTTCTCTCAGACACTGGTGAATGCTCCACAAGAACGAGGTATGGACGTAACCATCGGGCGCCCCGGCATCGCGCAGCAGCGTCACAGACTCGGAGCGGCCGCCCCGAATAACCCGTGCCGCCCGGTTGGGGCGGTACCCCTTCCGGCGGGCAACATCAAGAATACGCGCACAGGTCTCAGGGCTGACGGCATTCGGCTGTAGGAAACACCGGGATACCGTCCGTTGGGATACCCCCACCAAAGTCGCCACATCAGACTGCGTCACCGCCTTGGGCTTGCTGGTGCTGGAGAACATGAGAGGCAGACTATCAGAATGCCGATTAACTGTCAGTGAAAAAGATGACTATGGACATCTTTTTTCGGCAAAGGCCGCCACGGCGGCGGCCGCCGACAGCCGTCTTACAAACCGGAGTCGGTGGACCTTGCGGGGCGATCGCGCCAGAAGGGTAACCGTGTCGCCCGCAGCCGACAGCTTTTCCACCTCAGCCCACGCCAGTTGGTGTACCCGGTGACCGTGTTCCATAAACTCGATCCCCTCGTCCGAAACCAGCCAATATCGGGAGCGTGCCCGCCGGTGCCAGCCCCACAGGAAGATCGGCACCGCGATCGCCTCGCCGATCAGCACCAAGGTCAGGTCCTGGGGAAGGTCGGCGATCATCTGCCGTGCGTCCGGCAGGCTCAGATAGTACAGCGGGTAGACCACCAGTACGACTAACGGCACGGCAACCAGGGCGCCCACCATGGGCCTGAGCAGCGTGGCAAAACACGGCCGGAGTTCAATGGTCATGGGCAAAGCCTATCAGGCCTGCCGTCCGACCTCCAGCGGCATTTGATTGACAGGATCACGGAATTCCGCAGACTTTTGGGGTTTGGGGGATTCACGGGGAATCCTCATCGCTCTCATTCGTGACCGCTCGTGGAGGTTCCATCACATGCCTACGCGTCTCGATCTGGCTCTCTATCAACCTCATGCCGATGGGGTCTCGGACGATTCCCCCGCCCTGCATCGCTGTTTCGCTGAGGCGGCGCGCGCCGGAGGCGGAACCATCGTCATTCCTCCCGGGGATTACTTCGTCGCCGGTTCGCCGTCCATCCCCATTCCCTCCGGCACCACGGTGTTTGCCCACGGTGCCCGGTTCTGCCTGCCGGAAGTCATGGGTGACCGGGCCCGACTGGTGCTGTTTGAAGGGCGCAACGTGACCGATTTCGCCTGGCATGGCGGAGCCTTCCAGGGGCATTGTTTTGACCACCGGCACCCGCCGAATACCTGGGAACCCAATGCAAACAGCCGCATCTTCGTGGTGAACACATCGGCCGGCGGCCGCACAGACAACCTGTTGTTCCGGGAGATCCAGTCAACTCGCGTCGGCGGCGCCGTGATCAACATCGAGGGCGCGGGGATCCCCGGTTCCGAGTCCGGGGTCGACACCTTTGCCACCCGCATTGCGGTCCGCGATTGCCTGCTGACCAATTCGGGAAAATTCATGTGGGACTACGGTCTGCTCTGGCAGATTCTGGTCTGGCCGGAGGAGTACACCGCGGCAGACGTTGATATGGCCCGGAAATACTTTCGCTCGGACCTCATTCGCGAGCCCGTTCGATTAGCCGATGGCGACGACCGTGTCTGGTTGGACAACCGCCAGGCCCCCGTTCCGGTCAGCGCCTCGGCGGACTGCGATCAGGCGATCTGTTTCCTGGGCGGCGTGCTTCCGCGCAATCTTGTCCGCGGCCGGAAGTATTACGTGGTGGAGTCCTGTGCGGACTACTTGCGGATCGCGTCGGCGCCGGGGGCGGCCCCCTTGCGTTTCGAAGGATCGGCAGGCGGGAACACGGGACTGATCGTCAATCTGTCCCAGGCGTTCTATCACCTGTATGCCCCCACCCACGCGGGACCGGGCAAAGGTTGTATCGATCTGGTCTGCTGTCGGGGCACCAGCCTTACCGGCAACCGGATCAGCGCGTTAGGCGACACCATGCATGTGCAACGCTGTCACAACAACGTCTTCGCCCAGAACCAGATACTGGGTTCCCGCATGGGCGCCTTCTTCCTGGCCGAATTCTGCAAGGATTCCACCATCACCGGCAATACCGTGGACGGCACCAACGGCTCGCGTATTGTCAGCGTGGAGAAATCGAATGAGGATGTCACCCTCATCGGAAACACCTTCAGGGGCGGCGGAAGGGGAAGTTGGATCAACCAGCCCAAACGATTGATCATTCAGGGCAACATCTTCGTCAACAACACGACCAAGGGTGAGCGGAATCCCTGGCGTGGACGGAAGAGTTTTGAAACCGGGGATTACGAGGGTTGGGCGGAGATGTATTTCACCCTCCATGAGAAAGAGGGCCAGTACGGACCGGTCGTACTTCGGGATAACCTGTTCGTGACCGGCCCCGAATGCCGTGAGGCCATCACGTTCGCCCGCCAGGGGCACGACCTCGAGGTGTCAGGGAATACGTTTGAAGGACCGGCCCGCACCGTGAACGTGGAGCCGGGCTGCACCAACGTCCACATCGGGGCCAATTTGAACCAGAGCCTGTAACGCGGGCGCAGGCCCCTTCGAAGAGGCGACTGTACTTACGTCCGCGGGCTTACTCAGCAACGACCGGTTCACCCGTCCACCCGCACCGCGGACACGAGTGACTGTTCTTCCCGGGGACCCTGTCTCGCTCCGTCAGCATCAATCCACATTTGCATTTGCCTTGGAAAGGCGCCCGTGAAAGGGTCTTGGTCAATGCATGGGCAAGCTGCTCCGCGTTATAGGTGATTTCCTTATCACGACGCTCGGCCATCTTCTGGGTCATTTTGGTCTTCTGGGTCATGGCGGCATACTCTCACAGACAGGGTCCGGGATCAAGGTAGATCAACAATGGGCAGAAGAGCCCCCCTTTCAGTCAGCCTGCCACCGGA
>CAYOIT010000210.1:0-7407 GCA_964404035.1 uncultured Verrucomicrobiota bacterium | reverse complement strand
CACGACGAGATCGGCGCGAACCTCCACACCATCGGCATGCTCAGCGACCTCGCCGGGAAAGCGAAGGAATCCCCCGAGAAACTGGCGATGCTGCTCGGGCGCATCCGTTCGATGACCGAGCGAAGCGGCACCGCCGTGCGCCATTTCGCCGACCTGCTGAACGCCAACGGGATGAAAACGGATTTGGCCACCGATATCCGGCGCGCCTCTGAACGGATCATGGCCAGGTTCGACCAGGACGTCATGATCGAGGGCGATGAACACCTGCGAAAGCTGCCCCCGGGAACCGCTTTCGACCTGTTCCTGTTCTACAAGGAGTGCCTGGTCAACATCAGCCGCCACTCGGGCGCCACCCGCTTTAACACCCGTCTGTCGGCAACCGGGAAACAGGTGGAGCTGACCGTCAGCGACAACGGGCACGGGGTGGCGGGATACGGCGAAGTCAAAACCCCAAAATCGCTCCAGCGCCGCGCAAAACTTATGGGTGCCAGGCTGGCGGTCGAGCGACCGGAAAATGGCGGAACAAGGATTACGCTGTCCCTTCGGAAGCGAAGATGGGGAAGACCATGAAAAAGAAAATCCATATCATCCTCATTGAGGACCACCCCGAATACCGCGAGGTGATCGAAATGACCCTGGCGATGGAGCCGGATATGATGTTAACCGGCGCCTTCGGCTCCGCCGAAGGCGCTTTGCATGGCCTGCTGCATCTGAGCCAGCACAAGGATACGGATATCGTCCTGCTCGACCTCAACCTGCCGGGCATGAGCGGGCTTGAGGCCATGCCGCTCATCACCGAGGCCGCTCCCCAGGCCAAAGTCATCGTCCTGAGCCAGTCCGACAAGGAGGCCGACGTCCTCCAAGCGATCACCCTCGGCGCGGCAGGCTACCTGCTGAAATCCGCCACGGACACCCAGATCACCGAGGGAATCCGCATCGTGGTCAATGGCGGGGCGTCGCTCGACGCCGGGATCGCCAAGTTCATCCTGAAGGCCCTGAAGGGGACACGGTCCAAGGCACCGCCGCTGACGCCGGCGCTCTCAAAACGTGAGATGGAAGTGCTGACACTCATGGCGGAAGGCCACGTCCAAAAAGAGATCGCCGAACGCCTCGCTATCAGCAACTACACCGTGAACGCCCACATCAACCACATCTATGAGAAACTCCATGTCTCCAACGCGCCCGCGGCGGTCAACAAGGCCCACCGCTCCGGGCTATTCCCGCCCGAGCCATAGCGACCCAAAACCTCCTACAACCCTTGCCGGGAGCTCACGGCTCCTCAAGGCTGATGAAGTCATACATGAAACAGCTGCGCGCATGTGAACGGGCCGGCTTGAAACTCGCCGACCGATCCATTTTCCCCGGCGCAATAGTCCCCCTGCTCCGGCTCGACCTGCGGGCTCCAATGCGACCAAATGCCAAACTTCGCCTCCCGGAACCACTGGGGGATCTGGAAGCCCTGCGCCAGCGGGTGCCGGTCGCGGCGAAACCAGATCACTGGCATCGGCCAGCGGCGTCAGCAGCAGGACGGTGAGAAGCGTAAGGTTGATTTTTGTCTCATTAAAAGTCAGTTTCTTTGATGAATCATGTCCAAAATAAACGCAACGGCGGATAAGGAGTGGGTTGAGCAACGCTCACTGGCTTTCTCCCACAATCCGCCTGTAGTCGGCATAGACGTGCTTCCGCTGTGCCAGTCTCGCCTCGTCATCGGCTGCGTGTCGATTGGGATCAAGATAATGAGGGAATTCGAAGGCAACAGCCGTCATCACGTCTGCTTCCTGCAACACGCGCAACTGTAGTGCCAGACGCGCCGCGTCGGCAAGCGGCACGCGTTGGTTTCCTACCGCATTGAAGCGGAAGCATTCGGCAACACCCCATAGTTCGATACCGCTGCTCTGGCACAGCTTGCCGAACGCAGCAAAAAACGGGCCGATCTTCGGCTTGATCTGGTCATCCCACTTCCGTTCGCCCACGCCGTCCTGCAGGAGTAGATAGCGAATGCCGCTGTCCGGGAGAATGCGCGCATATGCCCGTGCCGTCGCTTCCGCGCTGTAGAAGCCTTTGTCGTTGTTGAAGAACACGGACATCGCGACGGGTTTGTCGAGCAGACGTTTGCAGTTCTGCGCGACCTCTTTGTAGAAGTCGTGCACGGCGTCCAGCCTGTCCGCGTCCGCCGGATCATAGCAGTTGTCGGCTTCGTAGGGGATGTACCAGCCAACGAACGATGCGTGATCGCCATAAAGCTGCTTGATCCGCGCGGCCACAGCGGCGCAGTCGGCTTTGGCGTCCGCCAGGCGTTTCCGCATGGCGTCCATGGAAGCGGCCCGCCCCCCGTGCCAACCACCCGCGTTACTCAGTCCGATGAACACGCGCATGTGCCGATTCTCCGCGGCACCGCGATTGTGTTCGTCGGCAAGGTCCAGGATGCGCTTCGTCGGATCGTTTTCAGTGCGAATGAAGTCATGGTTGCCGAACTTGAGATACTGGACGACCACCGTGTTCATGCCGGCGGCAACCATGCTCTCAAGCGTGTTCCTCCAGTCAACACCCCTGCTGCTGCCATCGTACTGGATAAACGCGCCGCTCAGCCGCAGCGCTTCCCGCGGGCTCTCGCCGGCCTGCAGATCGGCATAGGCCCCCAGCACGATTAGCACGACGGTTCGTATCATAGTATCCCGATCCGGTTTTTGCCGCTGAAGAGTGCCGCGGATCTTCATTTCCCAGCCTCCTTCCAGATCTCGACATCCTTTCGACGTTCCGTGGGCGACACCTTCAGTTGTTCCAGCTTACCGTTGCGCCAGACGCCTTCCACGCTCGTCTGGTGCGCAACGTGGAGCTTGAAGGCAACGTTCCATCTCTTTGGCCAAGCCGGCAGCAGCTGGACTTTGCGCCCCTCGGATTGCACGACCATCCGTTGCAAGGCGCACATGGTGCCGGTGCCATGGTCCTGATCGGGCATCCAATCGTTATTGGGCGCCCACATGACTGGAAACCGGAAACCGCCTGCGACCCGGCCGGCGGAACGCTCACTGACCAGCTTGGCCGCCTCTTCGCCGAGGCCCAGGCAGGCGGCTTGAATGGCATCCTGTGACCAGCAATTGTTGAAACGGTTGATACGCGCGGCAAACGTGGCCCGCCCCACCGGCAAATCCGGTTTTCCCACGCCGTAGAGCCGGTAGGGAAAGACGGCGTAGAGTTCAGGGTTTTCGTCGTTTTTCTTGTTGGCGACGAACTTCTCTGCGGGGGCAATGCGCGCCTTGTCCTCGCTGAGCGGAACAGGCGGCAGCTCATCAAGCGTCTTCTGCCAGGCCTTGGTGCCGGCGATTTGCTGCAGGCGCGGGATGACGTAACGCAGCCCGGCAATCTCCGGAAGCGGGTTGGTGCTGATCCACCATGTCTCCAGCGACTGCGCGGGCTCAAACAGAATCTTGCCGTCGGCGCCGCGCGGCCAGTGTTGGTCGAAAAAGGTGATAATCTCGCCCGCCAGCGGCAGCAACGTCTCGTCTCGGAACTTCGCATCCTGCGTCCAATCGTAATAGTCGAGCATCAAGGCGACCAGCTCGATGCCGCCCTGCCAGTAGCGGCGAACAAAGCCGTTATCGGTGAGGCCGTCGGGTTTGTTCGCGCGCTTGGCGCCATAGTTCTTATCGCTGTAGGTGCCCCAGAGGGTCATCGTCTCCGGGTAGAACGCCCCCGCGTGGCCGTAGTAGGTTTGCGTGGCAAGTTGGCGTGAAGGCAGGGCCTTCCGATACATATTGAAGAGCGCAGGCATCTGATCGAAGTCGCCGGAGTCCAGCATGGACCAGTATGGAAACCGGGTGTTCTGAAACCAGTAAAGACCGCCCCATTGCCGGTAATCGGCGTTGAGCTGCTGACCCTTGACAGGAACATCCACCACAAAGATCGAGCCGTTGAATTTGATCGGATACGCTCCGCGTCCCGCGCAGGCGTTCATCCAACGCTGAAGGATGTAGGCGCGTGTGACCGTCTCCGCCTCCTTATCGCCTTCCACATAGATCCAGCTTCGATTCCAGAATTCATCCCACCACCGGCAATGCGCTGCCCACCGCTCCGGCTTCGCGGCCACCGCCTCGGCCTCTTTCTCGATCGACGCCTGCCACTGGTCCCCCATGCTGGTCAAAACAAAAACACGCAACGAAAGCTCGCTGGCCGGCGCTGCGGTCTTGAGCGTGGTGTCGGAGGCTGAGACAAAATTTTCGCCCCGGAGGATTGCCCCGAAGGTTCGCCCGAGAATGGGATCCTGCTCCGTCTGGGCCACCGAGTCGAGTTTCTGGAGTTCGAGGTTTGCGCGCCAGGGCGATACGGCGTTGCGGTGATACCAACCGATCTGTTTGGGCGCCGCCTTCAAGAGCGTGTCCGGCCACGAGAATGCCTCGCCAGCGAAGTTGTCGGCGAAGCTGCGGCGGCGGCGGCACAATTCTATCTTTTCGGTGCGCCAGAGTTCCACGGTCGCCGTGGCGCCCAGTGGTTGACCGTCCAGAGACTGCGCGTCCACCTGGACAACCGGATGATTGGCATCCACCCACACGCGTATTTTGGTTTTTGGATTTTGGATTTCGATCGCGCCTTCCCGGAGATTGAGCGTTTGCCGGAAGCCCTTGGTCGTTGCCAGCGCCGGCTCGAAGCGGACGCGCACCTTGCCAACCTTGGCCAGCTGCATGTTCTCCTCCCAGGAGTCGGTTTTGCCGATGTAAAACACGAGGTCGCCCGAGGGTTCCACCCACGCGTTGATCCCGATATCGCCATTGCCTGCCGGCATCGACCCCCGGGCATCGGCGCTGGGCGAATCCCAGACGACATTGTAACGCGAAAGGGTGTCGGCATGCGCCACAGCGCCCAACATCAGCATCACTATCAGAGCTCTCATCGTTATCCTTTTGCTCACTTTGCTCATTTTCATTTCCCGACGCATGAACAACTCACCGCGCGCGATATGCGAACACTTCGGCATCGTCATCCCGCAAAGGTTTCATTGGTTTACCGGCTCCAAAACGGCGCCTGAAACCACCGCTTTGCCGGTCACCGGCACAAGGCGCACTTCCACCACACCGGGTTCGGGCAGTGTGACTGGATAAACCAATTCGACCAATCGATTCGGCCCGCCGGCTTTGGCGAACACATCCACGCGCTCCGTCACCGCTGGCGCCGCTGACACCGCTGGCACCGGCGTCGCGGCGGATACCGGAGCGGATTGTGGCGTCAGCTTGCGCCAGTCGCGACCGTCGTCGGACACGAGGAACTCGACGCGATACTGGCGCTTTTCGGCGAGGTGCCATGTCACTGCGAGCGTTTCCAACGCAATGTCCGGCTTCAGCGCAAACTGAATCCAAACGTTGCCACCGCTCGCGGACCAACGTGTTTCAGGGGAAGAGTCGATTGCGTTCTCTGGCGGAAATCCAACAACTTCAGCCGAGGCGGTGGCCTCCGTGCCGAGTGCCGGCGACGCGACACCAATGATGCTGTTCCAGTCGTTTTCCGAATTGCCCTGGCAAACCAGGCGCAGAAATTTCGCGCGCGTTGGCTCAAAGCGGTAGGTCACCGGACCGCCTTTGACTTCGCTCGCCTTCACTTCCACATCGAAAACCCGCTGGCCGGCCGCAGTGGAGGTGGGATCAGCGGCCAAGAGGCGCAACCGGTATTGAGCGGCTGGCAACGCCGCCTTGTGGACAATCGGCCGAAGCGTCAGCGTGAGCGGCTTGTCGGTCTCCAACCCATGCCGGGCAATCTCGGCGTCGGCGGACGGCGCACTGAATGTCTCGGCGCCGGTTTCTTTGGAGCCGAGGGTTTGCCAGACCTGATGCTTGGCATCGAAATGATAGGTGAAATGACCCGGTGCTTGCGCGAGCTCGTCATGCGAGGTCGGGGCGAAGTTGTAACGGACCGATTCCATGCCGAGCATCTGGCGCAGCCGAACGAAGTAAACCAGCCATCGCGTGTTCAGTGAGACGACCAGCCCCTGTTCGCCGCGCGTAATGCCGCCGATCGAACTGAACCTCGCAAACTGCTCGATCACCGACTCGGGCCGGCACTGGGCCAACAGTTCACGGGCTTGGGCGAAATCGTTTTTTTTAAGCGCGGCTTGCGAACGCTGGAAAAGATCGTGCGTCTCGTGGAAGGACACGGTGAACTGTTCCAGCCCCCGGAAGTAATCGGCTTGTTCTCCAGTCGCCTCGCGAAGCAGGTCCAGTCGTTGCCGGCAACCCTCCACGATGCCGGGCACGTTGGTGAGTTCACGATCGATGAAGTGATCGCTCGTATCGCGCCCAAATTGCGGTGCTTCGGTGATCCAACGATACAAATACTCGCCCATCATCCTGCCGCCGGCGCGCTCGCAGGTCTCTCGCAACGGCTCGTCTTTTGTCGCTGCGAAGACCTGCCGGATATGGCTGGCGAAAAACAAATCGAGCGGACGCGTGGTCCAGTGAATGACACCGAAACCGCTTGCCTTGGCATCGGCGAGCTTCGAGTAGAACCGGTCGAACGGCGTGTATGGACGGCCAATGTACGCGCCGTCATCGTGGTGCGCCCAAACGACCGGGATCACAGGCCGGCGCGTGCCGACCTCGCGCAACGGCGCGCGCAATTGCGCCGTGCCAAGTTGCGATTTGCCATGGAGCACATCGTAGTCCAGCCCCATCAACGCCACATCCTTGGGGAAAAACCGGTCGGCGGCGCTCAGAAATTCAAAGCCCCATGTGCCGGCGGCGACGCGGGTTTGTTTCGCGCCGCACTCCTTCAACGCCCGGCCAAAGGCGCGGACGATTTTGCCGATGGCAAACAGGCCTGGGCCGTGCCAATACTTCCCGGCAGCGGGCGTCCGAGCGATCTCGTCGGCCCACTCCTTCTGCCAGGCCGGTGGCAGGTCGCTCACTTTCAAAGTCATCCACCGCGTTTCGCCCCGGCGAAACCAGACCACCAGTTTGGTGATCTGCGGATACGCCTCCATCAAGCCCCCGACCTGGGCGCGGAAAAACGCATAACCTTCCGGCGTGTCCGGGTTCGGCAACCATAAACCGCGCACCATGAAGCGCGCGGATTCCGGTAACAGGCGGATCAATTCCTGCGGATTCGCGCTCGGCGTGTCCACGTCCACCGCGAACACCACGCCTATCCCCCGCTGTGCCGCGTGGGCGAACACTCCCTGCATCAACTCCTGCGCCGCTGCCGCGCGCTGCTCATCGGGCACCAGGCCCGCGTCCGCGCCAAATACCGGCTTGTCGAATACCTCGCCGCCCCATAGCCGCCGCACGTCGTTGACGTGCATCGTGGCCCAGTCGCGTCCCTTCACGGTTGTCGAGAGATACCCCACCGGCTTGGGTATGCCTTGGAAACTAAAGCCGGCCATCGGATTGTTGCCGTAGGCGTGCACCATGATCGCGTTGTAGC
>CAYOIT010000209.1:0-7458 GCA_964404035.1 uncultured Verrucomicrobiota bacterium | reverse complement strand
ATATTTCCAGACCGATCGGGTGGGGCATAAGGGCACCCGTGAGCAGATGGACCAGATCCTCGCGCTGTTCGACGCCTTCCTGGCGAAGGTGCTGGCTTTCGTTGAGCAGCCGGGAGCCCTGTTCGTGATGACCAGCGATCACGGCAACATCGAGGCGTCGGACTCGCGCTCGCACTCCGCCAATCCCGTCCCGCTGGTGGCCCTCGGTCACGGCGCTGAGCGTTTGAAGGAGCAGGTGCGCAGCGTGACCGATGTGACACCGGCCCTGGTGGAACTGTACGCGGAGTGCCGCCCCGAAGGGACGCCGGCCCTTTCAGGCGTTCGCCTTTCCTGACAAAAGGCTTGACATCCCTTCCTCAGAGTGACACGGGTAACCTGCGGTGCGAAACGCAGCCACCCAACGGGAGAAGGGTCATGAAGAATCGATTCCGCTTGCTTGTTCTTGCCTCAGCAACCTGTGCGCTGGCCCTCAGGGCACAGGCGGACTACCCGACCGGGGCTGTTTTCGCCACGGGGCTGAAAGTGAACCAGCAGTGGCCCCCCGCCACGCTCAACGACATCAACCCGGAATTCAGTTGGCACTTTGGCGATGCGCTTAACGCCGGCTCGCCCACAAGCATGGTCCGCGTCACGCTGGGAAGCCCCAGCAATAACATACCGTATGCGGTGGTCATCGCCGATGTGACCGGTGACGGGCATCCCGATATCCTGCTGGGTGGCGCGTCCCCGAACAACATGGTCTATCTTAACGACGGCGGTCCTCCGACGAATTGGGTGCCGGTCAGCCTGGGCCGGCCGGCTTTCGATAATTCACTGGCGCTGGGTGTCGGCGATCTGACGGGAGACGGCCGTCCGGATGTGGTGGAGGGCAACTTCAGCGGCACGAATGTGGTGTTGGTCAACAACGGCGGCGCCCCCGATACCTGGCTGCGGGTGGCGCTGGGCCCGCCCGCCATGGATACGACTTACGGACTGGCTGTGGCTGATGTGACCGGCGACGGTCGGCTTGATGTCATCGAGGCAAACTACGGGAAGACGAACTACGTTCTGGTCAACACCGGAGACCGCCCGGGCTCGTGGCCGCGGGTGGCGCTCGGGCCTGCGGCGGTCTTTAACAGCCGGTCCATGGCGGTGGGGGATCTCACCGGGGATGGGCGGCCGGAGGTGGTTGCCGGGAACTATAACCAACAGAATCACGTGTTCATCAATAATGGCGGGAGCCCCGCCAGCTGGGCGCGTGTCAACTTGGGCAGTGGGCTCAGCGATGCCACCTTCAACGTGGCGATCGCCGATCTGACCGGTGACGGTCGGTTGGATGTGGCGGTCGGAAATCTCAGCCAGCAGAACTATGTTCTGGTCAACAACGGCGGCAGTCCCGACACCTGGACCAGGGTCAATCTTGGCAGCGCACTGACCGACGAAACGAGGGGGTTGGCCGTCGGCGATGTGACCGGCGACGGACGTCCGGATGTCGCGGTGCTCAACAATGTCCAATCGGACTTTGTAGTGGTCAACAACGGCGGCAGTCCCGACACCTGGACGCGCGCCACCCTGGCCGGCGCCCTCAACGATATCAGCCTCAGCGCGGCGATCGGCGACGTGAACGGCGATGGGCGTCTGGATGTGATCGCGGGCAACCAGGGCCAGACCTACGTCGTGCTGAACCAGGCCGCCGCGATGCCATTCGCCCAGGTCGGCTACCAGGTTCAGGTGGCGCGCAGCCCGGCCGAGTTGGCCGCCGGGCCGCTCGTGTGGGACAGCGGGGTCACCAACCTGCCCGAGATGGGCGACGGGATTGCCTCCGTCCGGCAACTGGCGGCCTGCACCAACGCCGGAGATTACCACTGGCGCGTCAAGGTGTTCTCCTCCGGAGGGTACCAGAGCGAGTGGAGCGCCCCGCAGCGCTACACGATTCCCACGAATCAGGTCTATCTGGGCGTGTTCGATCCGGTTCCTCCCCAGGCCTATGCGACGAATACGCCCTGCCGGGTGGATGGGACCGTCTCCCCGAATGCGACGAGCCTGACGTGGACGAACCTGATGACCGGCGGGGGCGGGACGATTTCCGTGCCCGGCTTGTGGACCCAGATGGTGGCGCTCGTGGCCGGCAGCAACACGGTGCGGTTTACGGCGGGCGGCTCCGGCACGGCGGTAACCCAGGCGCTGACACTGGTCTACCTGACCAACACGCCTGCCGTGGTCATTGCGACGCCGAACGACGGGGCGAGCTACAGCACCACCGAGTTCAGCGTTCCGCTGTCAGGATCGCTGACGCCTCCGCTGGAGATGTGGGGTGGCCGTGTCTATTGGACCAATGAGGCCACCCGGCTCGGCGGCGTGCTGGCGCGCACGAATGGCCAAACGTATTGGCCGGCGACCGGCACGGTTTATGTCAGCCTGCAAACATGGACCGACAATGTGCTACGGGTCTGGTGCGACTCGCAGATGGGGGATCCGATCGAGGGGCGGATGACGATCGGTTGTTACGATTCCAACGCGCCGACCGTCGAGATCCGACAGCCGAACGGGGGTGCGGCGGCCACCGTCTACACGAACCGGGTGGTCCTTACGGGCGTGGCGCGGGACAACGGCATGCTCGTCTCCGTGGCGTGGCGCAATGTGACTACAAGTTCCAATGGCGCGGCGGTCATGGAACGTCAGGAAGGCGGCACCAACGGCTGGTGGCGGACCCCGGCGCTGCCGCTGGTGCCGGGCGCGCAACAGATCGAAGTGTGCGCCGTGGATACCTGGAACAACACGGGCGGGGTGGATACGATCACCGTCACGTACTCCACGAATGGCGTGCCGCCGGCACTCTCGGACTATACGACGGGAACCGTGTTCGCCACGGCGATTCAGGTGGATCGGCAATGGCCGCCCGCGGCGATCGGCCACATCACGCCCGCCTTCACCTGGCAGGTTGGGGATGGCGCGAACACCGGCTCACCCACGAACATGCTGCGCCTGAACCTGGGAAGCCCGCTAGCCGACGATACCCGGGGCCTGGCCATTGGTGATCTCGACGGCGATGGCCGTCCGGACGTTGTGGTCGGCAACAATAGCCTGCAGACTTACGCGTTGCTCAACACCGGCGATAATCCCACAAACTGGCCGCGGCTCAATCTTGGCAGCCCGGCGGTGCTCCCCACTTACGCGGTCGCCATCGGCGATGTCACCGGCGATGGACGTCCCGATGTTGTGCTTGGAAACTATTTCACTCAGAACGTCGTCATGGTCAACAATGGCGGCAGTCCGGACACCTGGCTGCGCGTGAACTTGGGCAGCGCGCTCAACGACTACACCTCCGGCGTTGCGATTGGCGATGTGACCGGCGACGGCCGACCGGATGTCGTTGTGGGCAACAGCGGAGGGCAGGACTATGTGCTGGTCAACGATGGCGGCAACCCGGCGGGCTGGGCCAGGGTGAACCTGGCCGGCGCCGTCAACGGCACCACCTATGGCGTGGCCATTGGGGACCTGACGGGCGATGGCCTGCCGGATGTGGCGCTTGGCAACTACGGGCAGAGCCAGGTTGCCGTGAATAACGGGGGCAGTCCGGCGACGTGGAGCCGCGTCAATCTCGGGCCGGTGCTCGGCGGCTACACCTACGGGGTGACCCTCGGTGACCTGAATGGCGACGGTCGGCTTGACGCGGTCCTGGCTAGAGGCACCTATTCCGATCAGATCAACCAGGTCATCCTCAACCATGGCGGAAGTCCGAGCAACTGGCCGGCTTGGTCGTTAAGCACGTCTACGGAGAATAGCTCCAGCGCGGCCATCGCGGACTTGAACGGAGACGGGCGGCCGGATCTCGTGTTCGGCAACAACGGTCCCGATTCCGTCTATCTGAACGACGGCCGCACTCCCACAAACTGGCCGCGCGCCAAGTTAGGGAGCGGGCCGAGCGATGTGACCTATGCCGTGGCGGTGGGCGATCTGGACGGGGACAGCCGACCGGATGTGGTGGTGGGCAATTCCGTTGCGCAGAACATTGCCGTGCTCAATACGACGACCTCCATGCCCTGCACCCAGGCGGGATACCAGGTCCAGGTGGCGCGTGCCGCCGCCGGCTTGGGCTCCGGGAGCCTTTTCTGGGACAGCGGCATCACCAATCTTCCGACCGTGGGCGACGGGATTGCGGCGATCCTGCAGGACCGGGCTTGCACCAATTCCGGAGACTACTACTGGCGGGTGCGGACGTTTTCCACCAGCGGCATGCAAAGCGAGTGGACCGCGCCGCAGAGGTATGCCATTCCCACGAATCCAGTGTACCTGTCCCTTTTCCGGCCGATCCCACCCCAGACGTATGCGACCAACACGCCGATGGCTGTGACGGGCTGGCTCTCCTGGAACGTCCAGACGGCCGCCTGGACGAACCTGACGACCGGCGGGGCGGGCGTTATCGCCGGGGCCGGTGGGTGGACGCAGAATGTGGCCCTCGCTGCCGGCACCAATACCTTACGCTTCACGGCAGGTGCCGCCGGGGCACTCGCGGTCACCCAAACGCTCGCCGCGATTTACCTGACCAATACGCCGAGTGTGCTCCTGGCCGCTCCCAACACCGGGCAGAGCTTTACGACCACGGCGTTCAGTGTGCAGATGGCCGGCACCCTGACCGCGCCGCTCGATCTGTGGGGCAGCCGCGTCTTCTGGACCAATGCGTCGGCCGGGGTCGGTGGGGTTATGAGCCGTACCGCCATGCAAGCGGTGTGGCCGGCGGGAGGCACGATGGAGGTGGCGCTTCAGCCCAAGACCAACAACACGATCCGGGTGTGGTGCGACTCGCAAATGGGGGGGCCGATCGAAGCGCGGTTGACCGTTGGCTGTTTTGACCCGATCCTCCCCACGATGGAAATCCGGCAACCCAATGGTGGCCGGGATGTGACCCTCTATACGAACGTGGTTGTGCTGACGGGCACGGCGGGCGATAACGGCACGCTGGTGGCGGTTGCTTGGAGCAACGTCACGACCGGCGTCGGCGGGGTGGGCGCGTTTGAGCGTATGGCGGGCGTGACGAGCGGGTGGTGGCGGACGCCAGTCGTGTCCCTGGCGCCGGGGTCCCAACAATTCGCGGTCTGGGCGATCGACAGTTGGACCAATGTCGGGGTGAGCGATACGATCACGATCACCTTCAATACCAACGGGCTTCCGGGCGAACTCGCCGCGTATCCCACCGGCGCCGTCTTCGCCACGTCGTTGCAGGCCAACCGGCAATGGTTGCCGGTGACGCTGGGCGATTCCCGGCCGCAATTCAGTTGGATGTTCGGGGATGCGGTGAATAACGGAGTGCCCACAAACCTGACGCGTGTCAGTCTGGGAAGTGCGCAGATTTATCAGACCTATGCGCTTGCGGCCGGGGATCTTTCGGGCGATGGCCGCCCCGATGTAGTGATCGGCAACAACGGGGACCCCAACTACGTGGCCATCAACAATGGCGGGAGCCCGGCGACCTGGACGCGGATGTTGCTGGGCAGTTCGCTAAACGATCTCACCTGGTCGTTGGCCCTCGGGGATGTGACTGGTGACGGCCTGCCGGATGTGGTGGTGGGTAACAACGGGCAGCAGAACTATGTGATGGTTAACAACGGCGGGTGGCCAACCAACTGGTCACGGGTCAATCTTGGGACCGGGTTGAACGACAGCACCTACAGCGTGGCCGTCGGCGATGTCACGGGTGACGGCCGGCTGGATGTGGTGGTCGGCAACTACTCCCAGCCGAGCTATGTGCTCGTGAACAACGGGAACAGTCCCACCAACTGGCCGCGATTCACCCTCGGCAGCGCGTCGAACAGCCTCACTTACAGTGTGGCGATCGGGGACCTTACGGGCGATGGCCGACCGGATGTGGTGGTCGGCAACTACAATCAAGCGAACTACGTGCTCGTGAATACAGGAACCAACCCGGCCGCCTGGAGTCGCGTCAGGCTGGGCAGCGCACAGAACAACTACACCTTCAGCTTGGCGATCGGCGACATGAATGACGACGACCGTCCGGATGTGGTCGTGGGCAACTACGGGCAGCAGAAGTACCTGTTACTCAATACCGGCGACAGTCCCAGCAACTGGCCGCGCCTCGTTCTTGGGCCTGCATCGGTCGAGAACACGTTTCGCGTTGCGATCGCCGACATCAACGGCGATGGCCGGCCCGACGTGGTGGCCGGTAACGCTGCGCAGCAGAACAACGCACTTCTCAACATGGACGGGAGTCCCAGCAACTGGCCGCGCGTCAACCTGGGTTCCGCATCCGCTGACATGACATACGGTCTGGCGGTGGGCGACGTGAATCGCGACGGCCGGCCCGACGTGGTCGCCGGCAACTGGCGGGAGCAGATTACCGTGCTGACCAACAACGCCAAGGCCATGCCATTCACACAGGTGGGTTACCAGGTGCAAGTGGCGGTCTCGCCGGAAGCGCTGATGGCCGGAAGCACTCTCTGGGACAGCGGCATCACGAACCTTGCGGCCACGGGTGATGGTCTCACGTCGGTGCGCCAGGGTGTTTCCTGCCCGTCTGTCGGAACCTATTACTGGCGGGTCAGGGTCTTCTCGTCCAGCGGCCTGCAGAGCGACTGGACCGCGCCGGCCCGCTACGACTACACGGTGCCCGAAGCGCCCTTCGTCGATACCGACGGCGATGGACTGCCGGACTGGTGGGAAGCGCTCTATTGTGGCGGGGCCACCAACGCCACTCCCGGTGCGGACCTGGATGGCGATCTGGCGGACAACTGGTCGGAGTATATCGCCGGGACGGATCCCACCAACCGGATGTCCTGCCTGAAACTGGACTCGCCGGCCCCCTCTTCGCTACCCGGCGTCACGGGGATTGTGGTGCGATGGTTCAGCGCCACCGGCAAGTACTATCGCCTGAACCGGTCCACGAACCTCCTGTCCGGTTTTGCCGATTTCAAGACCAACATCCCGGCGATTCCCGTGATGAACACGGAAACCGACACCACGGCCACGGGGCAGGGCCCCTATTTCTACCGCGTCATTGTGGACCCGTAGCCGCGACCGGCTCCGCGTTCTGACGTTCCTGGGTTGCTGCCTGCCACTTCGGGCGGCGCCAGCTTTTACGGAATTCATCGAGTGACCCTTCAACGGCCATCCGCTCCTTCTCCCACCCATCCAGGAACATCACCAGGTCAAAGGACTGGGCGTCGGTGCCAAACGTGGCGTCAAACTGATGAACCCACTCGTTCGCGGGGGCGACCAGCCGGCCAAGAACGTTCAGCATCGGGAACTTCAGCCCCCGGGAATCGGGGCCTTCCTGGTACGCCCTGCAAATCAGTTCGGTGCAGACCATCGCCGAATCGGTTTTGAAATCAAACAGATGGTCATAAGGGCGTCCCACGTACTGAAACGCCCGGAACAAAGCCACGGCACGCTCCTTTTTTGTCAGGCGGGGTCGCAGGACGCACAGACTGTCGGCGGTCATCGAGTACTCCGGGGCGGAGAACA
>CAYOIT010000208.1:0-7471 GCA_964404035.1 uncultured Verrucomicrobiota bacterium | reverse complement strand
GGTTCCCAAGGGAATGCTTGTCGGCCACCCCAGCGGCAAGGTACGATACAGCATTCTGACACAAACCGCCGTGGATCGAGCGGAACGACTGGGATCGGAAACCACGAAAGAGAAAGGGCATGACCATGGAACGCTCCAAGAGATTTCTCACCAACGTCACGCTCACAAGCCCCTTCCACTTCCGATACCTGGGTCTCTGGATCCTGATCTCCGTGGGCCTGATCGCCGTGGCGAACCTGCTGCTGTTTCTCCTGACCGAAGAACACTGGCAAGCCCTCTATTCCCTGGATGCCCAGTTCCATGAGGAGTACATGGAGCAACGCAAGATGATGATCATCCTGCTGGGATTCGAAATGATCCTCTTCTCGTCCGCGGTGGTGGTTCTGGCCAAGTTCACCGCGCATCGTATTGCCGGCCCCTACATCAAGCTCCAGAGAGTCTTTGAAGCCGTACGCCAGGGCAATCTGGATCAGGAACTCCGATTCCGCAAGTATGACCATCTTGAGGACCTGGAGACGGCCTTTAACGAGATGATGGTCGAAGTGCGGGCCCGGACAAAGGCAACCCCTCCCGGTTGAACACGATCAGCCCATGACTCACACACAGGAAGAGATCAGGCCGAAGGCCAGCCAGGCAAGCACTCTGGCCGAAACTGAACGCACCGGACGCGAACACGGCCGAACGCCGGGGAGTCCCACGGGGGCTTTGACGGCGAAATCAGCGCTCACCCTGGTCGAGGTCCTCGTGTCACTGGCCTTGATCGTGATGACGACCTCCCTGTTCCTGAGTTCCTTTGGCAAGGCACGCCAGTCGGCGCTGCTGGCTGACGACAGGATGAAGGCCGTTCACTTCGCCAGGATGAATCTGGAAACACTTCTCACGAACGCCTATTCCAGCAGTAACCTCAGCATTACCAACCGGCGGAACTGGGTCACGAACTCCAGTCTGTCAGGAGGGGTCACTTCGTTCTATTTCTGCAGCTACTCGGTGGTGACAGGCCAATACAAGAAATCGCGGACCGTCTTCGTGACCAACTCATGGTACAATCTGGTTTCAAGAAAGACGAATTCTGTGTCTCTGGCCACCTCCGTCTGCAGCGGGTTCCAATACTGATGAATACCCACGCTTCCAGAATACGGCAAAACGGATTCACCCTGGTTGAAATCCTCATCGTCGTCGGTATTTCGGCCTCCGTGATCGTGGCCCTGTTGAGCGTGTATCTCTCGTGTATCCGGTCCTGGCACCGGGCCTCCCTCGCCATCGAGACGACCCAGGAAGCCAACCGCTGTCTCAACCAGCTGGTCTACGGCGTCGGAACAGGTATGGGGCTCCGGGCGTCCTATACCGTGACCAATCTCGGATCGGCCACCGACTGGCTGCTTCGCACAAGCAACTATGATGGAATGGCCTGGTTCGACTACAACGCGAGCAAGAAGATCGTCGTCTACTCGAATGCTTCCGGATTCCAGGTCATCGGCACGAACATCATTGCCTCATCCGTGACAACCACCGTCAACAGCGTCAAGATAACGCTGACCGTCCTCAAGACCGACGGCCAGTTCTCGGGAACGAACACGATGAGCACGTTCGTGAAGTTGCGCACCGCCACCATCCGGTGAACAGAGCCAGAAGGAATCGTCAGGCATGATCTCCAGTATTTATCGCAAGCAAGGAACGAGGGGATACATCCTGTTGACGGTCCTGATCCTCACCTCCTGCGCCTCGCTCCTGGTGTTCGGCATGCTCAATCAGAGCATGAGTTGGATGAAGATCGCGGCCCGACAGGAAGCCCTCGAAGAGGCCTTATTCGTCGCCGATGGAGGCTGTCAACTCTGCCTCGCCTACATCATGGAGGGAAAACCGGTCCCGGCCAGCATTACCGGATCGATCGGAGGGGGAACCTACAGCGCGCAGATCACCCTTCGGGACGGATCCGCCGTCCAGAACTATAGGCTCTGTTCGACCGGGGTCGTGCGAGGGGTTCGCCGGGTCGTGACCATGGACTATGTCCATTCGCGCAGTTGGGCCGAATATGCCATGTGGTACAACCAGTCCGGGGTGATCTACTTCCAGACCGGGGATCGATTCAGGGGAAAAGTCCACTGCAATGCCCCCATCTACATCCAGACAGGAAGTTCCCCTGTTTTCGAACAACTCCTCACCTCGGCCAGCGACACTTGGGGTCAGGGACCCGAAGATGCCGTCTTCAGCAATGGCTTTCAGTTGGGCGTTCAGGCCGAGACCGTATCCTCCATCAACTTCACCAATACGGCCTCCACCCAGGATTGTTTGCGACTTCAGGCTAACCTGGTCGTCACGGGAGCCACCACGGTCGGCATGGCGGGAACCAATCTGTACATTACGAATTCAAAACGGTCATGGAACCGTTACAATTACGGTGCGATCACCCCATCGGCGATGACCAATGGCGTCGTCTATATCGCCACATCAGGGAGTTCAATAGGCGATCTCACGCTCGCCGGCACGTTGGACGGACGCGTGACCTTGGTCGCCGACGGCAACATCAACATCACCAATCACATCCGATACGCCTCCAATCCCACCAATACTCCCTCAAATGACGCACTGGGCCTGATCTCCCGAAAAGACATCATCATCAAGAAAAACGCTCCCAAGAATCTGGAAATCTACGCGCACCTCATCGCCGAGGGGGGGCTCACGGCGTCAGCCAACGACGGCATGTTCACCGTGGAGAACTATGACACCCGATTGACGTCAGCCTGCAGCAATCTGAACGTCTACGGCGGCATTGTGCAGAACTACCGGGGACCGGTCGGTACCACCGGCGGGAAGGGTTACCTCAAGAACTACATGTTCGATACGCGGTTCGTCACCAATCCCCCACCCCACTATCCGGTGGTGGGCGATAAATACTACTGTGGCGGATGGAGAGACTCGCCATGAGTCCGGTGACTTCGGTGCGAAAAGGAAAACTTGCCATCCGTGAAGACGATGGCGCCCCCGTGAAGACCGAGGCTCGGCTTTCTTCGCGCGATTGGATGTGGGTGGGAATTGCCGCGCTCTGCACCTGGCTCATGCTGACCGGCCTGCACCGGCTATTTCAATCCAAACCTGTGACCGCGGCCGTTCCCACGGCAACCGTCGCTCAGCCCACACAGCCCCTGCTGCCAGAGTCACCCCCCCCCACGCCCCCCCCCGAACGGAAGATCATCATGCATGCTGATGCCGTTCAGGCGACTGTCGAGAGCCTGCGACAGCACTCCAAGGACAATCCAGAGGCGCCTGACGCTCTTTCGGAAGAACGGATCAAGGCCATCGAAGAGGATCGGGCCCTGATCCTCTGAGTCCTCAACCGGACCGATCCAGCTGAAGTGTGCTGCGAAGGAGCGAGGCCAGCCAGGTCAACTCCGCCGTCGAATACTGCGACAGCAGTCCGATCTTACCCTGTCCTTTGGTAAGTTGGATCTGCATTTCCAGAATCGGCCGGCCGTTCACGACGGTCCCGCTCGGTCCCACACGAATGTCTTCGATATCCGCGCCTGAAATCTGCCTCCGGGTGGTCCCGAACGGGCTGATGGCTTGATAGGCCAACCGGTTGTCCATCACCGCCAGCAGAACGCGTTGACGCCCGCTCTTCACGGCCGCGCCCAGCATGGCGATGCCAATGGCCACGAAGATGCCCAGAAAGAGGACAATCCCCACCGGGGCATGACTCCTGATGACAACCGTGAGGAAGACGCTCGTCATACCGAGCCAGGTCAAGCCGAAGAAGAGCAGTCCCCGTGCTCCTTTCCAGATGCCTGCCGGCGGCACGGAAATGGCGATTCCGTTGGACTGGGCTTGCACCACAATCCTTGACCCCGCGGGTTGGGAAAGGGATCCATCCGGTTGCGCGGGATCCTCAAAGACCGGCTCACTCCCGACCTTCAAGGCCACACGAAGAACCGCGGCCAACCAGGTCAGTTCCTCATGGGAGCGGCCGGCCAGCAAACCCAGGGGTGAATCGCCACCCGTCCGCAGGATCCTGAGTTCCATGACAGGGACGTTGTTCACGGTGACGTTACTGGGCCCCATGAGAATCGCGGACACCTCACGGCGGGGAATGAGCCGCTCACGCGTCCCCAACGGCCCGACGGTCTTGCAGGCGAGCAGGTCGTCGTTGATCGCCAGAAGTGTGCGACGCCTGCAAGTATGGATACCGGCCAGCAGTAACCCAACGCCAATGGCGGCAAACAGGCTGACAAAGAGAAAGGCCGTCAGGGGCGGCTTGTTCTTGCCGTTGATCATGGCGAACAACGCGACCGCGGGGAGAGCCGTAAAGAAGCCACCCAACATGATGAAGGCCAGTGAACCGCCTTTGAAACCCGTGGGAGGAATCTGGATGGCAAAGCCGTGCGGCTGGGGCTGGATCGAAATATCGGTGCCGATGGGTGGGGAAACGTTCTTGTCGGACGCGGTCTGACTCTCACACCGCCCCCCCCGCCCTCCGTGAGCAGGGAAAAAGGCAGACACCGCCGCCGCGGCGTTTTCACCGGCCAGGTCCGGTCCAGAGTCCGTGAAACCCGCAGCATCGCCTGACCTGACGGCGACGTTAAACGAAGGCGCCACGCGCGACTCCGCGACGGCTTGCGCAAGGGCATCGGCGAAAGGCTGCAATAGCGACATGGGGTAACCGGCGGCAAAGGTCAAGCCCGACTTGCCTTCCATCGCCGCGTATAGAGCCGCAAGATCCGTAACCTCATCGATGGATCCATTGTTGCGGAGGGTTGCCTTGCTCAGAATCAACTGGCTGAGGTCGGCTACCGGGCGTTTCCAACTCCACCACGCCACACCGAATTTCTCAATACTCCTGAAGTACCGGCTGGAGACCACAATTTCGGAATGAGTGCGTTCCAGCAGGAGCGCGAGGCCGAGAATGACTCCGCCCGCGCCAAACAGCAGGCCGGGGAGTCCCAGCAGCGCAAAAATAATCTGGAACGCCAAGCCGCCGCCGCCCGCCCGGGTAATCCCCTGCAGGGCACCGGAAATCCAGGACTCCATGAACCCGGCGACACCAAGGCCGAAGATCAGCGGAATCGCCCCGAGCCACCGGAACTTGCCCAGTTTTCGGGGTGGAAGAATGAACCGGAATGAATCCATTCCCTGTCGGATCAGCTTGATGCCGGGCGGTAAAAGGTCAGTGCTCATAGTCTCCTGGATTTTCTTCACCTGCCTCAGGGTCACGACCGATGCCCTCTGCAAATGTTACGCGCAAAGCCTGGCACTGTATAAGGAACCCATTCCAAAATCATCCTCAATTCACGATGTGCAGAAACACTCCGACCACGAATAACCCTGAAAAGAGTAGTTCAACTACGAAAGACGCGAAAGACGCGAAAATAATGTGTTGATAATGAAAGAGTTAGGGAAACAACGATGTGGAATTACGGCCGCACCCATAGGGTGAAGGTCGTTTCAGCTAGACTTGTTTTGCAATGTCTTGATGATCAATACTTTTCGCGAATTTCGCGTGTTTCGTAGTGGTTTCAACTGCCGAATTTGGGATGACAGAATCGAAATTGCCAATCCACACGCCGGTATTGTATGGTACCCACGCTTTCTGAAAAGGTCATGCTTAAGAACCCCCTTGTCCGCTTGATCCTGATCGCTGGCGGGATCGCTCTATTGAGCGCTTGCCGGCGTGATCCCTATGCCCAGGGAGTCCGGGCCCTGGAAAAAGGTGACCCCGTGCGCGCCCAGCTCCTGCTGGAGAAGTCCTCGGAACTCGATCCGCAAGACCCCTCGGCGGCCGCCAACCTCGGCCTTGCCTACCTCAAGCAAGGCCGGACGAATGAGGCCCAGGCGGCCTTCCGGAAAGCCGCCGACCTCGCTCCCGATGATGCCCGCCCTTGGGAGTTCATGGCCTCCATGGCCATGGAACAGGGACAATGGAGAGCCGCCGCCGGTTTCCTGACCGAGTCTCTTCGCCGGGCGCCGCAGTCTCCCCGTGTGCATACTGCCCTGGCCGTCACGGAACTCTATCTTCTGACTCCCTTGGCTGCCCGAACACGCCTGGAAGCGGTCCTGAGAATGGCCCCCAACTATTCGCCGGCCGTCTTCAACCTGGCGATGATCAACCAATACTGGTTGAAGAACACCTCCGAAGCGAAGACGCTTTTCGAGCGCTATCTCAAGATCTCCCGCGACCCCGAACGCGTGGCCCAGGCTAGAAGCGCGATCGCGGCAGCGGAGAAAGGGGCGAGCCCGCCTACCCCCCCGCGGGTTGCCCCGCCGCCCTCTGTCCCCGCACCGCCCACGGCGCCCGTTCCACCTGCCGTGCCTGTCCAGAAACCGGTAACACGTCGCCCCCAGGTCGCCGCCGAAGCTTACAACCGGGGCGTTCGCAGCCATACGGCGGGCGATCTTGACCTTGCCATGCAGGAATACAGCCGCGCGGTGCAAAACGACCCGACCATGGCCAGCGCCCACTACAATCTGGGACTCGTCTTCAGAGCCCGACAGGAACTGGTCAAGGCCCGCTCCGCGTTGCAGCAGGCACTAGCCATCTCCCCGGACATGGTCGACGCCCGCTACATGCTGGCTCTCGTTCTTCGCGACCTACACGACCCGAATGCCTGTATCATTGAACTGAATACCCTTCTGGAGAAGAATCCCAAATATGCCCCGGCCCATCACGCTTTGGGCCAGCTTTACAAGAACGATCCCGCGAAAATCCCGTTGGCCAAACAGGGATTCAACCGCTACCTGGAACTGGTTCCGGAAGGGCCTTCGGCTCAGGAAGCGCGCACTTGGCTGAAGTATAACCCATAGACACGACTAAGGTGTGGCATGAGTCTGGCGGATTTCAACTTTGTGGATGGCATTGCCCTGGGGATTATCCTGATCTGGACTGTGATCGGCTTTCGCCAGGGGCTAACCGGTCAGATCGCCTTTATGCTGACGGGCTTGATTGTGGTGGCCGTCGCGGTCAACGGCTTCACCCCCTGCCAGGAGTGGATCCTCAAGCGCTTTTCCCTGCCCGTTGAATTGGCGCGAATGCTGGCCCTCGCCCTCGTGTTGATTGTCCCCCTGGTGACGGTGCTGATCGTCTATCACCTGATGGATTACGTCCTGAAGGTCACCTTCACGAAATGGATGGACCGGTTGGGCGGCGCCGTGTTCGGGATGGTCAGCGCGGTCGCCTTCGTGATTCTCGCGTTCCTCCTGCTGAATCTTCTGCCCGCCAACCTGCGCCCACCCGGCGTGGGGAGCGAATCGTGGATTGGGCGTCGTCTCGTGGGAGTCGAAGGAGAACTGGCGCAAAAGATAGAATCCCGCATCAAGGAAACCCGCACGGAGATCCAGGATGCCCGCCAGACCCGCGCCGGCAGGCGCGAGAAATGGGAAGAATAGGCTCCACAAACTTCTTGCGGCAGGCCAAACGTGAGGCATAATAGCGGCTCTCACGGGGGCCCGTAGCTCAGTTGGTCAGAGCAGGGGACTCATAATC
>CAYOIT010000207.1:0-7516 GCA_964404035.1 uncultured Verrucomicrobiota bacterium | reverse complement strand
GCTAGGGCTTTGTTAGCGTCCCTGCATGTCTAGCGCCACACGTCCCGAGGCCCCTGCCGATACCGCCGTGCAGGCGTTCGTCGCCCGCTGGGATCGCTCCGGCGCCGCCGAACGGGCCAACTACCAGCTCTTCCTCTCCGAACTGTGCGACATCGTTGGCGTACCCCGGCCCGAGCCCGCCGGCGCCGACGACAGCCAGAACGCCTATGTCTTCGAACGTTCCGTGGTCTTCCAGCACGGCGACGGCTCGACCAGTCTCGGGCGCATGGACCTCTACAAGCGCGGGTGCCTCGCGTTGGAGGCCAAACAGGGTGCCAACGAGCCCGCTGCCGCCGAACCTCTGTCCGAAGCCGCCCGCGAGGTGAAACGTAAACTCAAGGCCGGAACCGCCCGCCGCGGCACCGTTGCCTGGGATGACGCCATGCTCCGCGCCCGCGGTCAGGCCGAACTCTATGTGCGCGCCCTGCCGCCCTCGGAAGGCCGGCCGCCGTTTCTGGTGGTCGTGGATGTGGGCCATTCCATCGAGCTCTACTCCGAGTTCTCCTGCACCGGCGGCGCCTATATCCCGTTCCCTGCGCCCGGCAGTCACCGGATTTTCCTTCGCGACCTGGAGCGCCCGGATATCCGCGAACGCCTGCGCCTGGTCTGGACCGTCCCGCTCGAACTTGACCCCACCCGCCGCAGCGCCCGCGTCACCCGCGAGATCGCGGCCAGTCTCGCCCGCCTGGCCGTCTCGCTCGAAAAGGCCGGCCACGCGCCGGAACTCACCGCCGCCTTCCTGATGCGCTCTCTCTTCACGATGTTCGCCGAGGATGTGGGTCTGCTGAGCCCCAAGGGCTTCTCCAACCTGCTCAAGAGCGTCAGCGATACCCCTGAGCACTTCGTGCCCATGGTGGAGGAACTCTGGGATCGAATGAACCGGGGCGGCTTCTCCACCAGCCTCCGCGCCGGCGTGCTCCAGTTCAACGGCGGCCTGTTCGCCGACGCCACCGCGCTGCCGCTGAACAAGGACCAACTCCAACTGCTTATCGAGGCGGCCCACTACGACTGGCGCGATGTCGAACCCGCCATCTTCGGCACGCTGCTCGAACGGGCGCTGGCCCCCGAGGAACGGCATAAACTCGGTGCCCACTACACTCCCCGCGCCTATGTCGAACGCCTGGTCATGCCCACCATCGTCGAACCCGTGCGCGCCGAATGGGACGCCGTCCATGCGGCGGCCGTCACGCTGGCCAACCAGGGCGAGATCAGGAAAGCGGTGGCGGAGGTGAAGGCCTTCCACCAGCGGCTCTGCCATATCCGGGTGCTGGACCCCGCCTGCGGCACCGGTAACTTCCTGTACGTCACCCTCGAACACCTCAAGCGGATCGAGGGCGAAGTGCTGGACCTGCTCAACGCGCTGGGCGAACGGCAGGCCGTGCTGGATATGGCCGGTGAGACGGTCGATCCCCATCAACTGCTGGGCCTGGAAATCAATCCCCGCGCGGCGGCGATCGCCGAACTTGTGCTCTGGATCGGCACGCTGCAATGGCATTTCCGGACCCGCGGCCACGTCCAGCCCCCGCAGCCGATCATCCGCAACTTTCACAATATCCAGTGCAAGGACGCCCTGATCGCCTACGACAAGGTCGAGCCGGTGTTGGATGACGAGGGCCGTCCGGTCACCCGCTGGGACGGCCGCACCACCAGGCCGCACCCCGTCACCGGGCGGGAAGTGCCTGACGAATCGGCCCAGACCCCCACCGTGCGCTACGTCAATCCCCGGCCCGCGGAATGGCCCGCAGCCGATTATGTCGTCGGGAACCCGCCGTTTATCGGGACGGCCATGATGCGCCAGGCGTTGGGCGACGGCTATACCGAGACCGTGCGTCAGGTCCACGCCGATGTGGGCGAATCCAGCGATTTCGTGATGTACTGGTGGAATCACGCCGCGAAGTTGGCCCGTGCGGGGAAGATTCGGAGGTTTGGATTTGTCACCACCAACAGCCTGCGCCAGACCTTCAACCGCCGGGTGGTGGAGGGGCATTTGGAGAGCGCGGCAAACGCAGAAATGCCGGGCGACGTAGCGCCCGGCCTACAGTACGGCGGGCACTACGCTGCCCGCCGCCAGGATGCTCTACCTGGCAAACAGCCGCTTTCCCTCCTCTTCGCCATCCCCGATCATCCCTGGGTCGATGCCGCCGATGGCGCCGCCGTCCGCATTGCCATGACCGTGGCCACGGCCGGTGCGCACGACGGCATGCTCAATCAGGTCACGGCCGAAAGGGAAACCGACGGCAACGGCTACGAGGTGGACCTGGCGGCGACCCGCGGGCGGATCAACGCCGATCTCACCACCGGGGCCGATGTGGCGGCGGCGGTGGAGTTGAAGGCGAATGAGGATCTGAGCAATCGTGGGGTATGCCTTTTTGGCGCCGGGTTCATCGTGACCCGCGAGGAAGCGATTCGTCTCGGCACTCGATCTTGTCCTCACCTCCGCGAGTACCGAAACGGTCGCGATCTGACAGCACGTTCCCGCGACGCTATGGTAATCGATCTATTCGGCCTCACCGAGGCCGAGGTTCGGTCGAAGTATCCGGCCGTCTACCAGTGGATTCTTGAAAGGGTCAAACCGGAGCGGGATCAGAACCGAGACGATGCTATTCGGAAGAACTGGTGGCTACACGGCAGACCGCGCCCTGAGTTGCGAGATGCCTTAGTCGGCCTCCGCCGCTACATCGCGACCGTGGAGACCTCCAAACACCGGTTTTTTGTCTTCCTCGACCAGTCCATCATGCCCGACAACATGCTCGTCAGCATTGCCTTGGATGATGCCCATTTTCTTGGCGTTCTCAGCAGCCGGATTCATGTTTGCTGGGCGTTGAAGGCGGGTGGACGGCTCGGAGTCGGTAACGATCCCCGCTACAACAAGACCCGCTGTTTCGAGACGTTCCCATTCCCTGCCGCCACCGACGCGCAGAAAGCCCGGATTCGGGACTTGGCGGAGCAGTTGGATGCGCACCGGAAGCAACGGCAGGCGGAGCATCCGGACCTGACGATGACGGGGATGTACAACGTGCTGGAGAGACTGCGATCTCATCAGTCTTCACCATCGAACGCGCCAGCAACCCAACGTGGCACGGGCTTCCAGCCCGTAGCCGGCAACGGGCAGAATGCCCGTGCCACAACGGAGCCGCTGACTCCCGCTGAGCGCAAGATTCACGAGCAGGGGTTGGTGTCGGTGCTCAAGCAACTGCACGACGATCTTGATGCGGCGGTGTTCGAGGCTTACGGCTGGCCGGTGACGCTGACCGATCAGCAGATCCTCGAAAAGCTGGTGGCCCTCAATGCCGAACGCGCGGCAGAGGAGGCCAAAGGCCGGATCCGGTGGTTGCGGCCGGAGTACCAGAACGCGGCAGGCGGGAAGCGGCAAGCGGGAAGCGAAGAGGAGCAGCGTGGGTTGGATATTCAAACGGGGGGGCCGAAGCCCAAGAACGTCCAACGCCCAACATCCAACGCCCAAGGTCCAAGTGGGAGACGCCTTCCGTGGCCCAAGACGCTACCTGAACAGGTTCGGGTTCTCCGCGATCTTCTCGGCGCCCAGTCCGCCCCTGTAACAGCCGAAATGCTGGCCAAATCCTTTCTTCGTGCCCGGGTAGACAAGATTGAGGAACTCCTGCAGACCCTTGTGACCCTGGGCCAGGCCCGGCAGGCGGGGGAGGGGAAGTATGTGGTGGGGTGAGAGACGAGGTTCCTTGACACCCATACATTGTAATGGTTTTATATGTTGACGTTTATCGAGCATCCGACTTTCACGAGACAGATACGGGAATTGATGTCGGATGAGGCCTATGCGGAGTTTCAGACGTGGCTGGCGTCGAATCCCGAACAAGGTGATGTGATCCCGGGATTGGACGGATTGCGCAAAGTCCGTGTTGCTCTGCCGGGACATGGCAAACGTGGCGGGGCGCGGTTTATTTACCTCCTGTTACTGCGCGTGGAAACGGTCGTTCTGTTCTACGCCTACACGAAGGGCGCCATTGAGGATTTGACGCCTGAGCAAAAGCGACGTCTACGGGATGCCGTGCAGGCAATAAAACGGGAGTTTCGAGCATGAAGAAAGAGGTCGAATTCAACGCGGAAGACTTTCTCCGGAGCGTGGAGGATATTCGCGATCATGTGCAAGGCAAACGGAAACTGACCTTGCGTACCTCCCATGTAGTCCTGCCGCCACCGGTTGGCGACATGCCACCAGACAGGATCGTCAGCATTCGGCAGCGGTTGAACGTGAGCCAGTCGGTCTTTGCAAGGCTGCTGAACGTTCCCATGATCACGGAGGTCAGTTGGGAGAAGGGGCGACGGCGGCCGTCAGGTGCGGCGCTGCGGCTTCTTGAGTTGGCGGGACAGCATCCCGAATGGCTTGCGGAGTCGTCGTCGATAGTGACAGCCGTGTGTGAGCGGAAGGCGGAGTATGGGGCAGGGGCGACCGTTCGGAAGGTCCGACAGCAGACGGCTCGGAAGTAGATCAGCAGACATTTTGGCATTTGAAAACCATGAAAAAACAGACAACACTCAAACTGGCGTGGCGGATTGGACTGCCTAACTATGACAACGATGCGGACTTTGCCCGGCTGCTGGCCCTGGTGAAACAGCAACGGCCCATCATGGATGAATTTGCGTTGTTCGACTCGATTACGCATCACCAATACATCCCCCTGGACGTCTATACCCGGCAGATGGAGATGACGGCGGGCCGTATGGTGGCCCTTCGGGCGGCAGGTGTGCCTTCCGTCGGCATCAATGTGCTCTGTACGATCGGGCACATTAACGAAGGTTGGTCCTACATGCCCCCACTGCCGTATCAGGGGATGGTTGGCCACGACGGTGGCGTGGCGAAAGGCTGCGCCTGCCCGAACTCTGTCGGGATGCGGGAGTATGTGCGGTCAAAATACGAGTTGGTGGCCCGCGCCAAGCCCGATTTCATCTGGGTCGATGACGATATCCGCGTCCATCACCATGGTGTGGCCTGGGGCTGTTTCTGTCCGGTCTGCCTGGATCTGTTCGCGAAACGGGTGGGGAAAACCTGGGAGCGTGAGGCTTTGGTCAAAGCCTTTGACCAGCCCGGCCAAGCGGCCCTGCGCGAGGCGTGGATTCAACAGAACATCGCCACGATCGAGTCTCTGATGGCCGAGATTGAGGCGGCGATCCATAAGGTCGCTCCGAAGATGGCGATCGGACTGATGACCAGCGGGCCGGGCTGGACCACCTATTCAGGCATGGCGCTTGACCGTTGGTTTCCCGCCCTCAAGGCGACCAAGGCCCGGCCGGGCGGCGGGTTTTATTGCGACGCCACGCCCATGGACATGGTCCGGAAGTCGATTGACTGCGGGTGGCAGCGGGCCTCGCTTCCGCCGGGAGTGACGGATATCCAGTATGAAGTCGAGAATTTCCCGTACCAGCTTCTCAAGAAGTCAGGCACAGCGTTGATTGATGAATGCACCCTGGCCCTGGCGCAGGGACATAATGGCATTGCCTTCAACCTGTTTGGGCTGACGACGAACTACGAGGACTTCATGCCGTTGGTGCAGCGGATTCCCGCCGTTCGTCCCCTGTGGGAGAAGTGGGTGGAGCATGTTGACGGGCTCCCCACGACCGGGCTGTGGTCGGCCTGGAGCCGCCAACTGGTTGCCCGCCGCAAGGTCAGGGCGGGTGAGAGCTGGTTGTCGCCCCCTTCGACCTATGACGTCAACCGCCCGATGGCACTGGCTGAGCTCGGTCTTCCGATTGCCACGGATGCGCCCGGGTGCGGAACGGTCCTGTGCGGCCGGGTCGCGGAAGCCTTTTCCGATGACCAGTTGAAGGGGATGCTCTCCGGCGGCGTGTTGCTGGATTCGACGGCGTTGGAGGTGCTTGCGGAAAGGGGACTGGCGTCCTTGACCGGAGTGCGGCTGGCCAAACGGCTCGACAATGGCCTGCGGGAGCGGTTCACCGGCGATGCCCTTAATGGGTGTTTCAAGGATCATGTGCGGGATGCCCGGATCGAATTCTGGGGTGATGCCCGCGGACTGGGCGATGTTCTGGAGCCGACGGCGGCGAAGGTACGTGTTTTGGCCGTGATGGAGGACTACTTTGGACGGACGCAGGGGCCCTGCATGACGGCCTTCGAGAACGAGTTGGGCGGCAGGGTTGTGGTGATGGGGTATGCCCCCTGGATCTTCCTTCATTCGGTGGCCAAGCGCCTCCAGTTCCAGAATGCCGCCGACTGGCTCAGTCGCGGGAAAGCGCCGGTACGGATCGACGAGACGGTGCCGTTGGTGCCGATAGTGAGGATGTCGGCCAACCGGAGGAAGGCGGGCCTGGTACTGCTCAACGCAGGCTTGGACACCATTCCTGAGGCCACGATCCACATTCGGGCGTCCGCCAAGCGGGTTCGCATTCTGGAACCTGGGCAACGCGACCGGAACGTGTCGCTGAAGCCCGGGAAACTGGGCGGCCAGATCACCCTTCGCGACCTCCCGCCCTGGTCTGTCCGCGTTATTCTGGTGGGGTGATGGAGCTTTTTGTGCTGGTGTGACGAATCGTGGGAAACGATACTCCCTCGCGTGCAGAGTGGATCGGGCACCATGGCGCGTTACGGGCGCACCCGCTGCGATGGTGAACCGGTTCAAAGGATGCAAGGATCCAAGCCTGACCCGTTTTGTTGTGGTGTTCCTTGGGTTGGCACGGTATCAGTGGTATAAGAACGACCCCAAGGCGTTTGATAAGGCGGTGGAGTCTCCCGGTGCGGGGGCGCGGCTGACGGAGTATAGGGACGGTCTGGCGGTCCGTTTCGATACGAAAGACGCGGATTTTCTCAGTCGTTATAGCCGCTACTTTCCCGCCGCCGGCGCCAAACGCTGAGAGTATGGGTACGATTATGACCAAACACGACATCCATCTGCGCTTTATCGAGCAACTGGAAAAAGATCTCGAAACCATTACCGCGGCGGCGAAGTCGTCCTTCGCCACGGCCACGAGTGACGAGCATCGGGCCGAGAACAAGTACGATACCTTCAAGCTCGAGTCCTCTTTTCTGGCGCGGGGTCAGGCCAAGCGCGTGGAAGAACTGACCGATGCGTTGGCGTCGCTCCGGGTGCTGCCGGTGAAGGCGCTACCTCCCCGCAGTCGCGTTCAGCTTGGTGCCCTGGTCCGGCTGAAGGCCGACGACGGGACCAAGCGCACCCTGTTGTTCGGCACGGCTGCCGGCGGTGAGACGCTGCTCGTCGGCAAGGACGAGATCACGATCGTCACCAGCCGCTCGCCTTTGGGGCAGGCTGTGGTGGGCAAGATGGCGGGGGAGACCTTCGAAATCAAGATGGGCCCAGTCCTTCAGACCTTCAAGGTGATGTCGGTCAAGTGAGCTGGAGCCGGGACGCCTTTTCTTAGTACGGCGGGCACTACGCTGCCCGCCGCGCAGATGGCTGGCGACGTAGCGCCAGCCCTACTCATGCGTTTCCCTCGCACTACGGCAGTACGGCGGGCACTACGCTGCCCGCCG
>CAYOIT010000206.1:5866-7578 GCA_964404035.1 uncultured Verrucomicrobiota bacterium | reverse complement strand
GGCTCGGGGGGAGGCATCTACATCGCCTGCAAAACCTTCGCTGGAACCAACGGCCTGCTAAGCGTCATAGGAGGCATCCCGCAAGGCTGGTGGCCCGGCGGCGGGGGAGGAGGACGCATCGCGGTCGTCGTGGACCCGGCCACCCAAGCCGGTGCACCGGCGGTCTACGTTCAGTTCCGGTGTGCCGGTGCGCTCGGCAGGGACGGCGGCGGCAACGGGGCCTCCGGCACCCTCTACGTCAACGACTCCCGGGTATTGCCCACCGTTTGGAACGGCCGCACTGCGAGTGCCGTGCTGCTGGGATTCTCCTCGTGGTCGCCCGCCCAACTGGCGATCACGAACGCCGCCCTATCTGTCGGAGCGCGGTTGCAGCTCAACGTGAGCTCGCACCTCTCGCTCGCAGGCACCACCAACAGCGACGCGCTGACACTCACCAACGCTTCTTCGCTCATCTGCGGTGGCGACCTGTCAATCAGCAACACCTCGCTTTCGCTCACCCCCGATGTCGACAGCACCCCCCCCACCCTCACCGTCAACGGGAACGTATCGATGGTCAACACGGGGCGGCTCTATGTTTACGCCGCGATGACGAATTCGACGTCGCGCACCGGCGCGTGGGTCAACGTGGCCGGCACCATGACCCTCACGAAGGGTTCCGTCGTCTATCCCTCCGGCCAGCCGATCAACGGCGGATCCATTTGTTTCACGGTCACGAACCTGAACATCACCGACACAACTTCCGGATTTGACGCAGACGGCAAGGGCTACTGGGGGGCCCCAGCGAACACCAGCGCCAACGGGTTTGGACCGGGGGGCGGGAAGTTTGGCACTGGCGGCAGCGCCTACGCCGGGGGTGGTGGCTACGGCGGCCTCGGCGGCGACGGTGGGAGTGCCCCCGCGAGCGGGGGCGGCATCTACGGCGTCTCCAACGCCCCGCCGGTTTTCGCCGGCAGCGGCGGCGGCAATAAAAGCGATGGCACACTCCGGGCCGGCGATGGTGGTGGCCTGATCTGGATCGAGGCCGGCGGAACCTTGACCCTGAACGGATATCTCAAAGCCAGCGGGGCGACACCGAACCCCAGCGTTGGAGAACGCAGCGGCGGCGGCTCGGGTGGCGGCATTTACCTCAAGTGCCGCACCCTGCAAGGGACCACCGGTAGCCTGACCGCGAACGGCAGTGTTGGGCGTCGTTGGGCCGGTGGCGGGGGCGGCGGCGGTCGCATCCAAGTGTGGTCTGTTACCAACCAGACCAGCGGGCTAACCGCGTCCGTGCAGCCGGGCACAGGAACCGACGGCGGCACCACGGGGGCGGTCGGCACCGTGTACTGGGGCACCCTGCCGGAGAACGATTTCAGTGCGCCGGCTATCTCCAACGGCAGCTCTCTAAACCTGGCAAACACGTCGGCGGACGTCGTGGGGACACTGGTCTCGAACGGCATCCCGGCGGCAGTTGTGTATCTTTACTGGTCGACGAATAACGGCATGACCAATGCCACGGCCTGGACGACCGGCGGCAGTGTCAGCAATCTCGGCAGCCGCGCGGAGGGGGCGACCTTTACCAACACCCTTACAGACCTCACGCCGAACACGACCTATTTCTGGACCTACAGCGCGAGCAATTCGGTTGCCACAGCCTGGGCCGCCACCAACGGATCGTCATTCGCGACCCGCGGACCGCCGGGCGTCAACAACGCGGGCGGTGCAACCGACAT
>CAYOIT010000206.1:0-5766 GCA_964404035.1 uncultured Verrucomicrobiota bacterium | reverse complement strand
TGGATGACGCCATCTTCGATGCCGGCGGCGTGAGCAATGCACTGATCGATGCCGCTTTTGCCGGCACCGTCTACTCGGTATCGGTGAATGCGGGCTATCGAGGAACGATCACGCAGAGCAACAGTCTGACCGTGGCCCACGACTTTTCCATGTCCACCGGTGCATGGCAATTCGTAACGGGGTGCGCCGGGACGCTCACGGTGGGCGGCGACATGGTGGTCAGCAATGCCACGATCTACTGTCAGCGCGCCTCAGCCGGCGGCGAGGGCACGGGACGCGTCTTCACGGTCGGCGGCAACCTGACGCTCGGGTCCGGCGGCCGGTTCGATGCCAGGGAGTTCGGGTTTGCCTATACCGAAGGACCGGGGCCAGGCGGCTACAACCGCATGGGGTCACACGGAGGCGACGGATCCCGCCGCGAAGCCACAACCTATGGATCCATCACCCAGCCTGTGAGCCTGGGCGGCGCGGGCTATGACACCTATTGGGGCAACCGCAACGGAAGCGGCGCGATCAAACTTGTGGTCACGGGCGCCACCGTTCTCGCCGCAGGTTCGCTCATTACGGTTGACGGCATTGATATGGCGGGCAACCGCCCGACCAGCGCCGGGGGCTCGATCTTCCTCAAGACGGCCACCTTGAGCGGCACCGGGACCCTCTCCGCGAAAGGCGGATACGACGCCGTCTTCGATAGCGCCGGCGGCGGCCGGATTGCCGTCTGGCTGGCCTCCGGAACGGACTTCGGGGGCGTGACGTTTGCCGCCTCTGGCGGCGCTGGCACCGGCCCGGGTGCCGCCGGAACCATCTACCTGCAGACGTCAGCCCAGTCGGAAGGCCAGGGCAAGTTGATCGTCGACAACAACAACAAGTTGCCGCAGAAAGCGACGACCATGCTGTTGCCCGGCACCGCGTTGAACGGCTTCTCACAGGTCGTGATCATGAATAGCGGGAACATCGGCATCCGCACGAACATCGATTTCAGCCAGGCGAACATCATCGGAAGCGGCGTTGGGAATGCCTTTGTCTCCATTCGCAGTCCGGCCAGCGGCCTGACCATTCCGACGAACATCTCCGGGAACTACACGCTGAATATCGATGTGCCGGTCACAATCCCCGGGGATCTCACCGTCGCGACGAATGCGCGGCTCTCGCACACGTTTAACACAACCACTTCGCTCTACACGCTGGCACTCACCGTGGTCAGCAATCTCACACTTGCCGGCCCCATCAACGTGGACGGACAAGGCTATACGGGAGGCAACGGTCCCAGCACGACAACGATCATCGAGAACAGCGCGGGGCATGGGGGTTGCGGCGGAGGCTACGCGGGCACTGCCGCGGGGGGCACCTACGGGTCCATTACCAATCCGGTGACGCTGGGCAGCGCGGGACCTCTCCAGGTTCCGTGGCTGAACGCCGGCGGCGGCGCGATCAAGCTTACTGCGGGCGGCCTGCTGACGGTGAATGCCGGCTCGTCCATCTCCGCGTGTGCGTATACGTATGCCGTGAACAATTTCAACGGCCGGGGAGCGGGAGGCTCGATCAACATCACCTGCGCCTCGCTGGCGGGCAGTGGCTCGATTCTGGCCGATGGCAGCAAGTCGTTCGACCGATGCGGCGGTGGCGGCGGGCGGATTGCCGTCTACTTGACGGCGTCCGACGATTTCGGGGCCCTCACCATCCAGGCTCGCGGCGGTGCCCGCGGCGGTTCTTACACCAATGGCGGCGCAGGGACGGTCTATCTCAAGGGGGCCTCGGCCAGCTATGGAACGCTGATCGTTGATACAACCAACGCGGGCCCCGCCGCCGTGACTCTGATTTCGAGCAACGTGACGGGCGCGGTGGTTGGGGACGTCATCATCACTAACGCCGCCGTACTCTCCCTCGCGAGCAATCAGACCCTGACGGCCTACGGCCATTGGATGAACCGGCGGACTGGCGTGACTGGTCTTTCAGCCGGCACCAACAGCACCGTCATCCTGGCCGGCACCAATGCGGGCACGGTCTATGGCCATACGTTCTTCTGGAACCTGACGGCAACCAACGCCGGCAAGGTCCTGACCTTCGAGGCCAGCAAGACCAACACCGTGCTGGGCGCACTCATCCTCGACAACCTGACCCTCCTCTCCACCGTGGACGGGGCGTGGTGGTACCTCACGCAGCCCACGAACGCTCCGCAGAACATTCGGGCGGTCATCGTCAAGGACAGCAACGCCAGCGGCGGGCAGACCCTCTATGCCACCAGGGGCGACAGTCTCGGCCACAACATCAACTGGTGGTTCCCGTCCAAGGGCTCAAGCTTCGTGTTCCGCTAACAGGCCCACGGCTCGAGTGCTTTTGTTTGGGATAATGGTGTGCAAATGAGTCAAGTTTTCCGTAGGGCCTCCGCTTGCCGGAGGCCGAAAGAGCGGCACGCCGACAAGCGGCGACCCTACATGTCCTTCGGTCTGAGACGATACCTCGTTGGCTTCTCATTAGTTCCTGATGAATGGAAACAATCGCACAAGGGTAATGATTTGGGGGATCGATGCCACAACTCGTTGACCCTCAATGGATATGAACTAAGAAGTGAAACATGGATATACAGGATGAACAGGATAGTCCTGCCCTTCCATTATCCTGTCTATCCTGTCTATCGATGTTAGATTTAGTTCCGGCTATGCCGGGTTAGGATGATCGCATGCATCTATTGCGTCTAGGAGTTCTATTGTCACTGCTGGCGGGCGCCGTCTGCGCCGGCCAGTTACCGTCCGCGGCTTGGTCGTTCAAAGACGCCTCGTCCGGCCAGACGCTCAACCGAGCCATGGTCGACAATAGCCTGGCCACGGCTTGGACGCAGGAGATTTCCGAAACCGATATCGAACTGGCCGGTTCAACGACGCTGGGCTTTGTCGTCGACCTCGGGTGCGAAGCCGTGCTGCAGCGGGTCTTCATGACACCCGGGGCCCTGACCAAGGCCTGTCCCCCGTCGTTGCGGCTCAGGGTGTCGAAAAAGGACACGTTTCCACCCGGCGAGACGAAGACACTGTCCTTCCTGCCACTCACCGAGGAATGGTGGAAGATCGATGGAATCCGGCAGCGACTACAGGCCGAAGGCAAGGGTGACATGCTGATGACCAAGGGGTATGTCGACCTGATGCTTCAGCCGCTCACAGGCCGCTATGTCCGCGTCGAGACCACGACCGACAAACCCCTGACGTGGAGCGTAGCCGAACTGGAACTGTACGGGAGCACCAACGCCGCGGCCTTAACGCCGTCCGATGCCGTGGTACTGGCGACCAATGCGCCGGCGCCGCTGCGCTGCGCGGCCGAAGAACTGCGTTATTACATTGGCGAACTGACCGGCCGGCCGATCCCGGTGATCACCCCCGACCGGACCAATGACTATCCGGGCACGCTCTATACGATCGTCGATCTCGCCCCGTTGGCCACAAACTGGGTGTCCATGGAGACCAACCGCAAAGCCGGTCTCCTGCCGATCGACGAGGTCAATGTCGAGCGTGCTGGACGGACCGTGCTGTTTCGTGCCTGGCCGTACGCCAACGTAAGGGCGAGCGTCTGGGCCTTTCTGGAACTGCAGGGCGTCCGCTGGCTCTACCCCGATCCGCATGGCGATGTCGTGCCGTCGGACAAGGGGGTGAACCTGCAAGGCCTGCCGCTCCGCTTCACGCCCTCGGCCACCCGCCGGAGCGCCAACTTCGACCTGAGCGCGTTCGGCACACAGCCGGACAATCCGGCTTTTCTCTTCTGGTGGCGCAACGGTTACCGGTCGTCATGGAAAGGGGCTGGCGCCGTGCTCGGCGGGTCCGAGGTTCCCCCACCCCCTCATCTCCTGGGCGCGCCGCAGCAGTGGCCGGAGGATTACAAGGAAGGTTTCGACGGGTATCCCCACAACTTCAATGCCGTCGTGCCCGATCGCCTTTTGAAGCAGCATCCGGAGTGGTGGGGCATGCCAAAGACGGCGGGCGACGCGGGCTCCGGTCAACGCCGGCCGCCGTGGGAGGGCGGCCCTGCGCCCTGCCTCACCAGCACTGGCCTGATCGCCTTCGTGACGGCCAAAGCCATCGCCATCACGGACGGACCCGATTCGACGGCCGTCCTGAACCTGCTGCCGATGGATGCGGCGTCCTTCTGTGAATGCCCGTCCTGCCGGGCCCTGTATGAGCCGTTGGAGAAGCCCGTATTGCCCTACTGCGCCCTGCCCACGTTCATGGCGTCGGACGCCTACTATGCCTTCGTGGCGGCCGTTGCCGACGGTCTCCGGGCCACCCGGCCGCACGTGCGCCTCAAGGCCCTCGCCTATGCCAACGTGCTCTCCCCGCCACGCAAACTCGCCAAGCTGCCGGACAACGTGATCGTCGAGGTCTGTCACTACGTCGCACCAAACCTGCCGATGGACGCTTCCGCCAACGCGGCGATGAAAGCCTGCTGGGAGGAATGGCGGCGGCGGTGCGACCATCTGGAGCACTACGACTACACGTTGCTCAATGAGAACCGTGCCTCGTCCCTGATGCCCGTGCCGCTGGTGACGGCACTCGCCGACCACGCCAGGTTCCTCAGCGGGCTCGGAGCGCTCGAGGGTGGCACCCAGGCCGATACGGCCAGCCTGCCCTACAGCCCCTGGAATCACTATGCCTATCCGCGCCTGCTCTGGAATGCCGACCGAAAGGCCACCGACCTGCTGGATGAGTTCTTCAGCGGATTCTTCCGCGAGGCCCAGGCGCCAATGCGAGCCTACTACACGACGCTCGAAGACCACCTGATCCGCCGCGGCATCAACCTTCACGGCGGTGGCTACAGTTACCAGGCGACCCCTGATGCGTTCCGGTACACCGTCCTGGTCGACATGCGCCGGCATCTCGCCAGTGCGGAGGCGGCCGCGGCATCGTGGGTCGTCAAGGAACGGGTCGCCCGCATGCGGCAGGGCTTCGAGTGGACGCTCAAAGAACTCGGCCTGACCGCGGCCCAGTTGGATGACCCTTCCGTGTTTCCGTCGGTGCCTGCCGAAGGACTGGCGCTCAAACGGATGGACTACGGTAAGGAGAATGCCGAGATAACCAAGGACGGCGACTGGGTCTTCTGGTCACAGGGCGTACGTGGCTCCTACCTGCATCTCGAACAGGACGGAAAGTACGCCATCACCATCAGCGCGCGGGGCAAACCCGACGAACAGATCGATCCGGTCATGACCGTCTATCTGGGACGCCTCCGTGCCGGCAGCGCCGCCGTTACGCCCGGCGAGTACAAGGACTACACGTTCCACGTGTCGGGCGCCGAGGCGGGGATCGGCCTTTTTCAAATCCAGTACTTCAACGCCGCGCCCGGCGGCCGGAGAAACCTTTTTATCAAGTCGGTGCGAATCAATCGGGAGTGAGCCATCACCCAATGACGCACCCATGATGAACCCAGAAAGAGCATTTGGACAGGATGAACAGGATGAAGATGTGAATATCATGTTATCCTGTCAAAACCTCTTTGAACTGCAGGATTAAGGATGAATATCACTTCCGGATTGATGCCTTACCAGGTTCTTCAGCGGAACAGGCAGGGGTTCGCCTCGGCCCGCCTCCGAGGTCATGCCGCCTCGCCCACCGACGGCGAGGTGCGTGCGACGGTTTTGAAGAAGGGCACCGCTATCAGGGGCTTTTCGGACACGCCGGTGGGACGTTGTCGCCGGGGACGCTGGCAGGGAACTCTCGCCCGTCTTCCGGTGGGCGGTCCTTACGACATCGTTTTGAGGGTGGGCAGCGAAAGCGTCACGGTCCG
>CAYOIT010000205.1:0-7606 GCA_964404035.1 uncultured Verrucomicrobiota bacterium | reverse complement strand
AGGCCGCCCCTCCCCCCAGCGAATGGGCTCGCCTTGCATTGGAGGGCCGACGGCCTCGGCGGCCGCAGTCCCCGTCCACGTACCCGTACCCGTTCACGCCGTGCCGAAGAGTTCGCGTACGTGCACGGGTACGCGTACGGGATTGGGCCGACTCGAGGACGACGAAGAGGACGAGCACGAGGTACCCCCCCCGTCCACGTACCCGTACCCGTTCACGCCGTGCCGGAAAATTCGTGCACGTGCACGGGTACGTGTACGTGATGGGGCCGCATCGAGCACGAGGGGCCGGCCTCCCTCACACACAACCATCCCGAAATCCAACAAATCCTGTCCTCTTTCCCCGAACCCGGCCTAACTGACCTCCTGACTTCTGTCTTCTGGCTCCTGTCCCCAGTCTTCCATCCCTTCCCAATTTCAGCTCTCAGCTTTCAGTTCTCAGCTTTTCCTCACACACAACCATCCCGAAATCCAACAAATCCTGTCCTCTTCCCCCGAACCCGGCCTAACTGACCTCCTGACTTCTGTCTTCTGGCTGCTGTCCCCAGTCTTCCCTCCCTTCCCAATTTCAGCTTTCAGCTTTCAGCTTTTTCTCCCATCTCCCCGTCCCCGTTCACGCCGTGCCGAAGAATTCGCGTACGTGCACGGGTACGCGTACTCGTGCCCGTCCACGACGCGCCCGAGCACGAGGGGCCGCCCTTCCGAGGTCGATACCGATCGCGATGCCGACCCCGACACCGAAAAGACGGCGCGCGATGCCGCCAGCCCCGACCGCGGGCCTGACACTACCCATACTATACTTGCACTGGAACGGGGATGCGCCCCTCCCCCGATGCGCGCGCCGTAATTATGCTGGTCATTTCTGTTGGGATGACGCTATCGTTCCTATCGTAGTGGTTGAGGCTCCCGGAATTAATCGCAGGAGGTGCTACCGTGAAGCAAGCAGTGTCATTGATCGCCGGTGCCGTTCTTCTCGTCGGCTGTGGCCGCGAACCGCAGAAACCCGAGGCCGATGCGCCGTCCGCCAAGGCGGCGCCGGTGGCTGCCGTTCCATCACAGGTTAACCCCGTGGCTAAACCCACGATGCCTGCCAAGCCGGAGATGCCGCACGTCGCGCAAGTTGCGCCCGTGCCCGTTGCGTCTGAGCCCGTCGCCGCCACCAGTCGAATGCCGCGTTCTGTTGCGGAGTTCTTCAGGATGCCGCCCCCTGGTGCAGCCGGGGTTGGTGAGGCCACGAACGTGGTCGCGCAAGCGCAGAAGTTGTTCCAGCAGGGCGAGGTGAATGCGGCGGCTGACCTCCTGACCAAGGCACTCGATGATCCGGCGCAAGAAGACGGTCATCTGGCGATCCTCCATCTGCTCACGGCCGTGTTGCTGGCCTCGGAACGTGTGGACGATGCGCAGGCCGTATGCGCACAATACGCCACGGAAGATCTGCCGGGGGTGTTTAGTGGCTCTATCGTGACGCGCTATCTGCTCGAAGAGAAAGGCGATGCCGCTGCCGCCTTGGCTTGGACAGAGCGGTTGGACGCATTGCCCTTGTCGGGGCGAGCGAAGAACCAGAATCTCAAGGACAACCTCATGGCGCTCAGTGCGGCCGGCAGAGTGGACGAAGTGGTCCAGCGCGTGCCCGAGGTTGTGGCGCGAACCGGAACCGATGACGTGGCCAAGAACATGTTCGTCTTGGACAGTGTCGTATACGGCATGATCAAACGCTCCGATTTCGGCAATGCGGAGCGCCTTGTGGATGCCATTGAGGCGGCGGTCGGCAGTAATCAGGCGTACGCCGACAGGGTGTCGAGGCTGCGGGACACTGTAAAAAGTGCGCGAGATAAGCCTGTTCCTGAGTGAGCACGCACGTCTGCCAATATGTCCTTGCACAAAACCGGGAAAACAGGCACAGGGCCGCGAGCGAAGCCCCCCTCGGGGCCGGCAAACAGTTGTGCGGAACGAGTCCGCAGATGGCGTGTTCCGCGCCTGTCCGTGCCTGTGATCCTGGTTGCAGCCGCCATCGCCGTAGGCTGGGCCGGGTGGGGGCTCTACAACCGCTTCTGCTCCGCCGGCATTCGCAACGTCGTACTCATCAGCATCGACACGTGCCGTGCGGATCGCCTGAGCTGCTACGGGTACAAACGGCCGAGCACGCCGAACATAGATGCGGTGGCCCGATCCGGCGTGCTGTTTCAACACGCGTTGACGCCCGTACCCCTCACGATGCCGGCGCACAGCTCGATGTTCACCGGAACCTACCCGCCGACTCACGGAGTGCGACTGAACGACGGGTATCGCCTTGATGAGGCCAGCGTGACGCTGGCCAGGGTTCTACATGAAGCCGGCTATCAAACAGGCGCTTTTGTGGGCGGGTTCCCGCTGGACGCCAGGTTTGGCCTCAATCAGGGGTTCGACACCTACGACGGCCGCTTCACCCGAAGGAGCGAGAAGTCCTCATGGGGCACCGAGCGCACCGCCGAGGAGGTTAATCGTCCCGCGCTGGCGTGGCTGCAGGAGCATGCCCGGAAGCCTTTCTTCCTGTTTCTCCACTATTACGATCCTCATTACCGATACAGTCCGCCGCCCCCCTTTGCGCGGGATTATGCGGAGGACCTCTACGCCGGAGAGATCGCGTATGTGGACCAGTGTGTCGGCGAGGTCCTGACGAAGCTGCGCACACTCGGGGCCGACGACAACACCTTGCTCATCATCACGGGGGATCATGGTGAGAGCCTTGGGGAGCACGGCGAAGCCAAGCACGGCTTCTTCGTTTATCAGAGCACGCTGCATGTGCCGCTGATCATCCGGGCGCACCGGGCCAGCAGCGGCCGCCAGGTGGCGGCCATCGTCAGCTTGGTGGACCTCATGCCAACGGTGCTGGATCTGGTCGGCCTGAAGACGCCCGCGCAGGTTGAAGGGGTGAGTTTGCGCCGTTGCCTGGAGGGTGGGCCGGTGCCCGACCGTCGTCGGCCGGTTTACTGTGAGTCCTTGGAGCCTGCGACGTTTCAATGCAGCACGCTGCAAGGCCTTGTCGAAGCCGGGTGGAAGTATATCCGTGCCCCCGGGGAGGAGCTGTATGACCTGCAGCGTGATCCTGGGGAACACACCAATCTCGCCGGGAAGGAGTCGCAGCGGGCCGGTCGGATGCGAGGACGCTTGGAGGCGACGCTGCAGGAGATGGACGCCGCGGCTCCCCGGCGCGGTGCTGCGGCCGTCGATCCCGAAGCCGTCAAGCGTCTCCAGTCCCTCGGTTACGTGGGCGGCGGCGCCGTGCCGTCCGCTTCCGCATTCGACCCAAGCCAGGAAGACCCCAAGGCATTTCTCCCGACGTATACGCGCTTCGATAAGGCGGCCAACCTGTTCTACGCGAACCGAAACGAGGAGGCCAAGAGGGAGTTGCTCGCGCTGATCGAGAGCCGGCCGGCCTTCATCGCCGCCTACGGGATGTTGGCCGTGATCGCGCTCGAGGAGCATCGGCTGGCCGCCGCATCGGAATATGGTGCCAGGATCGTAGAGATCCTCAGCGCGTCCGGGGATGCCCCGAAGCAACGCCCCCCGACGACGGGGAACATCTTCACGGTCGATCTGGCGGAGGCGCACTACAATCTCGCAAATATCCTGCAGCAGATGGGCAAGCTGGCGGAGGCGATCGGGCATTACGAGCAGGCGCTGAGCATCCGGCCGGATTACATACAGGCGCGTGTCAATCTCGGGCTGGCGCTGGTGCAGACCGGCAAACTTGAGGAGGCGATCGGGCACTACGAGGAGTCGCTGCGGATCAGACCGGACGGCCTTGAGGCCCACGTCAATCTCGGGTTGGCGCTTGTGCAAGCCGGCAAGCCTGCCGAGGCGATCGGTCACTATGAGGAGGCGCTGCGGATCAAGCCGGATTGCGCTGAGGCGCATAACAATCTGGGGCTGGCCCTCGTGCAAATCGGCAAGCCCTCGGAGGCGATCGGGCATTACGAGCAGGCGCTGCGGATCAAGCCGGACTATGTGGAGGCGCACGACCATCTCGGGCTGGTGTTTGAGCAGGCCGGGCGAATGGCGGAGGCGATCGGACAGTACGAACAGGCACTGCGGATCAGGTCCGATTCGCTGCGCCCCATGAACAATTTGGCGTGGATCCGCGCCACCGCGGCGGACCCGCAACTGCGTGACGGCGCCGAGGCGGTTCGCCTGGCTGAGCGTGCCTGCCAACTCACCGCCCGCAAGGAGGTGGTGCCTCTGGACTCCCTGGCCGCAGCTTACGCCGAGGCCCGTCGGTTTCCTGAAGCCGTGGCAACGGCGGAAGAGGCCCTGGCGCGCGCCCAAGCCGTTGGCCCATCATCGGCGTTGGCCGACGAGATCCGGGCGCGGCTGACCCTTTACCGCGCCGGCAAGCCCTATCGCGAGGCTTCGCAACAGGAGGCACACCCGTGAAACAAGCAGTGTTGCTCATGATGGGCGCCCTCTTTCTTGCCGGCTGCAGCCGGCAAGAGCGGGAGCCCGCAGCAAGAGCCGCGTCCGCAACGCCGGTGCCGATCGCAGCCGCTCAGACACCGGCATCCACCAACCGCGTGCCGACCGCGCTCGCCATCTTTCTGCGAACTCCGCCACCCGGAATCCTCAAGCCGGAATCTGAGGCAGGAAGAATCGTGGTCAAGGCGCAGGAGCTTTTCCAGCAGGGCCAGACGAACGCCGCCGTTGATCTCCTCGATAAGGCCGTGAGCAATCCGGCCTGCGCTGCGGATCGCCCGGTCCTCTCGCGCAAGTTGATTACCTTGCTTCTGTACTGCGGCCGCTTGGCCGACGCGCAAGCCGCCTATGTCGAGTCACTTACCGACGAGAAGGCCGCCGCGATGAACATCAGCATGGTTCACGGTTACTTGCTCGAGAAAGGTGATGCGGCGGCCGTTGTGGAGTGGGCGGCCCGGCTCGAGGCGTTGTCCCTGCCAGGGCCCGCCGCCGAAGGGAATCTTGCAAACCATCTGGTGGCGCTGACCAAATGCGACCGGATGGACGAGGCAACCACGCTCCTGCAGCAGATCCTGTCCCGCACCAACGAAGTCAAGAACACCCGCCTCGTGGGCAACGCTGCGTATGGCCTGATCCGGCGTTCTGAATTCGATCAGACGGAGCGCCTTCTGGACGCAATTGAGGTAGCCGCTGGCGGCAGGAATGCCTACACGGGCATCGTGACGAACCTGCGGAAAGAGCTAAAAAGCGCGCGCGCCAAGCCGGCGACTCCAACCCCGGGCAAGTGACGGCCGCGCAAGAGGCCCTGGCGCCCGCCAAGCCCCCCTTGCCCGTGAACCCCGCTCTCAGCCCCCCCACAACCATCCCGAAAATCCAACAAATCCTGTCCTCTTCCCCCGAACCCGGCTGTCACTGACCTCCTGATTTCTGACTTCTGGCTCCTGCCTCCCGTCTTCCTTCCTCCTTATTTCAGCTTTCAGTTTTCAGCCTTTTCTCACTCTCTTCCTCGTAATCGTAATCTTACTCGTAATCCCCTCCCGCCCCCCCCGTCCACGTACCCGTACCCGTTCACGCCGTGCCGGAAAATTCGTGTACGTGCACGGGTACGTGTACGGGATGGGGCCGACGACGAGACCGAGCACGAGGCCCCCCCACAACCATCCCAAAAATCCAACAAATCCTGTCCGCCACCCCCGAACCCGACTTAACCGACCTCCTGATTTCTGACTTCTGCCTCCTGTTTTCCGCCAATTCTTCATTTCAGCTCTCAGCTTTCAGTTTTCAGCCTTTTCTCCACGTACCCGTTCACGCCGTGTCGAAGAATTCGTGGTCCCCGAACCCTGAACCCCGCCCCGAGCCCTGAAGCCCTGAACCCTGAACCCTGAACCCCCTACTTTCAGCTTTCAGTTTTCAGCTTTTGTTCCACAGTAGCGGGGAGGCTTTCGACCATGTAGAGGGGAAGCGAAACAAGGGTGTACTTCACGAGGTCCCCGGTGGTCGTTCGAACGTTCAGCTCCTGAACGGAAGGTGTGTTCGTATCGAATCGGACGGCTAGAGACAACTGCTTGCCCTGCATGAAGGCATGCAGGGATTTCATAGACCCCGCGGTGCCGGCCTTCACCTCGATCGGCACGATGAGACTGCCCTGTTGGGCCAAATAGTCGATCTCTCCCTGCCGTCCTGCCGTCCGTTGCCAGTAGAACAGCCGGGGCTCTTCAAAGGGCCGGAAGAGGCAACGAAGATGCTGGCCGACGAACTGCTCCGCCAGGCCGCCCTTGTTGGCCCACACCACCCTGTCAAGGTCACGCAGATCAAGTGCCGAAAGCCCCAGTTGCACCGAGGTCAAACCGATGTCTACGAGGATGGTCTTGAACAGGCGCGGATTCGTCTCCGCTCCCAGCGGCAATCCGTTGGCGGCGGTGTGCTCGATCCGATGGCAGACGCGCGCCAGAGCCAGGAGTTCGAGCGCCCGCTTGGTGTCGCGATGCCGGACGTCCGCGTCGACGTGGGCGTAAACAAATCGGTCGCCCAGTTGTTGCGGAACGGCAGCCATCGTGCGGCGAAGCAGATCGGCGGGCACGCGATCCCTGTACTTGTTGAAGTCGTCCCGATAGGTCGCGATCAGATCCCGCTGAAGCTGGAGCCGCCGCTCGCCATCCTGTCTGTCGATCCAGTCGGCCATCACTTCCGGCAACCCCCCGACCAGGCAGTACTGGGCAAAGAGGTCCAGCGCCTTCTGGTGAAGGCGGGGGCTGAGGTCGTTTGATTCCGCCGCGGTCACAAGCGCCGATCGCAACTTGTCATGACCGGAAGCGTCCAGGTATTCGTAGAACGTGACCGGTTCCACGTGGCAGTAGGCAATGCGGCCGACGGGCATGCTGAAGTCGTGGTCCCGTAGCGCGAAATCGAGCAGGGATCCGGCCGTCACGACCGGCAGGTTCGGCATGTCCTCGTGGAACCACCGCAGGAAGGCCAGGAGGCGTGGGGTGGCCTGTATTTCGTCGAGGAAAAGAATCGACGAGTCGGGTCGAATCGTGACACCCAAATCCGCCTCCAGATCCGCAATCGTCCGGGAGCAATCGTTGTCGCGGAAGTGATCGGCCAGTTCCGGTCGACGTTCCAGATTCACTTCGATCAGTTGCCTCGCATGGCGCTGCGCCAAAGCGCGAACGAGCCACGTTTTGCCCACTTGCCTCGCCCCGCGCATCACCAGTGGCTTGCGGTTGGAATCCGCGAGCCATGCATCCAGGAAAGCAGATACCGCGCGTTTCATATTGTCCTCCTCCTCACCAACGGTCGCAGTGATGATGTTCTTATATACGCATCATGTCAATAACAACGGGTTGTTATGGAAATATAATCACAACAACGTCAGTCCGTATCGATTCAGAGGACGCCCCCCCCTTCAGCTTTCAGCTTTTTCTCCCCCTCCCCCTCGTAATCGTAATCTTACTCGTAATCCCCTCCCGCCCCCTCCCTCCCGCCCGGTCATCCCGAACACAGTGAGGGATCTCATACGGACCTCCTGCCTCCTGTCTTCTGTCTCCTGGCCGATCCGCCAAAGGGGCGCGGGATGCGCAGCCTTAGGCATGCGGGCCCGCCCTCCCTTTACCGCCCCGGCCCCAGGGCCGGGGCGGTGGCGTACGTGGCGCGGATCGGG
>CAYOIT010000204.1:0-7715 GCA_964404035.1 uncultured Verrucomicrobiota bacterium | reverse complement strand
CCTGCCACCGTCACATTCGGCGTGTTCGTGTTGTCCACAATCACGTCCACTGGCGGCACCGGCGGCGTATTCGTCACGGTCAGCGTCACCGCCACGGTCTGCGTTCCGCCCCCCGCTGCGGAAACGGTGATCGTCCCGCTATACGTCCCCGTTCCCAGCCCGCCGGACGCGTAGTTCACATTCACGACATCGTGTTCGCCCATGCTTATCCCGCTCGTCGGACTGCACGACAGCCAAGCCACGTTGTCACCTATCCCATAGCTCAGCGTCCCCCCGCCCGCGTTCCACACCTGGAACGTCTGGCTCGCCGCATCCGTCCCCGCGAGGCAACTATTCGTCAACACCAACGGCGCCACCGCCAACACCGGCACCGCCGGCGGCGCCCCCACCGGGGCGAACCGCATGGCGTCCGCAATCACATAAGTACCGGTCGTGTTGCCCGTGCGGATCCGCACCCACCCGTTCGTGCCCGCCGCGAAATCGTTCGTCCCCAGCACGAACCAGTGGCTTCCGTTGGTCTTCTGGTTCACCAGCATCGTGTTCGTGCCCGTGCTCGACCGAATATCCACGGGCGCATTACTGGCCCACGCGTAGCTCGTCTGCGCCGGCCACCACATCGACACCTCATACCTCCCGCTCGCCGGCAGGTTCGGCCGGAACGTCGCACTCTTCGTCCCCTTCCCGGCATTAACGTCATGCAGGTAGTTCGCCGCCCAGTACCCGGGCGAATACGTGCTCGTCGTCCAGGTCCCCACCAGCGTCACGTTCGGCGTATTGGTGTTGTCCACGATCACTTCCGTTGCCGGCGGCACCGGCGGCGCGTTCGTCACCGTCAATACCACCGCCACCGTCTGCGTGGCCCCCGCCCCGGACACCATGATCGTCCCGCTATACGTCCCCGTTCCCAGCCCCGCCGTCGCAAAGTCTACGCTCACCACATCATGCTCGCCCGTGCTCGTCCCGCTGGCCGGCGTCACCGACAACCAAGCCACGTTGTCCGTCGCCCCATAGCTCAGAGTCCCGCCACCCGCATTCCACACCTCAAGCGCCTGGCTCGCCGCATTCGTTCCCGCCAGACAACTGTTTGTCAACCCCAGCGGAGCCACCGCCAGCACCGGCACCGGAGGAGGCGGTGTCCCACCCACCTGCGCGAACCGCACCGCGTCGGCGATCACATAACCGGTCGTTCCGTCCGTGCGGACCCGCACCGTCCCGTTGGTCCCTGCCGCGAACGTGTTCGTGCCGAGCACGAACCATCGATGTCCGTTCACCTTCTGGTTAACCACCACCGTGTTCGTCCCGGAGGCGGACACCATGTCCACCGGCGCATTGCTCGCCCACGCGTAGGCCGTCTGTTGCGTCGGCCACCACATCGACACCTCATACGTGCCACCCGTCGGTAGATTCGGCCGGAAGGTCACGCTCTTCGTTCCCTTCCCTGCCGCGGCATCGTGCAGGTAGTTGGCCCGCCAGTACCCCGGCGCCCACGTGCTCGTCGACCATGACCCCACCACGGTCACATTCGGCGTATTCGTGTTGTCGACGATCACTTCAACCGGTAACACCGGCATTGTGCCGGTTACCGTTAGCGTGACCGCCACGGTCTGTGTGGAGCCCGCCCCGGACGCAAGGATCGCCCCGCTGTACGTCCCCGTCACGAGCCCCGCGGTCGCGTAGGTTACGCTCACCGCGTCGTGCTCGCCTGTGCTCGTCCCGCTCCCCGGCGTCACGGACAACCACGTCACGTTGTCCGTGATCGCGTAGTTCAGTGCCCCCCCGCCCGCGTTCCACACCTCGAATACCTGGCTCGGTGCATTCGTCCCCGCGAGACAACCGTTCGTCAACCCCATCGGCGCGACCGCCAGCATCGGCGCCGGCGGCGGAGCCTCGCCCACCCGCACGAACCGGACCGCGTCCACGATCACATACTCACCGACCGTGTTATCGGTGCGAATCCGGACCCAGCCGTTGGAGCCCGCTGCAAACGCGTTGGTCCCCACCACAGTCCACCTGTTCCCGTTCACTTTTTCATTGAAGAACACCGTGTTCGTTCCAGTGCTGGACGCGATATCGACCGGCACATTACTCGCCCAAGCATAGGCGGTTTGCTGCGTCGGCCACCACAGGGACACGGCGTAGAGCCCATTCGTCGGCAGGTTCGGACGGAACGTTACGCTCTTCGTGCCCTTACCCGCGTTGCCGTCGTGGAGATAATTCGTTCTCCAGTAGCCCGGCGCAAACGTGCTCGCCGTCCACGCCCCCACCATCGTCACGTTGGAGGTCTTTGTGTTGTCCACGATCACTTCCACGACCGCGCGACCGGTGACCGGTCGCGTTGCCCCATCTGCGCCCGTAAACGTCACCGTCGCCGTGTTCGTCCCCGCCGCCGTCGGACTGTAGCGTACCGTCACCGTCCGACTGGTGCCCGCGCCCAGACTGTAGCTGCCCCCGGAGACAATGCTGAAGGGAGCCACCACGCTCGCGGTGCCACTCAGCAGGCCGCCGCCGACGTTCTGCACCTGAAATGTCAGGTTCGAGGTCGCCCCAACGGCCAGCGTCCCGAAATCCCGATTCGTCGGCGTCACCGCGATCACCGGCGCAGGCACGTACGCGCAGCCCGTCACCGGCCTCACGGCGCCCTCACCACCGGTAAAGGTCACGGCGTCCGTGTTCGTGCCAGCCTCCACAGGCGTGTAACGCACGACCACGTTCGTGCTCCGCCCGGGCGCCACACTGTAGGGACTGCCCGCCATCACCGCGAACGGGGCCCCGCCCACGCTCGCGCTGCCAGTCAAGGTTCCGTTGCCGGAATTGAACACTTGAAATGTCAGATTCGAACTCGTCCCCACGACCCGAGTCCCGAAGTCCCGGCTCGCGGGCGTCACCTCGATCACGGGCGTCGGAACATACGCGCACCCTGTCACCGGCCGCACCGCGCCATCCCCACCCGCAAAGGTCACCGTGTCCGTGTTGGTCCCGCCCGCCACCGGACTGTAGCGTACAATCACGTTCGTGGTTCGCCCGGGCGACAGGCTGTAGGGACTGCCCCCCGCCACCGTGAACGGCGCACCCCCCACGCTCGCACTCCCAGCCAACGTCCCTCCGCCGGCGTTGGACACCTGGAACGTGAGATCCGAACTTGTTCCGACAGCCAGCAGCCCGTAGTCCCGGCTCGCGGGCGTCACAACGATGAACGGCGTGGTGACATAGGACCGGCCGATCACCGGCCGCGTCGCACCGCTGCCGCCCGTGAACGTCACCGTGTCCGTGTTGGTGCCCAGAGTCACCGGACTATAGTGCACGACCACATTCGTGCCCTGCCCGGGCAGCAAGGTGTAGGGGCTCCCCGCCGCTATCGAGAAGGGTGCCCCACCCACACTCGCGCTCCCGCTCAGCGGGCCGTTGCCGGCGTTGAACACCTGGAACGTCAGATCCGAAACCGCACCCGCCACCACGGTCCCGTAGTCCCGGCTCACCGGCGACACGATGATCGCCGGCGCGGGCACCAGCGCGCGGCCGCTCACAGGCCGCGCGGCTCCGCCCCCGCCGGTGAACACCACGGTGTCGGTGTTCGTCCCCGCCGCGGCGGGGCTGTACCGCACCACCACGCTCGTGCCCTGCCCCGCCGCGAGGCTGTACGGGCTCCCCGCCATCACCGCGAAAGGAGCGCCGCCCACCGTCGCACTGCCATCGGCCGTTCCGCCACCCACGTTCCGCACCTGGAACACCTGGTCCGAACTTGTCCCCACCGCCAGCGACCCATAGTCCCGATTCACCGGCGTCACCACCAGCGCGGGCGCTCCTGTGGGCAACACCGTCAGCGCCACCGCGATCGTCTTCGGCGAACCCGCGCCGTTCGTACTGGTCACCGTAATCGTTCCCGCGTAGGAGCCGGTCGCCAGCCCCGCGGTCGTATAGTTCACCTGCACCACATCGTGCTCGCCCGTGCTCGTGCCGCTGGCCGGCGACAACGCAACCCAGTTGACGCTGTCCGTCGCCGCATAGCCCATCGTCCCGCCACCCACGTTCCACACCTCGACATTCTGGTTTGACGCGTTCTGTCCTTGCGCGACATTGACCGTCAGATTCGTCAGCGACACGGCAAGTTCCGACTTGGCAATAAACTGGAGCCCGTCGAAGTAAAGGGTGAATCCCCCGCCCCAGGTGTCGCCGTGAATTTCGAGTTGGTGCACATCGGAAAGTTGAGGCGCACCGTTGGTGGTGCAGGTCCAGACGGCATCGCCCTGCAGCGGGATGCGAAAGTATTTCCAGCCGTGATTGATCAGGAGCTGATCGTTCGGCGTGAGCGTAAGAGAGCCGCCCACGGCGTTTAGGACGATGACGGGTTGCGCGCCCTGGAACCCCCCGGAGTTCTCATTTTCGCCGTAGACCCAGAAGGCCAACCAGCCGACCGAACGCAAGTCCCAATGCGCCGCGCCGCTCTTTGGGTACGTGACGCCGGTGTCGAAGCCGCTCCCCGTATCGAAGCGAATGGACTCTGACCCTACTCTTACATGGGTGGCATCGTCGCCCACAGAAGTCGTTACGGACTCGCCTTCCGCCGCGAACGACCCCCAATCGAACGCATTCCCCTCGCAGCCGTCGCCGAGCAGCGGCGTCGGCTGCACGGTTAGGGTCGCGGACGCCGTGGCGCTCGCCGGGATAGGGTTGCTGACGCTGACGCCGTAGACGCCCGACTGCTGCACGAGCACCCGGGGAACGAGCAAGTTGGAGGCGTCGGAATTGGGGATCGGAACCCCGTTCGCGAACCATTGGTAACTGAACGGCCCCGTGCCCGTTACCTCGACACCAAACTGCACGTCACTCCCGGCGACAACGGTCTGGCTCTGCGGCGGTGTGACGATCATGGGCGGATCGTTCGGCCCAACCGCGAAAAACACCTGCTGGGTATCGCCGCACACGGCCACAGAAGCCTCAATCGGAACGAAGGTGCTGCCGGCTTTCCCAGGCCGGAGCGTGTATTCCCCGGCAGGCAGATTGGTGAACGTGTAAACGCCGTCCGCTGCCGTTGCAGGGGAAAGCCAGGTTTCCTGTTGCGCGCAACTTAGCGCCAGGCTCCAGGATTCGACCACGCCCGTGCCGCCGCTGGTCAGATCGGACACGACAAGGCCCCATTCCCCGCTGGCCGGCAATCCCGCGAGCGCGGCGAGGCCTTCGGCGGCCGGCGTCAGCTCAGGATAGCGTGTGATGAGGTCAGGCAGAGCGGGGCCGTTCGCTGTCGCATGGAGGAGAATGCGCCTGCCGGTCGGATGCACCAGGGCAACCTCCAGTTGGCCTCGGTTCGGGTGGCGAATCGTTACCCCCACCTTGACGTCCGCGACCGCGCCGTTGGTGGCCACATGGATGACGCTCGTTACGCCGGCCCCGCTGTCGTCCGGGATCGACACATCCGGTGTCGCGGCGAGATACACCCGGCGGCGGATCGCCCCGTTCGCGGTCACCGTGACCCCCGGCACGCCGGTACTGCCGTCGAGAATGGTGCCGCTGATCGTCGCGCCCTGGACATTGACAGAGACGGGGTCGGAGCTGGTTTCCGCGCCGCTCTGCAGCTCATAGGCCTTCGCAACCAGCGTGTGCGGACCGAGAAGTCCGTCGCTGTTCCACGTGAACGTGAACGGCGCCAGCGAGTCGCTGGCATAGAACGCCCCATCCACATAGAGATCCACGCGGCCCAGGGCCCCGTCGACGCCGGCCTCCACGGTCACGGGTACATTGCCATAGACAAGGCTGCCGCCGGCCGGAGCGATGACGCGCGCCGCGCCGAGTCCTGACGCGTCCAGGAGCATGCCGTTGCCGGCTTTGAATTGTTCCACGTCCGTCAGGTAGCGCCACCAGTTGTTGAGCCGGTCGTCGGGCGCGGGCGCCTTGCCTGGCCCGTGCGGGAAGTGTCCATACCACCAGTTCAGGTAATTACGGGAGATATCGGAACCCTCGGGTGCCCATTCGTTGTAGTTCACAAGCCGCGGCGCATTGGTCAGGTTCGGGTAGTTGAGCCAGGCATCGCAGGTGCTGAGCACATAGCGGGTGTTGCCCCAGTCGTAGTCCGACATACCGTTCACGGGATAATGCACGTTGCCCACGCCGCCGAGGCCCGGCGCGTCCTTGTCGATCAGCGTGAAGGTGCTCCAGGCATTGGTGCGGCTGGCCTCCCAGCGATAGTCATAGATCTTCCACATGATGCTCTCGCTGCGGTGCCCAAAGGATTCGAGGGCTTCGGACACGCCGCGCTCGTAGTTCCAGCCCATGATCACCGCCACCCGCGAGTTGGTCGCTTCGGCGACGGGGCCGGAGTTGCACCAGTAGCCGCCCGCCCCGCACATCGTGGATTCCCACATGCCGAAGCCTGGCGCGCCATACACCCAGATTTCGTCAATGTCGCCTCTGTCCACACGCGACGGCAGACCGTGGTCCGTCATGAACCGCCAGTAATCGAACCCGGCGTCATGCCACACACCGGAGGCGATGGCCTGGTCATAGCTGACGTCGTCATACTGGAAACCGTCGCTGTGCAAGGGATACTCGTCCACGATCTGCGTTTCGACAATCTGCGGCAGATACAGCGCATGGCTGTTGGTGAGAAAGTCATGGATGATGCCCTGGGTAAGCGTTTGTGGATCGCCCCACCCGTAAGCCTCGTGCATACGTTTGCCGCCCTTGTTCTCCATGATCGGATCGTAGATGAACAGCAGGACCCGCTGCCCGATGGCGTCCGGATTCACGCCGGCGGGGGCCCGTGGGCCGGTCGGCGCGCCGTTGGTGCTGACGGTGACAAACTGCACGCCGTCGTAATACATGGTGAACCCGCTGTCCCAGGTGTCCTGGTGGATTTCGAGTTGCGTGACGTTGGTGAGCGTGGGCGAACCGATCGCCGTGCGGGTCCAGTGCGCGTCGCCGGCCAACGGCACTTTCACGAATGCCCACTGACGGTTCAGCGTCAGCATGCGGTCCGGGACGTAGCGATAGCTCCCACCCGGGCTTTTCAGCAACACCATCGGTTGGCTATCCTGAAAACTGTGAGTGTTGTCGCCGTAACTCCAGAACGCCAGGTGGGTATTCGTGGCCAGGTTCCAATGCGCATCGGCACTCTTGGGGTACTTCACGCCGGTGTCGAAGCCGCTCCCTGTGTCAAACCGGAGCGAATAACTGCCAACGCGAACGTGAGTCGTGGCGTCACTGACGGAACTGGTTACGCCTTCCCAAGCCGGCGTAAACGAATCCCACGCCACGGCGTTACCCTCGGCAAAGTCGGCGGCCTCGGCGGCCTTGCCGGGAACCCACGCCCCCAGCGTGGCGCAGGCCAAAAGGATCCATGCATTTGGTGTATTCATGTTGTCGGCAAACCACCCCCACGCTCGCGCGCACCGCACGAGTTCAGCACTTCACGCGCTCCCTGGGTCCCATTCGGAGATGGGACCTACAGTGGACATTCGCCTTGCCCCGCAACTCAAGACTTCCTGATCTCGGCGGTAGGGCCGCCGCTTGCCGGCGCGCCTCCCCACCGGAGTAACTCACCTAAAGAGCAAACTTGACTGACGCCTTCAGCCGCTCATTTACCACGCCAGATGATCTCGCGCAAGGCGGGCGCATTCGTGCCGCTGTCATCCCACAGATTCAGATAGATATAGCGCACCGGCACCGGCCAGTGGGTCACCGCCCCCAGATCGAACCAATGATCCAACTCGGCGGCTCCCACC
>CAYOIT010000203.1:0-7801 GCA_964404035.1 uncultured Verrucomicrobiota bacterium | reverse complement strand
TCTCCATCCCGCTCAATCACCACGAAGCGCTGTCGGACGCCCTGGCCTGCGCGCATATTGTGCTCAAGGCTGCGGACGGCGGCGTGCACACGGGTGCGTTTCTGGGGAAATAGATGATACGTCACGCCGTCTTCACTTTGCGCCTGTTGTTGACCGGGGTTCTTCTTGAATGGGTCATGCACTCGTGTTAGCATGAGTGCATGAAGACGATCACATTGTCGGATCAGGCGTACAAGCGGCTCAAGGACTGGAAGAGTTCCGGGCAGGAATCGTTCTCCGCCGTTGTGCTCAAGGTTGTTCCTGAAAAAGGCACGCTTGGGCAGATGCTCGAGGACGTCGGCCAGATGAAGCCGTTGACCGCCCATCAGGCCAAGGTCATGGAAGCTGCCGTCACGTGGGGCCGGGATCCCGGAAAGACTCGTGACCGATGGACTTCTTAGCGGACACCGGGTTCCTGATCGATCTGTGGCGGGAGGCAGGCAAGCCGGGTGCGGCGACGCGCTTCGCACGCGATAACGCCGCCTGCCAGGTGGGCATATGCTGGGTCGTGGCGGGTGAGTTCATGAGCGGAGGCTTGGCTGCGAATCAGGACGCCGTTGTGATCGGCGCTTTCCTGGAGCGATATCCCGTGGTCCAGTCCAACGCGTACATCGTGGGCGAATATGCACGTCTGTTTGCCGGCTTGCGGGCACGCAACGGGCTTATTGGGCCCAATGACCTCTGGATCGCCGCGTGTGCGGTGGCCCTGGACCTGCCGCTGTTGACCGCCAACGAGGCGGAGTTCAGCAGGGTCCCCGGACTCAGGATCATTGCCTACCGGAAGGCGTGAGGCTGCCCTTGTTCGGTGCCTTGGTTGTGCCCTATGGCGTAAACGGGTATCAGTTGGGAACATACTCGACGCTGGCGGGCCGGCTCCATGTGAGCGCGGGGTTGGGCACGTTCCTTCTGCCGGTGCGGTTTTTGTGCCGGCCTGGGATCACGCTGATCGACTTGTGATCTGTGCCGGGTGTCCGGTGGGGTTGCGGGACATGGGTCCGGATGAGAGTATCGCCCTGTCGGACGAGGTGGCAACTTCAATGGAGGGATGGAATATGGCAACCAGTCTCAGTAAGCCGATGTCACCGTGGATGCGATTCTTCTTCGCCCGACTGTTTCCGTTGCCCTTCATCCTGATCGGCACGTTGACGCTGTACCATGGCGGCAAGCACCTGCAACGGGCCAGGGAGAGCGTCTCCTGGCCGACGGCGGAAGGCGTGATCCAGCGTTCGTCGGTCGAGTATCACCGGAGTAGCAAGGGTGGGGGCACTTACCACGCCGAGGTCATGTACGAATTCACGGTCAACGACCGTGTGTTCAGCAGCGACCAGGTGGCCTTTGGCGATTACGGTTCCAGCAACCCGTCCCACGCGCGACGCATCGTGAACAGTTATTCGCAGGGCAACAAGGTGACGGTGCGCTACCTGCGGGAGAATCCGGAGGTATCCGTTCTTGAGCCCGGAATGAAAGGCCAGGTTTGGTTCTTGCCTGCATTCGGGCTGATCTTCTTGACGGCAGGCTGCCTTATGGCCGTGTGCCTGCCCAGGCAGATGGCGAAAGCAACACCGACCACACCGGATAGTCCAACCCAGGCTTGAGCCGCGATGAACCGTTGGACACCCCTTCTGGTATGGTGCCTGCTCGGCGCCGTCGCAGGCTGCCGTCGGGCGATCGACGGCGATTGTGTTGGTTGTGCCCATCCGATGGCCTCCATGTCCGGGAAGTGATGTTGACCGAGCCCATGCACCCACGCTCGCACAGTCGTTTTCTCTGTTTGAGTATCGACCCCTGGGGGCTTCTCTCGGCCGCCGGGTCCCTCGTTTGCGCCGCGACGGTGCTGGGCTTGCTTGGCCGGTATTCATGGATACTGGATTTGTTGTCTCATTTCCGCGTTCAGTACCTGCTGGGCCTCGGCGGTCTCGGGCTTATCTTCCTGGTGTTCAGGCATCGGCGCACGGCGGCGGTCTTTCTTGGTTTTGCGGCGCTCAACCTGTGCTCCATTCTGCCGCTGTACTTTCCCCGAAGTGACCGGGTCGTTCCCGGGGGACGTACGCTGCGGGCGATGTTGCTGAACGTGAACACGGAACGAGGGGACCCCGAACGTGTCAGGGAAGTCATTCAGGCGGTTGACCCGGATTTTATCGTGCTGGAGGAAATCAGCGCGCGATGGGTCAGGAATATCGAGTGGCTCGCGAAGACTCACCCGCACTCAAGCATTCAGCCCCGTGAAGACAACTTCGGCATCGGGTTGTTCAGCCGGTTTCCTCTGGTCCAGGCCGACACGGTGTATATCGGCGATGCGGGCGTTCCTTCCATCATCGCGCGAATTGAAACGGGGGCGGGGCCTCTGGTTGTGATTGCCACCCATCCGTTGCCGCCGGGGGGGCCTGACTATTCCCGATGGCGCAACGAGCAACTGGAGACGCTTCCTGAACACATCCCGGCCTTCGGCCCTGTGCTTCTGCTCGGGGATCTCAATGTAACGCCGTGGAACCACCAGTTCAGGCGATTGCTGAAGCGAAGCGGCCTGAAGGACAGCGCCCAAGGACGCGGCATCCAGCCGACGTGGCCCTCCAATCTCCCGTTCCTCCTGATTCCCATTGATCATTGTCTTCACTCGCCGGATATATTTGTGTCTGGCAGGCAGACGGGGCCGGATGTAGGATCGGACCACTATCCGGTCATCGTTGACTTCGGCATCAACCCCAACAGGGAGACAGGCCCCTGAAGGCGACGCCTATCACACGCGCGCGGCAGGCCAGGCTCATTCCCGGCGTTCACCGGTCACGGGCGGTTCATCCGGCCCGGGATTCGCAGGCCTTTCTGAGGGTGTCGACCAGGGTGGCGAGCTGATAGGGTTTTTCGATGAATCCCGCCAGGCCTGTCCCCGCGAAACGTTGTCCGATCGCCTGCGCGCTGTAGCCGCTCGCGAGAATCACCGGGATATCGGTCCTGATCTTGCGCATTTCCCGGAAGGCGGTTTCGCCATCCATGTGTGGCATGGTCAGGTCCATGAGGACACAGCGCAAATCGTCTCCGTGTTGCCTGAACTGCGCCACCGCTTCCAACCCGTTGGCGGCCGTGATGACGGTGAAACCGGCGTACTCGAGCATACGTTTGGTGACCGAGAGGACATTGGCCTCGTCATCCACGAGCAGGATGGCTCCTTGTCCCTTCCATTCGGGGGAGGGTGGGCGCGGTCCCGCGACGGGGGCGGGGGCGCCCGAGGCCGGGAACAGCACCCGGAACACGGTGCCCTTGCCGGGCTCGCTGTCGACCTTGATGACTCCGTGATGACCTCTCACAATGCCCACCACGGCGGTCAGCCCCAGGCCGCGGCCGGATAGCTTCGTTGTGAAGAACGGATCAAACAACCGGGACTGCGTCTCCTTGTCCATGCCACACCCGGTGTCCGCCACTTCCAGGTAGACGTAGGCACCGGGCGGCCCCTGCTCACGGACATAGGTTCCGCGCAGGTACTCCTCGTCGCACGTCATGGTGCCGGTGGACAGGGATATGACGCCGCCTTCTTCGCCAATCGCTTCGGACGCATTGATGACGAGGTTCATGATCACCTGGCGCAGTTGGGTGACATCGGCTTCAACGGCGGGCAGGTCCTCGGAAAGACTGCAGCGAAGCACTGCCATTTTCGAAATCGCCACCTCGATCAGTCTCACCATGGCGCCGGCCAGCCGTGACAGATTTACGGGCTCGATCAGGAACTTTCCCTTGCCGGAATAGGCAAGCATCTGCCGGCACAGGTCGGCCGCCTGAAGCGAAATGTCCTTGATTTGGGAGAGGCTGGGCCGGAGGGGGGACTGTTCCGGAGTGTCTGCAAGCGCCAGGTCGGCGTTGCCGAGAATCGCCATGAGCAGGTTGTTGAAATCGTGGGCGATCCCGCTGGCCATGAGTCCCAGGCCCTCCAGTTTCTGAGTGTGCTGGAGCTGTTCCCGGGCCTGGAGGCGTTCCTCTTCCATGTGTTTCTGATGGGTGATGTCGGTGAAGATGCAGGCGAATTGATGGGGAGCAGGACGATAGGCGGTAACCTGGTAGTGACGTCCCAGCCCCTGGTGGTAGTTCTCGAATTGAACCGGCGTCCCGCTGGTCACAACCTGCCCGAAAGTTTCCACCCACGACGGCTCGGTTGTCGGGAGCACGGTCTTTACGGTCTTGCCGATGAGGTCCGCGGCCCGCAGGCCGGTCAGGTGTTCAAAGGCGGCGTTGACCGCCAGGAATTTGTAGTCGATCGGGTTGCCTTGTTCGTCATAGATCATCTCATGGGTAGCGAACCCGCTCACCATTTGCTCAAAGAGCATCCGGTATTGGGTCTCGCTTTGGATCAGGGCTGCGGCGGCTATTCTGCGGTTGTGCTCCGAGCGTTGCGCCCGGGACATCCATCCCCCTGTGCCGATGCCGATCAAGAGCGCGAGGAGACACGCCACGGTGACTCCGAACCCCAGTGCCCGGCCCATGCCTGCCAGGCGTTCATCGTAGTCGCCCAGCTTCAGGTCGACGCCGGCGATGCCCACCTGGCGGCCCCGGGAATCGCGGATCGGCGCATAGCCGCTGAGATAGGTGCCCCACCGGTCGTTGATCGGCTTGGCGTCTGCCTGCGGCCTGCCGTTCGTCAGAGCATCCATCAAGGCCGGCGCTGGCGTGTCGAACGGTTGCATGATGGGGGAATGGTCCTCGACCCCATCCTTGTCGGCGTCGCCGGGCGGAGTGGCATCCAGAATGAAGCAGGCCTGCTGCTGGTGGAGGATCATGGTGTAAAGGAAGCGGATATCGGAATGAGCATGAAGGACCCGGCGCAATGGCTCAACAGCCTGACGGTAGGCGGGCGTGTCTTCCTGTTCGGGGCTCGTGAACGTCTGGTGGAGATCGCCGTCAACGAACGCGGCCGCGGTTTCGGCCATCTGGATCAGCGACTGGCGGACTTCATGTTTCAGTGCATTGACGCCGAGCCGGTATAGCATGACAAGGCACAGGCAACTGGCTAACAACGTTGTCATGGCCGTGCCCAAGCCATACCGCCATGGACTCAATGACGCTGTGAGGTTCAATGCCGTCCTTCTTTCCCAATCATTCCCGTCAAATGATGTCCACAAGTGCCGGGGAATGTCAACCGCGACGCCGTGATGTCTTATGGCTGGCCGGCGATCAGTGTCTGCATGTCCTCCGGCAGGGGCGCGTGCAGATCGAGCAGGTCCCGGGTGACCGGGTGTCGCAGGCGCAATCCTTCCGCGTGCAGGGCCTGTCGGTCAAGCCGCAGCCGCAGGCGGTCGTTGTCGGTCAGGGCGTCCGTACAGAACCCCAGGAACAGGGCCGGGTCCACGCCATAGAGCTTGTCGCCCACCAGGGGAGTGCCGAGAGCCTGCAGGGTGGCGCGGATCTGGTGATGACGGCCGGTATCGAGTTCCACACGCACTTCGCTGAACGCTCCGTGCACGGCCGTCCGCCACAAACGCGTGACCGCCCACTGGCCGCCCGGGGGCGCGGGACTGTCTGGATTGGCGGCGGGGATGAACCGGCGGCGTTTGCGGACCGGGCCGTCGAGGTCGTCCACCATCCACCCGGTGGCGTCGACGTGGTCCGGGAAGGTGCCTTCCACCAGCGCCACGTAGCGCTTCTCGACGTATCGCGCGATGAAATCGGCACGGCAGCGCTTCGCCGCGGCGGGGGTGCGGGCCATAACCACCAGCCCGGAGGTCTCGCGGTCGATGCGGTTGACGAAGATGGGCGCGTCGAGTCCTGCTTCGCGCCTGGCCCAGGCCCAGAGGGTGTGTTCGTAATAGCGGCCGCACGGGTGACACACCAGGTTGGGCGGCTTGTTGACCACCAGCAGGGCATTATCATCGAACACCACACCCACGTCGAAGCGCACCGCCGGTTCCTCAACCTCCGGGACCAGGTAATCGATCCGGTCGCGGTAGGCCAGCACGCGTTCCGGCGGGACGGTCTCATCGTTCACGCGGACGTGGCCCGACCCGATCCGGTCTTTCCAGTCCTCCCGGGTGTGGTATGGAAAGCGCAGGGCCAGAAAGTCGAGCAAGCAGAGCCCGGCCCTGTCCTTGGGCATTTGATAACAGACGCGGCGTTTCATGGAGCGGTCAGCGATCCGTGGCGGGCGGGGCGGGGGGCACGCGGTGGGGGGGGACGGGCCCATGAAATCTGGACGGAAGGGCGATGGGCCGAGCCGGTGTGGGGTGGGCCGGGTCCTTGTAGCGTGAGGCCAGCGCCTGGTACATGACGGTCAGGGCGGCCTTGTCGCCGTCGTTCCCCATCGCATGGGTGCCGCGATGATACAGGGCTTCCGCCCTGGCCAGGTCGTGGAGATCCACCACGGCAATGTCGATCATCCTGACGTAGGCATCAAGTTCGCGCGGGTTCGTATGGACGATGTGGTGAAGGTAATCCAGGGCGTCTTCGTAGTTGCCCTTGGCGCGGAGCGCGTCGGCAATGCCGTACATGGGTGTTGAATAATCGGCCTGCCCGGAGGGGGTATAAAGCGAGCCCGCCGGCTCGGCGATCCATTCGGCGATGGAGGGGGCCACGATGACGGCCCCCACGATGAGGAGGAACATGCCGAACAAGACTGGCCCGACCGCCTCCCAGCCTCCATCGGCCCGCGTCACGATCAGCCAACCGAGGATGAAGAAGGGAGCGGCGCAGACCAGCGCGATCAGCAACGAACGCCGGATGAAGGAATAGAAGCCCATCGCGGCGGGAATCATGCGCCGTCAACCCTGACGATGTCAACTGGGGGCTCTGCCGGCTTGACACCCCCTTCCGGCATGGCAGAGTGTGGCATCGTTTCAACAAAGGAACCCGATGTCTGTCTGGAATGAACTGAGTGACCGCGTACTGGAAGGCGGGACGATCTCGCGCGACGAGGCGCTGACCGTGCTGGCCGCGCCGGAGGAGGAACTGCTGAAGGTGCTGGCCGCAGCCTATGCGGTGCGACGCCGGTATTTCGGGCGGGGAGTGACCCTGCACGTCATCCGCAATGCGCAGAGCGGCATCTGCACCGAGGATTGTGCGTACTGCAGCCAGTCAGCCGTGGCCACCAGCGACATTCCCCGTTACCCGCTGCAGACGGTCGGGGACATCGTGGAGGGTGCGCGCGAAGCCGCCCGGCTCGGCGCCATTCGCTATTGCATGGTCATCAGCGCCCGAGGCCCGACCGAGGCGGAACTCGCCACCGTGTGTGAGGCGGTGGGCCGCATCAAGCGCGAGCAGCCCATCCAACTCTGCACGTCGCTGGGGCTGTTGACGCCGGAGCAGGCGGCGCGTCTCAAGGCGGCGGGCGTGGACCGCTACAACCATAATCTCGAAACGGCCGAGCGGTTCTACGGGAAGATCTGCGGCACACACGCCTACGCGGATCGCGTGGCCACGGCGCGCCGGGCCAAGGAGGCCGGCCTGGAACTGTGCAGCGGCGGGCTGATCGGCATGGGCGAGACGGCCGAAGACCGGGTCGACCTCGCGTTCGCGTTGCGCGAGCTGGGGGCGGATTCCATCCCGGTCAACTTCCTCGATCCGCGGCCCGGCACACGACTGGAGGGATTGGTGCGCATCCGCCCGGTTGAAGCCCTCAAGGTGCTGGCGATGTTCCGCCTGGTCAACCCCGATCGCGAGATCCGGATTGCCGGTGGCCGCGAAGCCGTCCTGGGCGCCATGCAGGTGCTGGCGCTCTATCCCGCCAATTCGATGTTCACGCGCGGCTATCTCACCACCGGCGGGCAAGGCATCGAGGCGGACCGCG
>CAYOIT010000202.1:0-7850 GCA_964404035.1 uncultured Verrucomicrobiota bacterium | reverse complement strand
AAGGTAGATCAACAATGGGCAGAAGAGCCCCCCTTTCAGTCAGCCTGCCACCGGAGAATGGCGCCAGCCGTCAGCACGACGGGTTGCCGCAGACGTCGGCACCGCAGCTTGGCGGCGATACCCGCCTTGCCGGAGCGGAACTCAAGGGTCGTCACCGGTAGAGGCTTCGTCCCGAACACCCGTTTGACGGTCAGTGTGCAGGCTCCATTCTTGGCCACTTTGACCGTCCCCCAGAAACAGGGATGGACCAGTGGATAGCGTCCTGCCGCCGCCGGGGCCAGTCGCAACAGTCCCTGGGCCGGCTCATAGGCAAACCCGAGCCAGGCATCGTAGACCAGCCAACTCGCCGGTGCGGTCATATAACAGGCGCCCCAACTCGGCTCGCCGGTGTCGGGATGATACATCAGCCGTGTGTCGCACGGATGCGCATCGTTATCCATGCGCCGGACCATGCGTTCCCAGACCTCCCACATACGGGCGTCTCCCACCGTCGCCACGGCGGACAGCATGAACCCCTCCACATAAGGGAGCCATCCATAATCCGCGGCGGCGCCACCTTTGGCATCAGCCTCATCCGGCGGTATCGCATGCCGCACCGAGCCGTTGATGCGGAGTAGCGCGTCAACCACGGGCAGGAGCCGTTCCTTAGGCAACACGTCGTTGCCCGTCAACAACCGCGTGAAAACCTGCCCCGCCAACTGACCCGCGTGGCACGTTTCACGGCGCGCTCCGCCGTGCTCGGCGCAGGCCCTGAAGAACTGGCCGTTCCACAGATCGGCATCGAGCCGCCGCAGCGCCGCGCGCCGCCAGGCCCCGATCTGCGGCCGCAGCGCCACCTCACCCTTGAGCGAAGCCCAGCGCTCCATCACCGCCAGCGCCGCCAGCCATAGTGTCCCGATATAGGCGGTGGTCCCGAGATAGTGGTAGCTGTCATAGCTGGTGCCGAACCCGTTCTTGCCCACTTGCGCCACGCCCCCGCCGGCCTCGGCCCACTCGGCATGCCGCCGCAGCGCCCGCACCGCGCGCGGCCACATCTCGTCTTCGAAAGCCTTGTCCCCGGTACTCCAGGCGTGCCGGGCCGTCTGCAGAATGAAGGAGCAGGTGAGGTCGGGCCATTTCATTTCGCCCGGTTCGCGCTCGAGGTGCCCGCCCCCGAGATCATGCCGGATACCACCCTCCGGGCTCTGGATGACGGCAAACTGCCGCAGCTCATGCGCATTGAGATCCGGCCTCGTCAGCAACGTCCCCGGATGCGCCGCCAGACGTTGATCGATCGTGCCGTAGCAGCCGGCCATTTCGGTGGGGCCTTCATTGATGCTGAAACGCCCGTCCCGATAATGAACGCTGTTGGTGACCAGCGGGTAGAGGCAGTTCGACAGCCGCCGCGTCAGCCAGGCCGGAAGGTCTCCATCATCGAGATGCCCGGCCAGCGCGCCGGCGGCCGTCCAGATGGCGTCACGCTCCGATAGCAACGCCGCCAGGATCGCCTCGCCGGAGGAAAAGTGATTCTGCCACGCATGCCCGCGATCCACCCCAAACGAGTCGGTCCAGTGCGGCATGGCAGCCACCAGGGCCATGTCAGCCGTCGCGGTGCCGCCCGCCGGGATGCAAACCGTGCAGGAGACCTCGCCGAGCCCCTTGCCCGCGGCGCTTTCCACGGCGGCGCCAGGCTGGCGCGCCACGGCAAGCAGGTGTTCGCCACTCGAGGCGAGGCCGCCGATCTTCGGCCGGCCCACATAGCGCACGGCCACCGCCTCGGCGGTGGTCACGCGGCGTTCCTTGCGCCCGGTCGGATCTTCCCAGTAGTGATAGGTCCCATCTCCATGGCCGACCCGGGTCTCCCGCGTCGCAATACCGCCCCCCACCCCGATCAGGTTGGGCCACCCCATGCGGCAGACCACTGTGGCCGCGCGCCGGGTGGTATTGGTCAGCAGCCAGCGCACCAAGAATCCCGGCATGCCGGAATGACGTGCGTCCTGGGGCGCCACCGGCCCGCTGAGCGTCACCACCGCGTCCAGTCCACGCACGACCCCGGTGGCCTTCAAGGCCGCCTGGGGAAAACGCGGGGTGAACTCGAGACGCCGGCAAGCGCCATGACCGGGCATGATCGGACGGGACGCCAGGTCCACCGTGCGGCCACCCGCCGTCACGGCGAGGTAGGCACCCGGCAGGCCGTCAGCATCTTCCACCGGGGCATCCTGATTGTTGTTCAGGCTGAAATTGCGAAACCTTCCGTCGCGACAAATATCCACCCGGCCGCACCCGATGCCGCCCAGCGGGACGCCGGAGGAGGCCCAGAGGGGATCGCGCTGCGCCGCGATCCAGGTCTCAGCCTGGCCGCTGGTCAGAAAACGGGGATAGGTGCACAGCAGGAGATCCGTCCTCCGCAACGCGGTCGGCCATTGACGGAAGACCACCGTCCCCGAGCCGCGCGCCAGCGGGGCACGGAAAAGGCACACCCAAACCTTGCCCCGTTCGCACGAAGGAACGGTGCGGGGCGAGGTGGCCTTCTCACCCGGCCCGACCTCGCCATGCGACTCGTGCAGCCCCACCAGGTCATAACGGGCCGAAACCGCCCGAAGCGAAGGTACCCGGGCCTTCGGCACCCGCACAAAGAAATAGTACCCCAAGGCACCCAGCGGACTGGGAATCCGCAGGCTCAAGGGGCGGGATAAATCGGCATCGCCGAAAAACAGTTCCTGATGTTCATGATCGCAGACATTCAGCATGGCCAAAGTAGACTCCTTTTTCGAAAACTCATCACGGCAGGTAAGCGCCGGCAGCCCTGAGACCGGTCCTGAGGACTCCGGTATCCACCCGATGCACATCAGGCGTCGTCTGGCGGGCCGCCATCGCCGCCGCCATCCCGGCGGCTTCGCCCATCACCAGGCACACCGGCATCACGCGGATGCTCGCCTGCACCGGACGATCGCACGATACCGAGCGCCCGGCGATCAGGACATTCCTCACACCCTTGGGCGTGAGACACCGGTAGGGAATCCCGTGCGACTCGCCCTTCTTGTAATTCTCGTAACGATCCATCACGTTCAACCCGCCCTTGCGGCTGGCCTCGATCTCGTTCTTGGCCGTGTGAATGTCGATGGGATAACTGTTGCGGCCAATCTCATCCTCAAAACAACGGCGCGCAAAGTAGTCGTCGATCGTCAGGACATAGTCGCCCGTGACGCGACGCGTCTCGCGAACGCCCATCATGGAGCCCGTGGCGGCCAGGAACGCGTTGCCGAAGGCACGCGGGTTCCACTCCGCCAGGGCGTCGCGGAACTGTGCGGCGATCCTGCGTCCCTGCATCAAGGCGGACGACATCGTTTCGGGGCGGGTATTGTCGACCTCCCACAAATGCCCGGCATTGAAACCCACCGTGCCGGGTCCGACCAGGTTATTGCAGGCGTGAGCATCGGCGATCAGGGGGTATTTCCCCGAATCGAGGATCGTCTTCATGCCCCGGTGAAGCGGTTCGCCATGGCGGTAGCCGTTTTCGTCCACGTTCGAGAGCACAAAACAATGGGTCACGGGCATCAACTCGCCCGTCCGGTCATCACCCTTCGCGAAAGGGGCTCCCGCCCAGACCGCCAGATCGCCGTCGCCCGTACAGTCCACATAAGCCTTGGCCCGAAACGCCCCCAGACCCGACTTGTTGGCCGTCAACAGCACATCGACCACGCCGGGGGCCTTCAAGGTCACGCCCCCCAGGCTCGTGTGGAACAGAACAGTGACCCCCGCCTCACTTACCAGGTCGTCGTAGACCCGTTTCAGACGCTCGGAATCGATCGGGACCCAGTCCATGGCCGTCGGCACCACATGGGCCATGCCTTCCTTGGACTTGGCGAAGACTTTGGCCGCGAGGCCCCCATAGATGATGCGATCCTTGTCGGAGAAGGGGCACCAGGCCGGCACCAACCCGGAGGTCCCCATGCCCCCGAGCACGCCCGAAGCCTCGATGAGAAGCGTCCGGGCCCCGTCGCGTGCCGCCGCCACCGCCGCCGTGCATCCGGAAGGTCCGCCCCCCACCACAATGACGTCAAACCGCTCATCGAGCGGCAGGTTCATGGAAATGGAAATCTGTTCGCCCACATTAACCTCTCAATCAGAAACGGCGGCTCCGAAGGCGCCGATTGGCGGCAAATATGGGCCGGACGGCCTTTGAAGTCACGTCGAAACCCCTGCGCGCGGCCTGGCTAGGGCGCAAGGGCGATCGAGTATTGGTCAGGGCCAGGCCTCGCTCACGCGAAAGCCAGCCAGGTTCCGAGCGAAACGCAAGGTAACCTGCACTTTCTGGCTAGTAATGGTATCGCGCCTGAGCGACGAGCACCCGCTCCTTGTCAACCGAGTAGACCAAGCGGTGCTCATCCGTGATACGTCTAGACCAGAAACCGGTCAGGTCGTGCCGCAAGGGCTCTGGTTTGCCCAGTCCATCAAACGGTTCGCGCTCAATGTCCTTGATCAAACGGACGATCCGTGCCGCGATCTTGCGATCGTTTTCGACCCAATAGGTGAAGTCCTCCCAGCCGCGATCTGCGAACACGATCTTCATCAGATCACCGGAAGCTTTCGTTCGATTCCCTTGCCCTGCTGAAGTTGGTCAACGGCCTCGCGGAGTCGCTTCGCATTCCTGGGACTGCGAAGCAAGTAGGCCGTTTCCTCAAGCGCTTCGTAGTCGTCAAGCGCCATCATGACCACGGCTTGGTCCCGGCGTCGGGTAATGACTACGGGGTCATGATCTTCGCAGACGCGCTGCATGGTATCGGCAAGGCTCTCCCTGGCTGCGGTATATGTTATTGCTTTCATGTGGACAGTATCGCGTACAGGTTCTAAATACGCAAGCGATTCTGTCGTGCCGCCGAGCGGGATAGGACCACCCCTCGCAGGACGCCCTCCACCACACCACCTTTCTATTACCCACATCTCGTGGTCTGCTGAGGCGCCGGTTCAGCCGCCCTTGAAGATGGCGAGGTTGAGCTGGGTAATTCGCTGAACGAGTGTACGCAATCGGGCGTAGTTGGCGATCGAGCGCCGCATCACCGCGAGTCGCCTTCTTGGGATGTAGACGATCTGGGTCTTCTGCTCGCGGTCCTTATAGGTTAGCCGGTACGCCTTGGCCGTGGACTTCCTTGCGCAGACGCAATGCGCCCTGCCGCACCTTCCGCAGACGGCTGTGATCGAGCCTTTGATGAAGTCGGAGGTATCCACGAGTTGGTTCAACAGCTTGTCCCGCCGCTTGATGAGATTCTGCATCGATACTCCTTTGGTTGGTGAGAGGATGTATAATATACATCCATTATTGCGATGGCAATAGAAACAAAGGAGGATCATGCCATGGCAGACGCGAGCACGGACGGGTGGGCCGCCGAGGAGTTGGGACAGGCAGAACTCGGAGACCAGAGGTTACCGGCTCTCCCCTTGCCCTTGGCTACCCTTCACCGTTACCTGGTTGGGACGGGACTTGCCTGCTTCCGCAGGCTCACCCGCTAGCAACCGGGCCTTGCCCGGCACACAACGGGAGGCGTCAGCGGCGCGGCTTGCCGCGTACGCTGGGCACCTTGGTTCGGGCTTTTATATATTCAACTCCTGGCAGACCTGAAAAGTGTTCGTCTTGAGTCCAGAGCGTTGCCTGTTCCGACCAAGCGGTCGACAAAATGAAGCTATCTGCCATGGGGAGGTGGTGTTTGAGGCTGATCAGAGCCGCACGGAGCGCTAGCGGTTCTGCGAGGTCGATAACTTTACCCTGTTTCATCTGCCCGATGGCCTGCAACGCCTTTTGTTCGTCGGCAACCGCATTCACTTTTTTGAAGACTTCGTACAGGCAGACCACGGGAACCAAGAGGTTGTCGACGTCTTCAATCAGCGGGGCAAACACATCGGCATTTCCGCCTTCAAACAGGAACTCGATCCAGCCTGACGTGTCAACCACATTCATGTCCGGTCCGCCTCGTCACGCGTAAACTGGGCATCAAATCCCTTCAAGAAGCCTCGCATGCTGCGCATGGCACGCACGGGGATCAACTCGATGCGGTCGTCAAAACTAATGACCTGCAGGCGCTCACCCACCCGAATGTGATTTCGCTCGCGTACAGCCAGGGGAATCACAACTTGAAATTTCGGGGATACGGTTACAGTATTCATACTATCGATCTCCTATCTGTAATACACATATCAGATCGATAAGCCTGAAGTCAATTATTCATGACCCCCGAACGCGGCCAATCTTGCGCGGCGTACTCGCCGTCGCGAGCATGGTTCGATGGTCATCTCTCTTTTTTGTTCGCTCCCCAAAAACTGCGAGGATTCAGAATTCGAGCGCCCTTGTATTCTGTGATGACCAGTAAATCCTTGTCACCTGTGACTATGACATCTGCATTCCCAGGGTAAACCAACCCAAGAATCATCAGGTCATCGGGATCCCGGCAAATCCCCTTAGCAACATGCTCCGGTTCGACGATTTCGGCGCTATGGCGCAACACTCTCACATATTCAGCAACAATGGCTGGAGGGACCTTGAGTTTGAATCTCAATTTCTCTTCAATTTCCTGCAGAATACCTTCACATAAGACGACGCGATGATGCTCAAGGCAAAGTTCCATGATCGCCTCGCACAAGCCGCGAGAAGCGGCACCGGCGATGGCGACATTGGCATCAATAATGACCCTCATGACAGGGCCTTGAAGATGTCGTCATCCGTCAGAAGTCCTTGGGCTTCGGCAAAGGGAAGAATTCTTTTGCGAACGGATCGGAATTTTTCGACAGCGATATAGCGCCTGAGGGACTCTCGCACAATGTCGCTGACAGCCTTATGCTCCTCCCGACTGATTTCATCGAGATCACTTTTCAGTAACTCCGGCAAACGAATGGTGAGCGTTGTCATATCTCTATTCTCCTGTAATACAATGTAGTGCAATCCCCTTAGTTTGTCAATTTTGCATCGAACGTTCCGGCTCACTGGCGACAAGCCCGACAGGGCGAGGCGTACAGTGCGGCCGGTGGTTCGGTCATGAATATATCAGTGCGAACGATTCCGGGGTCTGAAGCGAGTCCAAGGAAAGATCAACATCCAGATCAGGCCAGGAGAGATGATCCTCATGGAGAAGTTGAACATTTAGGATCTGGTCAACTGTGGCCCCCCCGAAACCATGGAAAATCTCCATAAGGGAGGAAGTACTCCTTGTTTTCAACAAGCAGCCAAAAACCAAAATGATCGATATTCGTCACTTCAGCCAGTGAAGTGGGTGCGCCAAGCGTTGAGCAATTCATTTTGTTTTTCCTCCACTATCGACTTTAATTCGTTTACCTGAACGGGAGACAGGCCGTGATTACGGGCCAATTCCACGGTTGGCTCCAACCAATATTTCGCCTCCCCATCCGAACAGTACACATGAACATGAGGCCGGGGTTCCTCCCTCGAGAAAAAGAAAAACCGGTAACCACGCCATTTGAACACTGTTGGACTCATGAGGTCATGTTATGTGGTTCTGTCTTCTATATCAATTATTTCTTAAAACCGAACGTTGGCCTTCACTTTCGGCGCGTCAGCGACGTAAAGTGCGAGGCGTGGTTGGAGCCGTTTTCCTGTATGTCTCGGCATACGAATCAAGAAGTCTGCGGATCATGGTTTGGTAAGGAGTGCCGTATTGGCTTGCGGCTTCCTTAAAGAAGGCGATGCTGCGCCGACTCAAGCCAATGGTGACTTTCTGACTATCCTCTTTAAAGGCAAGCTGATCTGGAGACGGCAGAAAATCTGTGATGATTTTGACTGGCCCAATGGGTTCAGCGGTGTATTTTATTTTCCTGCTCATAAATTGTCTTTCCTTTCCGCCAATAGCCTGCGCCAATGATGC
>CAYOIT010000201.1:0-7886 GCA_964404035.1 uncultured Verrucomicrobiota bacterium | reverse complement strand
TGCCCGGATCCACCCTCGTTTGTCTGCTGGAATCCGGTCCGGAAGCGGTTTGTCCTGACCACGCGGCCAGACCATTCCGTCCGGCAGATCGAGATCTTTGAGACCCGGGACTTCCGCGCCTTTACGCCGCTGGAACTCGCCCTCCACGCCGACTCCCAGGACCGGGCTCTGACGCAGATCTACGGGTTCCCGACGTTCGCCTATGACAACTGGTTCATCGGCCTCCCCTGGATGTTCGACATTTCGGCCTCGGAACGGACGAGCCTGCCGCACAAATATCTCAGCGGGAAGCAGTACGCCCAACTCGCGTACAGCCGTAACGGCTGGCATTGGAACCGGTCCCTGCGGGAGCCGTTCATTGGTAACGGCGAGCCCGGAGAACCGGACGCGGGATGTCTCCAAGCATCGGCGATGATTCAACTTGAGGACGGCGCGCTGCGTTTCTATGCGAGCACCAGCCGGCACGAGCACGGACACTGTCCACCCGACGACGGCTATATCGTGGCCTATGGCCTGCGCCGTGACGGGTTCGTCTATCTGGAAAGCGACGGCGGGGTGGGAACGGTGGCGACCCGCATGCTGTACTGGCATGGCGGTGAGGCGGAACTGAATGTACAGGCGCCGGCCGGCTGGGTGCGGGTGCAGGTCACTGATCCGAAGGGCAATCCGCTGCCGGGCTATACTTTCGCCGACAGCACGGTGCTGCATGATGACCAGACCTCGTGGATCCCCACGTGGAAAGACGGCAAGACTCTGGCCGCGCTGGCAGACCAGATGATCCGTCTGGAGATCCAACTCGAGAATGCGCGCCTGTATGCGATTCGCGGCGATTGTTTTACCTGCAGTCTCGCGGATTTGCATCGGTATAAAAACGGGATTCGCCCGCAAACGAGCGTTTTCTGAAGTCCTTTTGGAAGAACATACACGTTATTGCGTGTATCTTCCTCAGTACGGCGGGCACTACGCTGCCCGCCGATGCCGGGCGACGTAGCGCCCGGCCTACTTAGGTTGCGGGCGATGGCCCGCCATAGGAGGAAACGATGACATCACCGATCACTAATTGCTGGGGCAAGGTTCCTGTTAAAGCGTTGAAGGTTGAGCATGCGCTCATCTTCGAAGGCAAGCCGGGGCTCGCGTACAGTCACCAGGCGCAACTGACCACGCATCAGGGGAAATTGGTTGCCAGTTGGACGCTCGGTGTCCGCGACGAGGAAGGGCCCGGCGAGGACATGGTGATGGCGACGAGCGACGACTTCGGGAAGACCTGGAGTCCCCCGCGCGTCATCGCCTGCGCCCAGCCCGGTCGTGCCGCCAAGACCGTCGTGGTCAGTTCCGGCATTCGCAGCGTTGGTGCTGCAATGGTGGCCTACTGCGGTCACTGGGACCGGACGCCGGCAGGTATCCTGCCCGACGGCAACCGGACGCATACGAATGATCCCGCGGGCCGGCTGTTCGCCGATCTGCGGACCGAGGCGCGCGTCTCCCGCGATGGAGGCGCAAGTTGGTCCGCGCCGGTGGTGGTGGCGCCTGACCTGAGCAACTACATGCCGCCGTTCGAAACGCGAAGCGGCCGGCTGATTCTGCCGGGCAATCTCACGTACCGCTGGACGGACGATCCGATGGGGCTCAAGGATTGGCATTGGGCGGGGGTTCCGGGGACGTACGAAGGGATCATGGATAACTACTTCAACATGTTCCAGCTCAATGAACTGGCCGGCACAGGTCATCTGTTCAATGAGGCCTGCTGTTACCAACTTGTTGACGGGACGCTGCGGATGATGCTGCGTAATGAAACCTCTGTCATGAAAGAGAAAGTTGGCGCGCGACTTGGTGCTTGTGAAAGCCGCGACAATGGGTTGAGTTGGTCAAAGCCGGAACTCACGGACTACACGGATGCCGTCTGCCGGGCACATTTGGGTCGTCTGCCGGATGGACGTTACTTCGGCATGAACTGCCCGAATCCTGGGCTGGGGTGGGCACCGCGGACGCCGGCGGTTTTGGCGTTGAGCCATGACGGCAACATCTTCGACCGGCACTACCTCATCGGGAATGATAAGGACTATCCGCTTCGCTATCCCGGTTATGCCAAAGGCGGACGTTACGGATATCCGTATCTGCATATCGACGGCGAGCATGGGTATGTGATCTACTCGGTCAACAAGGAAGATATTGGCATCGGGCGGTTTCGGATTGAGGATCTGGGGTGAAGAGATGCGACACAAACACACCTGTTGTCTACTCGGCCTGCAACTGGGGCTCGCCTGCTTCACGTTGGCGCTTTGCTCGGCAGCCGAGGGAGAACCGAATATGACCGAGAGCGTCCAGTATGGGGTCGGGGACATCGAGAGCAAGGTGATTGCCGCCAAGCCGGGGCGCTATATTGCACGGTGTGCCGTTGTCGAGGTGCCTGGCGATCCGCAGGTGTGGATTTTGTTCTATCACGAGGCCTCCCACCACTGGAAGTGCACGGATGGGGTCATGCATATCCGATTCTCCAAGGACTACGGCGAGTCCTGGTCGGCGGAAGATACCTATCTGGACGGGTCGAGGGTGCCGGCCTTTCCGGGCTGGCCGCCCGGGGCGGAACCGGAATCGGTAAACCTGCCCTGTGAGCCGTGGGCCTACCGGGCACCCAACGGCGACGTGGTGCTGCAGACACTTAACCGGCGTTTTCAACCGACCGTCTTCAACGGAACGTGGTAGATCCGCTCCAGAGACGGCGGCAAGACCTGGTCGGCCTGGTCGCAGATGCAGTTCAAAGGCGCGGCCGACAGCCGGCGCATCCTGGCGATCGAGGATGATATCGTTTTGGAGGGCGTGGTGTACCAGAGCGCCAAGGAGACGAGTTCGCACGAAGGGAAGACCCTGCCGATGCACAACAGTCTCATCCGGTCCCGTGACAACGGGATCACCTGGGAGAAGGTCTCGGACATCACCACCTTCGAAGAGAATACGAACGAATGTGGGATCGAGTTCCTGGGCGGGCAAGACGATCATCGCGCATGCCGTCGACCTGACTTACAAGCGCAACATCCAGAAGGTCAGCCCTGATCGCGGCCGGACCTGGCAGCGTCCCCAGTGGCTGGACGGTGAGACTGATGACGCCGGTTACGGCGACACGTCATGGGATCCGAAGACCGGGGAGTACGTGGCCTGGCTCTACCAGGGCGCGCAGGAAGAGGCGGTCCTGAAGCAGTACAAGTTCACGATCAAGTCCCGGTCCGAGTGACGAGGAATCCGCAGGTGTTCCAGAATGGGCCCGGCAGTCCGCGTTGTTGCTGCTGCATGAAGGGCAGGCGGAGAGGCCCGATGCCGTGGTTATTACCGATGACAATCTCGTCGAGGGGTTCACGGCGGGAATTCGCGACTCCGGAGTGCGGGTGGCCGCGGATGGCACAGGGGATCTTGTCGTGGTGGCGCAGGCCAATTGCCCGTATCCCACGCACAGTCATGTGCCGGCCAAGTGGTTGGGATACAGCATCACGCGGTTGATGACGGTGTGTCTGGAGCGGATTGAACAACAGCGGCGGGACGAGTTGCCGCCATCGCACACGGCCATTCCGGCGGTTTGGGAAGATGATCTGTAGGTCCCGTCTCCGAACGGGACCAGTCTTGTGAGAAGGTTCGGGTGGAACAGCGGAAGAGGTCCCGTTCGGAGACGGGACCTACGGGAGGGCGACGATGAGCAAGAAGATTCAGTGTTCTGGCCTTTCGAAAAGGCAAATCTGCGGAGTCCCCGGCGGCCCCGCCCTACCAGAAGACGAGACGCAAATGTAGGTCCGTTATCAAGCCCAAGGGCTGCGGAGCGAGTTCACGGGTTGGGCGGCGGACAAGCCGATTCAGAATGTCACCATTGAAGGCCTCTGCTATGGTGGGAAGGTTATAAGAGACGCGGCGGGCATGGGGTTGCGAACCAATGCCTTTGTGAAGAGGTTGGCGCCTGCTGTCCTACCGTGAGCTTTCCTTGCTCGCCGGTCGGTGCGGGTTGCCTGCGCGCGGGCGCCTCGCGCGAAGCGGCTCACGGGCCTTCAGCGTCCGGCGTCAGGTTCAGAGCCAGTTGGCGGAAGTTACATACCCGGTGGAAGGTGGCGTAGTCGGCGTCGTGCTGGTTCGGGGCGGTGACGCTGGAACGGGCGATGATCGCCAGATCGTCGCCGTCGACCACGGGGCGGGCGTACATGAACGATTGCGATATCTTGCCAGCTTGGGCCACACAGCCGGCCTGAAACCAGTTCAGGCCGTCCAAGCTGTACTGCAGCATCAGAAACCGCCGGTCATTGCCGCCGGCGGCGGCAAAGGTGTAGTTGCCACGCTTACCGCCCTTCTGCCACCAATCGAACGCGCCCTGACCGTCCACGACCAGATTGGCCGTGGCCCAGAACATCCGCGAAACGTCATCCCAGATCACGCAGAACTTGAGCTGTCCGCCGGGCATGGGATGGTATTGCGTGAAGGTCAGGTCCAGATTCTGGTTATCGTCCTTCAAGTCCAACACCGCGCAGAGCCCCGGCGTGGTCTGGCCCCAGGGTTTGACCGTCATCAGCACGCGCAGCTTCCCGTAGGCATCGATGACATTCGGTTCCAGATACTGCCCGCCCCCCTTGGTGAACCTCGGACTCCCCAGTGCCTCCGGCACGCCGGGGAAGGGGACCGGAGCGGACATCCGCCAGGCGTTCGGGTCCATGGGGTCAGCCGAGAGGTCGCCTACAATCGCGCGCGGGCCGCGCTTGGTGCCAAGGCTGAGGTCATCCACGGCCCAATAGAGATGGTGGTCGCGGATGACCAGGCCGGTGTGACAGTTCCAGAAGGCTCCCTTGAACAAGGTGACGGGCGCCGACCAGGTTTTGCCGCCGTCGTCGCTGCGCAACAGCAGCAGATCCTCGTTGCGGAATTGAGTGCCGCCCTTCATGGCGAACAGGTAGAGCGTTCCCTTGTGTACCCACGGTACGGCCGAATAGTACGGCAACTGCGAAAGGGGTTGCCACGTCTTGCCGCCATCGCCGCTGTGGACGATATGCGTGCGGCTCTGTTCGACGCGCCGCTCGACGGTCCATTGGTGACGCGGCACCACCGGCACCACGGCCAGCAGACTGCCGTCGTCGAGACGCGCCAAGCCGCAGCCCTCGACATAGTATTCGGGGTCGGGATTGTGAAAGACGACGGTGTAGTCCTGAGCCAGGGGGGCGGCTGTGGTGGGGCTCTGCGGTGTGGCGGCGATCGCCACGCCCGCGAGGGTCTTCAGAAAACGGTGAAGGTGTGTTCTCATGGGAGCCGCAGTTGGTAGTTGCGGATCGCCAGTGCCAGTGCCTTTCGCCCGAGCGCCGCACCGTATGCTTTCTGTCCCGGCATTTCCAAGTAGCGGGCAACGTCTTCGTTGGTCACGCGGGCGGCTTCGTCGATCGTCATTCCCTTGACGATCTCCGTGAGCGCAGACGTGGGGGCTATCGAACTCACACACCCGACGGTCGTGAACTTCACATCGGCGATACGGTGATTCGCGTCCAGTTTGAAGGTCAGCGTCAGATCGTCGCCGTCATGCCCGGGAACCACTCGTCCGACGCCATCCGGTTCCGCGACTTCCCCGACATTGCGTGGGTTGCGAAAGTGATCCAGCGCTTTCGCCAGCGGATCGCTCATGGTGCCGCCCGTGTCCATCCTATCGCCGAGCGGAACAAGCCGTCGAGTCGCTCATAGTCATGCTTTTCCCCGACAGGGACCTCCCCGGCAATCCCCTCCAACCTGGGCAACTCGCTGTCGAAGAATTCGTGGAAGACGGGGATCCGGGGGCCGTCATCCATTTCCCGGCCGGCCAGCTTGTCGGTCAGCAGCCGCTGAATGGCCGCGTGGAGGTCGGGGCTGATTTCCACGCCATCCACCAGCTTGGCGAACTCCATGGGTACAATGCCCAGGCCTGCCTCGATCCATCGACATGCCAGGATGGGGCGCAGGACGTAGAAGTATTTCTTCACCCACACCCGTTCGCCCTTCAGGTATTCGCGGATGTTGCCCCGGGCCATGTGCAGGTAGTGGTGCATACACTGCCGGGGAGAGTAGTACGCGGCCATCAGTGTTTTCAGGGCCTCCAGGAACGTCGTGTCGGCCCGGTACACGATGGGCGATTGGATCCACTCCAACAGCGGCGGATTGGATTTGCGCAGCAGATTGAGCGCCTTGCGGATATCCCACCCACTTTCGTCGATCAAACCCTCCATGGCGCGTTCAATCACATCGCGCCGGTCCTGGATGGATAGGTACCATTCGGCCGGGTGGGCATAGATAAACCGCACATCGTAGTCGCTATCGGCCGATGGGAATCCCCACGCCCGGCTACCGGACTCGCAGGCATAGAGAATCCGAACACCCTCCTTCTGCTCGATGGCGGAGAGCCGTGCTTCGATCTCCAGGCGTTTGCTTGGCGTTATCATTCAATGGCCACAACCCAGTGTCCCCCTTTGGCGGAACCACTACGCCCCACAAGGCCTTTTGCCTTAAGGTACTTGATGTTCTTTTCGATAGCAGTGGTGCTGATGCCGAGGCATTCTGCCAATCTGGGGATCGACACGCGAGGGTCGTGCTTCATCAAAGCGACGATACGGGACCGTTTTTCACCCAACCCTTCACCCAACCCTTCACCCAACCCTTCACCCAACTGTGATCCGCGTTCCCCCGTGGTCTTTTCGATTCCAGCATCCTGCGGCTTCCGCCTGAGCGAAATGGAGAACCAGGTTTCGCCCGTTTCAATAAGGGGCTTTTCCAGGCCATAATTCTTCATCTCGTCACGAATGCGGCGGATACCGGAACCGACATCCTCCACAAGCTCCAGACGATGCATCAGGGCAAAAAGAAGCGGATTACGGGGCATGCTGACCCGTCCCAGGTCCGCCAGTCTCATCCCGGAGACCAAGCCGCCGGGATTGATAATCTCGACGCGGTCGAGGGAGATATGAACTTGGATGTGTCCGGTGTTATTCATTCCGGCGGGGATGCCCGCGGCTCTGGCAAAGGCGCGATACTTCTTGGAGTCAAAGTCCCGGCCCATGTCGAAACCGCGGCAGACCTGTTTGTCGAAGGAGATCAGGCCTTCCTTGAAGAAAAACTCACGGATTTCGTCGCGATTCAATTGTTGCGTCGTCGCGGCTTCCCGCATGTAAAACTTGCCGCCGACCATATGTGGCTTGCTCCGGCCAGCGGGCACGGTCACAAGGAGAATATTCCCGATGGGTTCGATCCCGACCGCGATCGGCGGATCGACATTCCTCGCCATGGACTGCACTTCCGCTTTGGTGCGGTTGATATCGCTCACGCCCACGAGGTTTCCCTGGTCGTCAGCGCCAACAACAATGCGGCCCCCAATGGCGTTGGCGAACGCGCAAATCTCGCGTCCCAGATCAGCCGAAACTGACCGTTTGAACTCCAAGGTGAGTCCTTCGCCCAACCGCATGAGGTCAAGAAGTTCGCTCTTGGTCATAAGAACACCCTCTCAAGCATTCCGCTGAACTATCCATGAAAGAGCGCTGCCTATCAACAGCACTTTTCACGGAGGTCGTCCAGCCAGGGGAGGGAACGCCTGTTCTTGAGCATTCTGGAGGGTCGGGCTCTGGCACCCGTGGGCAACGTCGAAGGGTCCCCACCGTGCCAAGAAGAGGCCAGAAAAAAAGGCCATGAGATGGTTCGAGGGGGATCATGGAGCAGCCTCCACAATCGCTGATGCCCTCCTCGTGCTGGAAGGGAGTTGACCACGGAATACACAGAGAATAAGGATGGAAGAACGCCAAGCGGGACGCACGTTGTCGGGCCAATCCATTCCGCGTAATCCGTGTGCTCCGTGGTTCATATGGTCTTGGCTACAGTTCCCCTGCGAAGGCGCGATGGCTCAGTGACTGGAA
>CAYOIT010000200.1:0-7953 GCA_964404035.1 uncultured Verrucomicrobiota bacterium | reverse complement strand
TGGTGGGCGGTACAGGGTTCGAACCTGTGACATCCAGCGTGTAAAAGCGATCCGAAAGCCGCCCTCTTTTGGCCACCTCAGTTGATTCATAACACATTCATGGTAAACATCTTGTAACTCAGATAACAGCAAGTTGACCAATCCTTTCACAGATGCGCCCGCACGAAGCGTCCACATCGGAAGGGGGGAATGCAAGGCCGTCGACGGGAAGCATCAACCGACTCGGGCCATGGACAGGGCTGCGGATACAGGGCCTTTCGTCATGTCCTTGGCGCGGAGCAAACTGACCCGGCCGATCTGGATCGGCGTCACGGCACGCGACCTAACCCAGCAATGGAAACGTGATCGCCCGAACCCGAGGGTCTTCATCACCGTCTCCTTCGTCACCCAGTTTGAGGCCAGATCTTCGATCAGCCCACGGGGGTACTCGTACCGCGTGCCGTTCCGTCGGGCGGCCCCTTGATCCATGCCGTATTTCTGCAGACCCTGCCATGTGATCCCGAGGTGGGACAGGGCTTGCAGGGCCTCGACCTCGGGCATGAAGTCCGATACCACGGCCGGCCTTGGCTTGGTCTCGATGCGCCTGCTGTGGTCAGTGCCCGTGTATCCGTTGACCGTCGCGATGTGGCGCTGACGTTTGAGCAGGGGGTTGTTATTGACGTAGACCCGCATCGTCAGTTCGACACTGGTATGACGGAGTCTCCTCATCAGGTCATACGGATCCAGCCGCAGGCCCAGCGACCCGCTGTTCAGGGTGCCGAAGGTATGCCGCAGGGCGTGGGGGTAGATCCCCCTGCCCTCGTTGGTCTTCAACCCGAGGGGGTCGCAGTGAACCCTGACCGCCGTCCTGCACCCTCCGTCCAGCATCGGCTGCCCGCGGTCGGAGACGATCAGGGCGTCCGTGGCCGGATGGAGTGCCTCCCTCATTTCCAAGTACCGCACCATGAGTTCCCTCGTCTCCGGGAAGAAGTTGAGCATCGTCTCACGGCGCTTCCTGCCCTTCTGCACCTCGGGGCGGAGTGTGAGGCCGACGAAGTCCTCAACGGTGATGTCATCCGCCTTCAGCCTGACGACCTCCCCGCACCGCAGGGCAACGTCGTAGCAGAGCCCGAAACAGATCAGGCGGTTGCGGACGGCGCTGAAGTCATCGCGGTCGAGCGTGGACAGGTTCCGGAGGGCCTCGATACCTTCCGGGGGGACGAAGTCATCGCTCTCCCCGACGACCTTCTTGACGGTATCGTCGAATGGAATGCCGCTGACCAATCCCCTCGCCCACAGGTTCGAGAACAAAGGTCGCACATCGGCCAGCAGGTGGATGGCCGTCTGCCGGCGTCCCTGGTCGGCATGGCCGCGTATGAAGGCGGTGACGATCTCCGGCGTGACCGAACAGATGTCATCGACGCCGACCTGCCTCATCAGGTTAAGGGCGTTCTCCACGACGGTCTCGCGGTACTGCTGGGAAAGCAGGGCGTCCGAAAGTACGGGAGCGGCGGCACCCTCACGGACACGCACCCTGCGCCCGTCCCGGAGGAAGTCCTTTAGGACGGCCTGTGTCCTTGGCGTGAGGTGGTAGAACCTCCTGATCCGCCGCAGATCCCGTTCGTTCATCAGGGGCCGTCGGCAGATGGAGTCCGGCAGGCGGTTGGTGAGTTCGCGGACGGTCTGGCAGAGGGTATTCCGATATCCGGCCTTGCCGAAGCCCGGCTTCCCAGCCAGATGCTTGGCAAAGTCCTCCAGCATGGCCTCGTCGATGCCGACGGGGTCGATGCCTGATGCCGTCAGGAACTCCCCGAACAGGCGGAGCGCCCGCGACTTGTCATTGTAACGGATTCCCACGGCACGGTTACCGGGGCGGGACTCGGCAGGCAGGGCACTCTCTAGGGCCGCCCCAAGAAGACGGATGCACTCCCCCCGTGGCAACGGCCTACGGAACACCGGCGTCGTCAGGTCTACATCCGGGGGCGGCCTATGAATGAGCGGTTCCATCAGATGACGACCTTGACCTCGACTTTCGCATCCGCCTGCTTGGCACCAGCCAGCACCTTGAGGAGAGCCTCTGCCCTTGGATCGCTGGTTGTCGGGGTTGGCGCCGTCTCAATGCGGCAGTCAGGGGCCATGGCTATCGACGTGTGCGGCTCCAGCAGGGTGATCTCGATGCCACGCCCTCTGACCGTCTTTCTCACGATGTCGTTCCGTTCCAACGAGCCAACCCAGTTACGAATGCTCCTGCCAGTCTGACCCAATCGCGTCCCAATAGTGTCGTAGGTGCCCGTGATCGAGCCATTTCCCAATACCATATATAGGTATAGAGGCCAGGCTGCCCCGATCAGTTCGTGGTTCCGGGAATCACCCACCATGGCGGCCAGCAGGGAGACCTTGGTCTGACTACCTGCCAGGCCCGCCACCCCTTTACCCTGGCAGGACGGCTCTGCCGTGTCCGGCGGGAAATCAGCCACCTCACGCGCCGCCCCGAGGAGTGTTTTCCGAGGGGGATGGGTATCACCCACACATGCGGGCGGCGCACTGCGGCCATCCCCGTCCATTAGTTTGGGCGGGCGCTTGTGGTTGATGATCTGGGCTACCATGGGAGTAGACGGAACAGAACACAGGGGCCTGGGCAGGAATCCCAGGCCCCCTGTGAAGGTTGCCTAGCCATTGTGAGCACTCAGGTACTGGGTGTGCCACAGCTCCAGCTGGCTGGCTGTGTACTCATACCTGCAGTAGTTCCTGCTGCTGATTGCTGACTGGTTGGCCAGCAGGTCATAGGCTGTGAAGGCCTTCTGCATGACACCCCACCACTGGCTGTAGGCTGTGATATAGCAGTGGATGGTCTCTCCACACAGAACGGCCTTGCCCTTCAGGTTCTTTTGCCTTGTGATCCAGTCCAACCCTGCCAGGCAGTCCAGGCACCATGGCCTGACCCTTGGGCTCTTGCCCCACTTCATACTTGTAAAGGCTCTCTCATCATCTTTGGTCTTCAGTGCTTTCATAGATATCCCCATCAGCACTGCCTTCACCATGCTAGGCAGTGTAATACCTTTATACAGCGAACCACTGCGGCAAGACGGAGAATTTGAAAGAAAGTCAAAATGCCTACTCGTAGGCGCTGTATAATGCGATGGCGTCACAATCGGGCGGGAGACCAGGACAGCGGACTTCCTGAATCGGTTTGTGACTGACAGTTGAGATCGGCAGCATGGCTCTTCGGAGAGCGCCGTCGTCGCAATGACGACGGAGGATACGGTTCGATGCCGTAGGCCGCCACCACGATGGATTCGATCACGGGGACGTTTGAGCCCCGCCCGGATCCGTTGCGGTGGCGGCTTTTTGGTTTGCCCGCAAAACCACTGAAAACGCGGGCAAGGGGAACGAGCCATGAAGAAGAACAGACAGGTAGGAGGAGTGGAGGATACGACGCGCACGAACTCGAACACAGGCCACGGGGCGAACGACCCGTACGACGCGGTTGACGAGGCGTTCGTCTCCGACATCGCAAAACTGTACGACACCATCAGCAACAGCAGGTACGAGATAGGCCGCCATACCGACACGTACATCGAGGCAAAGGGTGGAACCCGGTATGGAGAAGCCACCATTGAGCGGGTCTGTGAACACGAGAGAATACCCTGCACGTCGCGCACACTGCGCCGCTATTGGGACTACTACCGGCTGTTCTCCCGGTACGGCAAGGATCTGACGAAACGATGCCCGTCGCTTACGCCTTCCCATATGTACGAGCTGAGCCGCCTGTTGCGGCCTCCAATGGCCGGTGGTGACGTGTCTGCCGATGAGGCCTCCCGCGCGTCGAGGATCCGCTACTGGGCCGACTGGAAGAACAAGATCGACAACACCAAGGGGGGCAGAAAGGTCACGGTCGACGAGCTGGCACGCCACATCACGGCCGACATGCTGGAGCAACAGCAGGCCAAGTCATCGGTGGAGGATGAAGCCGCGGACGATGAGGAATCCGAGGTAACGGCTCCGCCCCCCAGGTCGAAGAAGCGCCGTCCGTCGCCAATCACTTTCCAAAGTATTGGGGATGCGGTGGACTACATGGTGGCGTTCGCCGAGCCAAAGCATCTCGAGTCCCCCAACATCAAAGTGGCCGAACTGGTTACCGACGTCGAGCGCCTGTCGCAGGCAATCGTCACCATCTGTGAGTGGTTGGCCGACCGGGGTGACGACGACAGCATCCGGACGACCGTGACGACAATGGCCGAGCGGTTGGCCGACGTGGCGAAGCAACTCGAAGCCGGAGCCGCACATTCAGACCTTCAACAGATTGGAGCCCAATAATGACAACTTGTCAAAAACAGGAGGGATCGAAAATGAACATAACACTGCCATACGCTGTGTACGCGAATGCCATGGACCGGATCGCGGCCGTACTCACATCGAGCTACAAACCCGACCGTGGGCAACTGGATGAGACACCCGGCCTGGACTGGGTGAAGATGACGGTCACCAAAAGAGACATCACGTGGCAGACGGCAGTCGAGCCGGAGCAACCGTCCGACACAGAGAAAGAGAAATACGGCCACTCGGGCAGCACAGTGTTCGTGTGCCGGCACAGAGTCGCCGTGGGCGCGAACATCAAAGTCCACCAAACGGGGGTGTGTTGTTTCCGTCCAGTGGTTCTCTTTGGCCTCGTACGGAAGTTCCACGCGAGCGACGTGAACATAGTGCTGGTGGATATGCCGCAGGCCGGAGCGCCGACGGGAGCCATTGGCGAAGTCAGATTCGTCTTCGGAGGCCTGGGCCGAACGAAGTGGGAATTCACCACCCCGGCCTATCGGGTTCATGAATTCCCTTCGTTCGAGTTTGGCGCAGGAACCGCCATCCTCAGGATCGACCGCGATACCCTCGTCAGAGCCGTAGCCTCGGTGTCTCCGGTGGTGCCGCATACCGATCACATAGACCTAATCAACAACATATGCCTGCGACGGACCGGTGGACGCGTGTTCGTGCTCGGAACAGACGGCAAACGAGCTGCTCTGAGGGAGTTGCACACCGGTTGGGCGGAGGGATCGGAGAAGGCCGACATCGAAAGCACGATCCTGCTACGCAGGAATGCGGTCGTCAATGCCCTGTCGAATCTGAAGAGCAGCACGGTGATCGTGGCTCGGCATGGCGAATGGTACACGGTGGACGGCGGGGGAACCACGTACGGGATACGTGCGCATGGACGGAAAATCGTCAGCAAGTACCGTCGTCTTGAGAACGCCCTGACAATGCCGGCATCCCGCACCACCCTAGTCGAGAGGGAGGGTCTGCTGGGCGCTCTGGCCGCCGCCGTGGTGGTTGTCAGGTCGAACGAACAACGGGCGTACGCTGAGCTGAAGTACACGCCGGGAGAGGGCAGCATGGCGGTGTCGGCGACGAACGATGACACGACCTGCAGGTTGGTACGATCCGTCGGGTGCCTGCCCGTGGCCGGCGGAACCGGGATGGCATTCACCTTCCATCCTGACCACGTGTTCCAGATGGCAAAGCGGCTGGCCGGCGATTGGATCCGCATTCATGTAACAGACCATGGACGCTACATGCGACTGTCGTCCCCTGACGACCCTGCCTACACACTGGTGTTCCTGCGCATGGTCGTCCCCGGCGTCCCCACATCGACCGGCCCCGTGGCGAACTCCGGTTCCGGTGCTCCCCCGCCCCCTCGGACATGCGCTGAACCGACCTGCACACGCGCCAAACCGGGGCCGGACCCAAAGACGAACGGCACGAAGAACATGACGGTAAACAAGAACAACAACGAGGAGGTACGGACATGATCACATATCTGAAACGTTGCGTTGACGGAATCCATCGGGCAACCCCGAGGGCCATCGTGGTCGCGGGGGGAACGGCATGGGTGCAGTGGCTGACAAGTGGCGAGGGCCAACCGCCGTCCCTAGTAACATCGTCCCACGCGCTTGGCTCAGGGGACATTGAGCATGTCTGCTGGTGCCTGCTGGGTGAGCACCGCCCCCCGGGCACCGTCTGTCCCGAAGACCTGATGGGGCACGTCGCGGTCATCGCGGTTGCAACCTACAAGGTCATCGCGGTCTCCCCGGATCCCCACACGGGCACCGCCGACCTGTCCGGTGATCCGTTGCACCGTGTGTACCGACCGGTGGAGCAGTTGGAGGACAGGCTCCCATGGTGCGACCTCGACCTGCCGCCGGGTGCGCGGGCGAGGATCACGAAGGCCGTGCAGGCGACGATGCCGAAGCCGGATACCAACAAACCGTCAGAGGAGGAGGACACCAAGTGAACAGTCATGGACAGCACCGCAACATCACGACGACAGCAGAGACCGGGTTACCAACCACATCCATCCCTTCCAAGGTCGATGCCATGTACGACTATCTGTTGGGCGAGGCCATCGAGAACGCCAAGGTATCCGGGCTTCACACCAGGAGGCTGATTATCAAGGTCAATCGCCCGCCAGCGGGAAAGTTGTATCGTCACCCGCCTAAGAAGGACGAGGGACACTATTTGTTCGATGGCGATCTGCTCACCGAGTTCGGCGAATCGGACGATCAGGTCGTTGCCGAGAGTCCACCCGCCGATCAGAACTCGGTCGGAAAACTACCTGACGATCGGAATTCGGACGAGACTGCATTCACCGAGGTACTCGGACGGCTGGCTTACTTGGACTCCGTGTGGGGGAAGAAGTGGCGGTGGGGGGAGTGGCTCGGATTACTGGACGACCCCTTGAAGTGCCCTGCCGTGTGCCACACCGTCGAATTGTCAGATCTGGTCAGATGGTGCCAACGACGGAAGAAACTGAGGCAAATCCCGTGGCAACCAACAAAGTCCCCTATTCACCGCGCTCGGCCTGAACACGGCCATTGCTGCCACCCCGCAACAAATAATTAGCTGGCAAGCAGGAATTCCTGCGCGTATCCGAGAATACCATTGCACAACCACAACCAAGAGAGGGGTGAACGGTATGAAAGCTCAGGGTGAGATGATGGAACCGGTGCCGGCGGATGTGCGGACGCGAATGCTGGCGATTCGGATAACTCGTGCAGAACAACACAGGGTGAGGCTCCACGCGCTGACGGCGCGTGTGCCGATCTGTGAACTGGTACGCGGAGCGCTGGGGACAATACTTACGGAGGATCCGGCGTGGGTGACCGGAAAGGGGCTGCCACAATGACACTCGTAATTGCCGGGGTGACCCCGTGTTCATCCATCACGCCGCCGGGACAGTGGGAAGTCATGGCGCATGTGCTGCGGTACTACACATATCATGGCCAGCACCCGTCGCCGGACGACTACTACAACGAGGAATGCATCCGGTGGCTTGAGTCCACATGGCGGGAAGAATGGGAGCAGGGCTACTGGCCGCAGTCCTGCACGGACGATCACGACGACCATGAGATATTGACGGTGGCCAAGGACATCGTGGATGTCCACTACTGTGACTGGGACTTGCATGGCGCATGGAGGGAATGGTGGTCGCCGACGTGGGAGACCATCATCTGTGGGTTGCGGGTAGCCACGGAACAGGGGGATGCCGATACCGCAAGGATGTGGCTGGGCGAGATCGGGGGCGACATCTTCACTGACGACTAAGGTGACAACCCATGATGGATGCCGTCGGCGCGAAACCCCATACCCCCAACCACCCCGCAAAAATAGTTGGCTGGCAAGCAGGAATTCATGCACGTATCGGAGAATGCTAGTCACAACCACAACCACGAAAGGGGTGAAATATGAAAGATCAGGTTCAGAAAATGAAGCAGGTTCCCGGGAGGGAAAAGGTGAGGATGCTCAGCATCAGGTTAACCGCTGAAGAGCAGCACAACATGCGGCTGGCGGCGGTCATGGCGCGGAAAAGCATCTGCAATCTGGTGCGGGAACGGCTGGCTGATGTGCTGGTACCGGCGGAACAGGTGGGTCGGTAACAAAAGAAAAGCCCCGCTGCTAACGGGGCAAATCAACATGAATGGACGC
>CAYOIT010000199.1:6326-7960 GCA_964404035.1 uncultured Verrucomicrobiota bacterium | reverse complement strand
TCGTGTAGCCGGTCCCCTGCAACGTGATGATCGCGCCCGCCACCGCGTTGCTGCCTTCCGCATCGATCAGCGTGCCGCTGAGCGTAAAAGCGCCCGCCGACACGCTGAACCCCACGATCGAAACCGCCGTCTCGTTCGACGTCACCACCGAAACCGCTCGCGCTCCCGGCGCCGCATCCGCCGCCACCGTGACCGTCGCCACCGCCAGCGACGCATTGCTGACCGCCAGCGATTGCACCGCCACCCCCGCACCAAAGTTGGCCACGCTCCCCTCGCCAAAGTGCGTCGCAAACGCACCGCTGCCTTGCCCCGTCAGCACCACCTGCCGCGTCTGGCCCTGCTCCGCCGTCGCCGGCGAGAGGCCCGTGATCAGCGCCATCGTGGCCGCCACCCGCACCGTCGCCCCCGTGTTGTTGACGCTGCCGCTCACCCGCTGCACCGCCAGCAAACTCGGACTCGGCATCGGATCCACCACCAGCGTCAGCGCGTTCGTGTCGCCCGGCGATCCTTGCACCACATCCGTCACCGTGATCGTCACCGCATGCACCGCACTCGTCGCGGTGCCATCCGAAACCCGCAGATCCACCGGGTAGACACCCGCCTGCGTGAAGTCCGGCGCAAAGTAAAGAGTCGCCGTGTCGCTCACCAGCACGGCGTTCGATGGCAAAGCCGACGAAAGCGCCACCAGCAAGTCCCCGTCGGGGTCGGACCCCGCAAAGCTCAGCGTGAGCAACTCACCCTCCGCCACCGTGGCCTGGGAGGGCCCCGTCAGCAGCGGCGCCCGGTTCACATTGCTCACCGTCACCAGCACAGTCCCCTGGTCCGTCAACCCCAGCGGATCCGTCGCCGTGAAGATCAAGGCATAGACACCCGCCTGATCGAAGGCAGGCTCAAAGAAGTACGTACCCACCGCCGTCACGCCCGAGGTCGCGGCAAAGGTCGCATTACTCACCGCCGGCCCCGCACCCAGGGTCACCGTCTCCCCGTCGGGATCCGTCGCGCGTGCCTCGAAGGTGAGGGAGCCGCCCTCCGGTACCGTGAAGGCCGTCGCCGGCAATCGCAACTCCGGTTCGCGCGGCTCCACCAACGTCGCGTACGGAACCGGCGTATAGCGAAATCGCGTGTCGCGATCCCGTACGAACGTCAAGGTCGTACTCGCTTCCGCATTGGGCGTGATGCGCCCACCGGGAAATTGGCCACTCACATCCGTGTAGTACGTCCCGTGCGGCCCAATCCCAACCCCACCCAGCGCCCCCGGCATCGCCACCGTGTTGGTCCCTTCAACCTCCAGGTCCACCACCACGTGCAACGGCGTCGTCATCGTACGGCCGCCCAAATTCAGCAACCGCACATCCACCGTCGAAATCAACCGGCCCGTCGCCCGGTCCAACGTCGTCCGCTCTCCCGACGTCACCACATGAAATTGCGGCCCCACCGCCGTAGGAACCACACCCTGCCCACACACCCCCGCCACAGCCCCCGCCCACGCGAGACCCGCCAGCAGAACCCCCCTCTTCCAAACCCCTACATTCACCCGTCCCCCCAAGGTCGCCAGTTCGCGGCAATTCTACCCCCGGGGACTCATACCGTCAAAAACATTAAAGGATAGATTCCTAATATCAACAGTAGTGATT
>CAYOIT010000199.1:0-6226 GCA_964404035.1 uncultured Verrucomicrobiota bacterium | reverse complement strand
GGTTCCCGTACAGATTGACCGGCATGCCGATAGGAGCAATTCAATTCATGAAACGTGGTCGCCAAATCCCCTTCTTTTCGAGGCCCATGAACTCGTTCACGACCCGCCTTTCCCTCGTCCCGGCCATTGCTCCGTCCGCGAGCCCCCGTTGCGCATCAACCGTCCGGTCGCCGCGCGGCTTCACCGCCGGGTGGTTCCGCCAGGCGCTCGCGTCCCTGGCGATGGCTGCGGGGCTGTTCGCTCCGGCGCAGGCGTTTGGGCAAGTCGTTCTTTCAGATGTGAGGGATACGGCCGTGCTGCCGGATGGCAAGATCATGGCCGTGGGCTCGTTCGAAACCCTCAGCGGGGTCGCGCGCATCAGGATCGCCCGGCTCAATCCCGACCTCAGCGTGGACACCACTTTCACCGCCAGCGCGGCTAACACCCTGCATGCCGTAGCCGTGCAGGCGGATGGCAAGATCTTGATCGGCGGAGTAGCCACCATCGTGAACGGCGACAGCAATGTGAAAAAACTTGCGCGACTCAACGCCGTCGGCACGCTGGACAGCACGTTCAACCATGGCCCGAACTTGCTGAATAACGACGTGTTTAGCATCGCCGTGCAGCCAGATGGCAGGATCTTGATCGGCGGCGGTTTCACCAGTGTGAACGGCAGCGCGGTGAGCACCACGACCGGAGTGAACAGAATCGCCAGACTGAATGCGAATGGCACGCTGGACACCACCTTCAACAGCGGCCTCGGCGGGGCGAATCAGGTTGTCTACAGCATTGCCGTTCAGCCGGATGGCAAGATCCTGATCGGCGGCGGTTTCACCAGCGTGAACGGCAGCACGGTGAACACCACGACCGGAGTGAACTACATCGCGCGGCTGAATGAGGATGGCACGCTGGACACCACCTTCAACAGTGGCCTCGGCGGAGCGGATAACGGTGTCTTCAGCATTGCCGTTCAGCCGGATGGCAAGATCTTGATCGCCGGCTATTTCACCAGCGTGAACGGCAGCGCGGTGAGCCCCACGACCGGGGTGAACAGAATCGCCAGACTGAATGCGAATGGCACGCTGGACACCACCTTCAACAACGGCCTCGGCGGGGCGAATAGCACTGTCTATGACGTAGCCGTTCAGGCGGATGGCAAGATCGTGATCGGCGGCGATTTCACCAGCGTGAACGGGACGACCGGAGTGAACAGGATCGCCAGGCTGAATGCGGATGGCACGCTGGACACCACCTTCAACAGCGGCAAGAGCGGGGCGAATAAAATCGTTTACAGTGTAGCAGTGAAGCCGGATGGCACGGTGGTGCTTGGCGGCGATTTCACCAGCGTGAACGGCCTTGCGCGCGATAAGATGGCCACCTTGTCCCCGGCCCCGGAAGTTACCACTCCCACGAGCACGGCTCTGACAGCCACCACCGCCACCCTCGGCGGAAATGTCGCGGCGGAAGGTGAATCCACCATCACCGAGCGCGGCGTCGTTTACTCCCTCACCAGCACCAATGCGGACCCACTCATCTCCGGCAGCGGCGTGACGAAAGCGACCACCACCGGCACCACGGGCGTCTTCACCGTGCCCGTCACCGGCCTCACTCCGGGCGGGGCCTACAGCTTCAAGGCCTATGCGATCAACAGCTTCGGCACCGCCTACACCAGCGTGGGCACGTTCAGCTTCGCCCCGGAAATCGCCGTCGAGCAACCCGCCGGCAGCAACCTCACCAGCGGAACGGCCACGGTGGCCTTTGGCACGGCCGCCACCGGAGCCGCCGCAGTGAAAACGTTCACCGTGAAGAACACCGGCCTCGCCCCGCTCACGCTGGGCACCATCACGTTCACGGGTACGAATGCCGGGGATTTCACCGTCACCACAGCCCCCGTCAGCCCGGTGGCGGCGACCAATGGCAGCACCACCTTCACCGTGACCTTCCGCCCTGGCGCCGCCGGAGCGCGTAGCGCCACGCTGAACCTCCCCAGCAACGACACGACGGGCGGGGAAAATCCGTTTGTCATCGCCCTCTCCGGAAGCGGAACCGACACGGCGGTGACCGCCTCCTTCATCTCCGTCACGGGCGGGCAGCTCGTGGGCTCCACCTTCACCATCGGCTCGGTCGGCACCATCAACCCCTCCAACAACTGGCCCGCCGCCGAATCGCCCGCCCAGGCCACGGATGGCAACGCCGCGACCAAGTTCCTCATCTTCCAAAGCAGCGGGGCCGGGCTCGTCCTCACCCCGGCCAATCCCGCCCTCGCCTACAACCGCCTCGCCCTCACCACAGCCAACGACGGTCCGGAGCGCGACCCGGCCAGTTACAGTATTTATGGCTCATCCACCGTCCTGCCCACCAGCGGCACCATCGCCACCAACACCCTGACGCTCATCCAGCAGGGCACCCTTGCCCTGCACACGGACCGCGGGGTTGGCCCGCACGTGGTGCAGTTTGCCAACACGACCGCCTACGCCTCCTACCTCGTGGCCTTCCCCACGGTGCGGAATCCCGCCGGCAACAACCTCACCCAGATCGCCGAGGTGAAGCTCTCGCAGGGCATGACGGTGCGGAGCCAGGTCGCCATGGGCACTGCGCGCGGCGGGCGGCTCAGCGGCAACACATTCACCTTCGGCACCGCGGGCCTCACCAACCCCGGGACCAACTGGGTGCCGACACAGTCCCCGGACAACGCCCTGGACGGCGACGTTTCGGCCACCTATCTGCTCTTTCAAAACAACGGCATGGGCCTCATCGCGAGTCCTGCGGGCGGCGGTTCTGAAGTCGTGAACCAGCTCTCCTTCTGGACTGCCGGCGACGCTCCGGAGCGCGATCCGGTCAGCTACGCGGTCTATGGCTTCGATACTCTCGTCACCCAGACCACCGGCACGCTCCCCGTGGGCACCGCCATTGCCACCGGCACGCTCACGCTCCCGACCGAACGCGGTGCCGGGCCGACCACGGTCAATTTCACCAACACCAACGCCTACGCCTCCTACCTCGTTGTCTTTCCCGCCGTGCGCAGCACCAGCGGCAACAACATCACCCAGATCGGCGAGATTGCCTTTGCCTACGTGCCGCCCGCCTCCGCCCCGCTGGTCTCCACCCCCACCAGCGCGGACATCACCGTGACCACCGCCACCCTCGGAGGCAATGTCACGTCGGAAGGCACCTCGCCCGTCACCGAGCGCGGGGTGGTGTACGCCCTCACCAGCGCCAATGCGAACCCGGAAATCAACGGCAGCGGCGTGACGAAAGTCACCACCACCGGCACCACCGGCGTCTTCACCATGCCCGTCACCGCGCTCACGGGAGGCCGCGGCTACAGCTTCAAGGCCTATGCCATCAACGGCGTCGGCACCACCTACACCACGCCCGTGGCCACCTTTTCCACCCTCCACGTGCCGCCTGCGGGCACGGACAACACCCTCTCCGTGCTCGCCGGCAGCACCACCACGCTGACTGCCGCTGACTGGGGTTTCTCCGACGCCGACACCCCGCCGGACACCTTCTCCGCCGTGAAGCTCACCACCCTGCCCGCCACCGGCACGCTCGCGGTCAATGGAACTCCGGCCACGGCGGGTCAGATGGTTGCCCTCCTGCCCAGCCCCGCCGGCGAGACGTGGACGGAACGCGAACCCACTGGGTATTGGAGAGCCATGACCTCCTCCGCAGACGGCACCAAACTCGCGGCGATTGACCAGAACGCCCGCATCCATACCTCCGCCGATGCGGGGGCCACCTGGACCGCCCGTGATTCATACCGCAATTGGGCTTCCATCGCCTCCTCCGCCGATGGCGCCAAGCTCGCGGCCGTAGTCCAAGAGGGTCAAATCTACACCTCCACCAACTCCGGCGCTACCTGGACCGCCCAGGAATCAGATCGCGATTGGAGGGCCATCGCCTCCTCGGCTGACGGTACGAAACTCGCGGCAGTGGTGCAGTCCGGTCACGTTTTCACCTCCTCCGACTCGGGCGCAACCTGGACCGCCGGGGAATCGAACCGCGTTTGGTTTTCCATCACCTCCTCCGCCGACGGCACGAAACTCGCGGCGGTGGCGGGGGGCGACAAAATTTACCTCTCCACTGACGCGGGTGCCACTTGGACGCCCCGGGAATCAAATCGCTTCTGGTACTCCATCACCTCCTCCGCCGATGGCACGAAGCTCGCGGCGGTGGTGTATGGCGGTCAGGTTTTCACGTCCACGGACTCGGGTGCAAGCTGGACTCCACGGGCATCAAATCAGGATTGGACCGCCATCACGTCCTCCGCCGATGGCACCAAACTCGCGGCAGTGACGTACGGCGGGCAGATTCACACCTCCACCGACTCCGGCGCTACCTGGACCGCCCGGGAATCAATTCGCAATTGGAGGGCCATCGCCTCCTCCGCCGACGGCACCAAGCTCGTGGCGGGGGCAAACCCAAGCAAAATCTACACCTCCTCCGGCCTGACTCCGGTCATCACTTACACCGCACCTGCCGGCACCGGCAGCGCCAGCTTTACCTTCCAGGTGCAGGACGACGCTTCGGCCGAAAACCTCGACCTCAGCCCGAACACGTTGACCTTCAACTACGCCCCGCCCACCACTGCGCCGGTCGTCTCCACCCCCACCAACGCGGACGTGCTCGCCACCTCGGCCACCCTGGGCGGGAATGTCACCAGCGACGGCGGCTCGGCCATCACCGAACGCGGGGTGGTGTACGCCCTCACCAGCGCCAATACGAACCCGGAAATCGGCGGAAGCGGCGTGACCAAAGTCACCACCACCGGCACCACCGGCGTCTTCACCGTGTCCGTCACCGGGCTCACCGCCAGCAGCGGCTACAGCTTCAAGGCCTATGCCATCAACGGCGTCGGCACCAACTATACCAGCGCGGCCACCTTCACCACGGCGGCGGCGGAGATCCTGGAGACCGTCTCCATCGGCGGAACCAACGTGCTGTCCGTGGCCGATATCGGCGGTGCCGCCACTGTGCCCGAGTTGCTCAACGGGCAGACCATCATCACCGGCACGGTGAATGGCGCGACGACGACTGACGCCATCACCTTCACCCTGCCGTCGGGGAAGGCTGTGGTCTCCGGGACCCTGGTTGTGTCGAACTACGTGGCACCCAATCCTCCTTTCGGTTCAGGGCAACAGGTTCTTAGCAGTCAAGTGGGCTACCAGAGCTCTTCCGCCCTGAATACCCGGTTCTCCGGGCAAACAGACTCAAGTTTGACCATCTCCGCTCCCACCCGTTGCAATGCGAACACCTTTACCGTGACCGTTTCGGTGCCAGTGGAAGTCTATCAGCAGATGACCTTTATTCCCCCGTCGACCTTCATCCCCGGTGGATATAACACTTTCTACGGCAGCGCCAGTTACACCCTGACGCTGGAAATCGGGGACCAGGATACCAATTCGACCCTGGCCGACCTCTCCGCGACCGAAGTCACCCTCAGTCCGGCTTTTGCGACCGGGACCACGCTCTACTCCGGCACGGTTTCGAACGCACAGTCCTATGTGCTCCTGACTCCCAGCTTTACTCCCGCGCAGTATGTGACTACGGCGCTCAACGGGGGGGAGGCCACGGACATGGAGAGCATGTCTGCCAGTTTCTACGACCTGAACGTCGGGCTCAACACCATCGTCATCCATGTCTGCGCGCAGGACGGGACCGAGATGAACTACACCGTGAACGTCACGAGGGAAGCCGCTCCGCCACCGAACGAAAACCCCACCTTCCCCGGATATTCCTTCACCATGCGAGGGAATACCGAGGCCTTCATCGACAAGGACAGGATTCTTGCCCTGGCGGCCGATAGCGACGGGGGGACTCCAGCGATTCAGGAATTCAGCATCCTGTCCGCGCAGAACTTTGTCGCCGACTACGTTGCCGCGCGGGGCTCGTTGAAGTACCACCCGGCCACGAATGCCTTCACGGGCGCGGATTCCTTCCCCATCACCATCACCGACGGCCAGGGGGGCAGTGTGGTCGGGCAGATCAACGTCACCGTGCTCCCGGCCGACGGTCCCGCCGGCAGCGCCACGCTCATCGAGGCGCTGCCCACCGGCGACATCTCCCTGGTCTTCCTCGGGAGTCCCGGCCTGCGGTACCTGATTCAGCGATCGGCCAGCCTGGTCAACCCCTCATGGGAGGACCTCACCACGGTCACCGCCGGGCCGGATGGTCGGATTGAGTTTGTGGACCCCAATCCAGGCGAAATCAAATTCTACCGCACCGTCGAGGGTTTCGGCGACTA
>CAYOIT010000198.1:0-8048 GCA_964404035.1 uncultured Verrucomicrobiota bacterium | reverse complement strand
ACGATACACGACATTCAGTGGCGGAGCAACAGGAATCTTGGGCGGGGCGTCAGTCAGGGTGGGGCATATGCGTTCCCCGTTGCCATACCCAGCACACGAAGAAAGATTCACCACGGAGGCACAGAAACACGGAGAAGAAAGACAGACTGTTGCGGGGACTCCAGGTGCGGAGTACCGCCTCTGAAATCCCCGCAACCCTTCCAAGAGGGGGGCCAGAGGGGAGGAAGGGAAGTCTCCATCCCCCTCCCTCAGTTCCTCCGCGCTGTAGACGCGGGCGTTGACCGCGTCTCTTCCTCCCGCCCCGCGGTCAGCGCCCGCGGCTACAGTGGGATTCCCGCCTTCCCCTTGGACGTTGGTTGTTGGGCGTTGGGCGTTGGATGTTCGTTTCGGCCTTTGCCAGCCGCCCCACGGTCAGCGCCCGCGGCTACAGGAAGACGACAAGAGCCAGCCGGAAGGCCTTGTGGCCACGCCTGATCAGGCGCGGTTACGTGCAGTAACTGTCGTTTTTAGACAGGCTGCTGTCACATCGTCTTACGCATCTGGAGCAATTCAGACTGGAAACCCGCCTTGCGCCAGAATTCAAGCCCCGCCTGATTCTCCACCAGCACTTGCAGCTCAACCGAACTCACCTTGCAGGAGGCCATCCACTGTTGAGCGCGGTCCACAAGGTCCCTGGCGATGCCATGCCCCCGATAGTTGGGCCGCACGTACAGATGACCAATCACCCCGACAAGCGGCCCCTGGAGATAGGCAGGTAGAAGCCGCAGCGACCCGTGCAGAAACCCGACCAACTGCTCCCGGTCCAACGCGCCAAACAGGATGTTCGTCTTTCCCAGCGTCCCCCCGAACGAATCGAGCCACAGCCGCTCCCCATCCGCCTTGAGCGGGATCTTGAGCCCGTGGGCCTGGAAATAGGTGTACTGCTCGCCGAACAGGACCCCAAGCTGCTCCCACTGGGGATGCTGGGGAGTGAGCGTCACGTACTCGAGGTCAGCGACGGGAGGGGGAACCACCGCCACCGGGCTGGCGGTCTGCACATGCGTTCGGGCCCCGGCCACGATGGCAACCAGTCCGTCAAGCGTGGTGAAGACCTCCGGGGGCTGATCGAGCAACTCGACCTCGACGCCAAATTCGGTTTCCAGTTGGGCGAGGAGTTCGAGAAAAGTGAAGGAATCAAACAAGCCGGTCCCCACGAGCGTCTGCCGCCCGTCGGCAAGGCCGCTGAGGTCGAAGCTCAAGCCGGCCTCGCGGACGCGCTCCGCGGCCCTGTCGAGAATAAACCGGCGCACGGCCTCTCGATCTTCAGGAAGACGACTCATTGACCCCCTCGCCGAGCGCTTTTCGATCGATCTTGCCATTGGCATTCAATGGCATTGCGGCCTGAAAGAAAACCCTGGCCGGCACCATGTAATCCGGCAGGTCCCGCTTGCAGGCTTCCAGGACGCGTTGACGCACCGCCTCACTGTCCGCGCCTTGAATCACGGCCACGACCGATTCGGCCCGACCTTGTGCCAGGCGCAGCGGCACGGCCACACACAGGTCCGTCCCCGCCGCCTCCCGCAGGACCTTGTCGATCTCCTGAATTTCCACCCGATACCCGCGAATCTGGATTTGATCATCGATGCGCCCGAGAAAGACAAGACACCCGTCGCCGGCCTCCCGGACCAAGTCGCCCGTACGATACCACACCGTCGCCGGTTCGTCAGAGAAACGCACAAATCGCTCCGCCGTGCGCACCGGATCGTCGAGGTAGCCCGGGCCAACCTGAGAACCCGCCAGGCAGAGTTCACCCTCGTGCCCCGGCAATACAGGTTGCCCCCCGCTGTCTACAATACGCACGCACTGCCCGGCGAAGGGCCAGCCGATCGGAACAACGCCGTTGACGCACTGGCCCGGCGAAATATCGGTCCGCCACCGATAATGAGTGATGGCAATCGTCGTTTCCGTGGGCCCGTAGAGGTTCTCGATGATCGCGTTGGGAGCCGCCGCCGCCCAGGCCTCCGCGGTCCTCTGCGGCAATGCCTCCCCGCAAAACAGCGCGTACCGCAGCGAGGGGAACACGTCTGGCTTCAGCATCCGCATGCGTGCCATGAACATGGCCACGGAGGGCACAGAAAACCAGAAGGTCACAGCCTTGTCGCGGATGAACTTGGCCGGCGCCATGAGGGCCGACTCCGGAACCACGCAAAGGCAGGCCCCCGCGAGGAAGGTCACCAGGATGTCGTGAACACTCAGATCAAAGGTCAGGTCGAACATCTGCGAAAAGCGATCGCCGGGAGCCGGCTGGTAACGGTCCAGCACGTAGCGCAGATAGGCACACACATTGCCATGGTTGATCGCCACGCCTTTGGGCGTCCCCGTGCTCCCGGACGTGAAGAGCAGGTAGGCCGGGTCGGTGGGCGCGACGACCGTAATGGCAGAATCATGGACGGACGCCAAGGCATCCGGGAACACAAAGGCATGCTGTGGGAGCCGGGCGGCGACCGCACGGCAGCGGTCGCCGGGTTCGGGACAGATTATCGTCAGCCCCGCCATCTCCGCGGCATACGCCGAGAAACTCTCTGCGCATTCTTCACCGAGGATAAGCGTCCGGCACCTTGACAGCTCAAGCATTCGGCCGAGCCGCCTCGGCGGAAACCGGGGATTCAACGGGACGTAGCCGCGACCGGACAGCAGGACAGCTAAAATCCCGGTGTAGGCGACGGGGCTGCGATAGGCATGAACGGCAATAAAACCATCGGTCGGCCCGGACACGGCGCTAACCGCGTGCTTCAACGTCATCGCCTCCCGCCACACGTCATCGTAGGCCAGGACCCGTCCCTGGACGTCCAAGGCGGGTCGCGACGCGTGGGTGGCGAAGGCGCCCGGCAGGGCTTCGCACAGTGTGGTCCACTCGTTTCTCATCGTCGCAGCACCCCCCCAAAGCCTCCGGTCGGCCCGATCCAGACGTGGCGCTCCACCCGCAGACCAGAGGCCGCCGCCGCCGCCAGGATCGTTGAGGCGGGCCACCGTAAGCCAGCGCCGCTGACGTACGCCGCGCCCCCGGGGCGCAGCACGCGCCGGATTTCGACCAACAACCCGGCCGGGTCACGCACGGACTCCAGTCCATCCGCCGCCACCAGTGACTGAACGCTGCCCTCCGCCAGGGGAATCCCACCCGTGGCTGCTCCTGAACACAGCATGGGTGCCAAACGCTGTTCCCAGCCGCTCAACAACGTCGCACAATGGTCCGACACGCGGAGTGACGGCGCGCACACAACGATGCGTTCAACGCCGAACTCAAGAGCCAGGCGCGCAAACCACCCATGAGAGGCCGTGAGGTCAACATGCGCGGCGCTCTTGAGGCAGTGCGGCGCGAAAAACTCACTTCGTCCGAAACGCAGCAGTCTCCAGCGCGTGTCATCGAGCAGGAGCGCCAGCAGTGAACGCTCCGGCTCCGGGGAACTCAGCGGCGCTGCCGGATCACCCGTCAACAGGCCGAGGAACAGATCCCGGGGACTGAGCCCACGGCCAGCCGCCGCGGCAAGTAAAACACCTGCCAATCGCTCGCCCTCCGAAAGCCACGCCAGGCGGCGGCCCTCCACAATCCGCCACAGGACGCTCTGCCGCTCGTACGGGACGACCGCGCCCAGATCGCGCAGTAGCGCTGCCAGTCGCGGCGCCGTCGGCCGCGCCTTATCCAGCGCCATCTCAAAGCCGGCCGCTCCGTCGATCGGCGCCTCAGGCGTCTCCCCCGCCAGCGACGGACCGTCATAGGGTTTGATCCCGTAGTCGAAGTCGGGCGGTTCCGCCAGAAAGTAATAGGGGTCGCGGCTCAGGCCGTCGTAAGCAGTCTCCACCATGTCAGTCAGTTGCACCGCATGGATCGAACTGCCGCCAAGACGCGCCGTTCGAACAAACCCCTTTGCGAACAGGTCTTGTTCGTAGAGGGAATGGTCGGCGGCGGCCCGATAGTCCAGATACCGGACCGTAGCCAGGTAAGGGCGATCGGCCGGTACGTCCTTCTCGACAGGCCGCCATTTGAGTACCTTGTTGTACACATAGGGGACCCCGTAGTGGGCTTCGGCGTAGTGGGCGATCGTGGCGGCCTCCTTGATCGAAAGGCCGCAAAAAACGTTCTTGAACCCCGCCTTGACCATCACGTCCAGGGGGGAGCGCGCACCAAAGTTCGACGTTCCGCCGGCGCGGCACACGCACTCCTTGAGGCGCCCCACAGCGGCCACCGAATGGATGGGATGCAGACTGCGCCGAAAATCCGGATGCCGGCAGGCAAACTCGGGAAAGAGGCCGTAGTTGGACAGCGTCTCCTCGACCCGGAAAGGCACGTCATGGCGCGCCACCTGGGTCGTGAACGCGGGCACGACGACTGTGCCCGACGGGCCGACGACATCCAGCATGGCCTCAAGAAATATGCGGCAAAGCTCCTCTTTGTCGCGAACACCCTGCAGGCGCCCGAAACTGTAGAGTCGCGACTGGAAGAAGATCCCGTCGCCGGCCCCCAAGCCCGCCTCGCGCAACGCCCGGGAAAGATCATCGCGTGTGTAGGCTTCCATGGCTCAGGACGACGCCGGCAGGCACAGCTCGATCAGCCCCCGCTCCTCAAATCGACGCAACAGGTCCCGCAGGAAGAAGAAATCGGTCCCGGTCGCGTGCGCAAGGTCCAGGATGCTGCGTTGACCGTCCATGAGAATCTGGATGGCTTCCATCGCGCGGTAGAGCTCCGGCTGCTCGGTGGCGTCGAAATACAATCCGTGCCGGTTCAGGCAGACAGGACCGGTGAACTTCCGCACCGGGATCCGGTTCGTCTCGAAGACCTCGATCACCCGTTCGAGAATCCAGAGGCTCTCCACCAGGTGGTACCCGTCGACAGCAGACGGGTTGTCGCAATCGTAGTGGTATTCACGACACATCCCGCGGCCGACCCCCGCCATGGGAATGTTGATCCCGGGTCCGTTGAAGAACATCTCATCGTTACCCCACAATTGGCGATAGGGACGCTGAATGGATGTGGCACAGTGCGTCTTCACAACGTTTTCCAGCACAAGGTCGATCATCGTTCCGCCCCGGAACGTGCTCTGCCAACCGAATGGCTCATGGACGGAAAGCATGTCACAGTAGACCCCGTACCGGATCGCGGCAATGTCCTCCCGCGCCGCCTTGGCCAGGTACGCTGCCGCCCCGAAATACTCGGGGCCGAACAGAAACCGGTAGGAATACCGCCGGTCCGGCAAGGCCGCCAAATAATGGTATAGCTGGATCAGAATGGCGATGCATGACAGCCCGTCCGCAACCTGGGCGGGGTGACAGGTATGCGCCATGAAACACACGGTGTCCGCCGAAGCACCCGGCAGAAAAGCATCGAACACTTTGAGCGAGCCCCGGGCGTCAAGATCGGCATCGATGCTGACGACATAGGCTTCGTCGGTGAGGGTCTGGACCAGGCGGTGCGGCAGCGAGAAGCCCCATTCACGCATCCCCTCCCGAAACCCATTCTGGTAGCGATACAGCACATCGTCGGGGCGATTGGGGTCGGATACGACGTGGCGCAGAAGCTCATCACGCGTCACCGTCCCCTCGAAACCGACACAGTGCAACCACAGGACCAGCGGATTCCGGGCAAAATCAATCAGCACATCCCCGTTCATCCGCTTCAAAAACCCGTGCCGAACCTGCCAGTGAGCTGGGGTCACCCATGTCAGGCATTCCTCACCCGACAGGGACTCGATCACCCGACCCGAAGGGATTTCGCCTCTGATCCCCTCGATGAGTTGGTCGGTATCCCGGCTGACCGCCGAACGATTCAGGAACCAGTACTGGGAGATGAAACGCTCCATGGCATGCCGGCTTTCCAGCATGCTCGAAGGGAAAACATGTCGCATTTCGGATCTTGAGCCCATCCCGACACCTCGTATCGCGTCAACGCGCGCCAGCCAACCGACCTCAATTTCAACTTACCGCCCCCCCCAGGCACTGTCAAGAATTGCCGCCGCAGACGTCCGGTGCTGGATGTTCATGTTCCACGTTGCCATCCGCCTGACCCGGCCGGCCCCAGGAAAGGTCGATGAGGACATCGACCCCACATCACAGCCGGTGCCCCCGATGTGGGGCGGATGTCCCCATCCGCCTTCTTCGTCGGCGGCTGCTACTCGCCACCCAGTCCCCTGCGTAGCCGCGCCCGATCAGGCGTGGCTCTTCGATGCATCAGCCACCGCTGATCAGCGGCGGCTACGACATCTACGCCCAACAGGGTTCCGTTCAACGTCGGCGTTGGGCGTTGGATGTTCATTTCGCCCTTTGCCCTCCCCCCGGCACCCTCCGCGCTGTAGACGCGGGCGTTGACCGCGTCTCTTCCTCCCGCCCCGCGGTCAGCGCCCGCGGCTACAGTGGGATTCCCGCCTTCCCCTTGGACGTTGGTTGTTGGGCGTTGGGCGTTGGATGTTCGTTTTGCCTCCCCATCCGCCGCCCCTACCCGTACATGACCTTGTTCAGGATCAGGATCGATACGTAAATATATGCCACGCTGAACAGCGTCCCCAGGGTTCCTGCCACAATCACATCACGGTGATTATTGAGCAGCGGCGGATGCTCCTCCGGCAGGAGGCGTTCGGTGATCAACGGGATGGTGTTCAGCAGCCCAAAGAGGAAGAAGAAGGGAAAGATGAAGGCGCGGCTGAGAAAGTAGCCGCCGGCGGAAAACGCCACAACCGCCGCCAAACTCAATCCCGACAGTCGTCGCATGTACCGCTCCAGGCCGGTCTTCGGACGCCGCAACGCCATGCGCGCCCGCCATGTGCCGATGATGCCCAACTGCAGCAGGTTGAACCAGAACCAGTAACCGAAAATGCCCACTTCGGTGTAACAGGACACAAAGGCATTGTGCGCCGCGCGTGATTGCGGAATCACCTGCCAGAACATGCCGTACCCGATCCCGAAGATTGGATGAGCCTTAAACACGCGGTTGGCCATGCCCCAGAAGACCACGCGTTCCTGGGCCGACACATCCAGGAGGTAATTGCCTCGTGTAGCGCAAATCACCAGGTAGCCCAGCATGGTGATCGCGCCGGCATACGGCAGCCACCGGGTGGGCAGGCGGAGAAAGAGCATGCACAGTCCCGCCGCGGTGAGCGCCACCATCCCGCCGCGCGAGTGCGTGGAGAGCAACGCTTGAAAGATGAAGAAGGCGATCCCGCCCGCGATAAGAAGCGTGATCGCATTCAGCCGCTTCGGATAGGCAAACACCAGGGGAATGGACGCCGCCAAAAGTTGGGCCAGGTCGTTGGGATCACCGAAAATGCCAAAGAATTGACTGCGGGCCTGCCATTGGTGCGTATCGAGTTTGAAAACCCACAGCGGACTCGCATGGGCAAAGCCGTAGCCCAACCGCTGCTGCATGTGGGCATGAACCGACATGACGACGGCGGCGGCAATGAACACGAGCACCACGGCCCTGGCCCGCTCCGCTCGATCGATCACTACGAGCAGCAGCAGTGTGAAAAAACACAGCTTGAAGGAGTCGGGGATCGTGTCGATGATGCCTTGAAAATACGTGTTCGGAAGATGCGAGGCAATCGTCGCAACCCACAACCCGATCACCACCCATACCGCCGGCGTCCTAGGCAGCTTGGCCTGATTCTGACCCGCCTCAGCCGCCAACCCCATGACGGCCATGTACACAATGGCATCGAGAATCGGCCAGCCGTACATCCAGGGGAACAGCCATTCCTGGGGCCGCCAGAAGACCAGGAACATGAACAGCATGGTCAGGGGGAAGGTCATGAAGAGTGAGGCTGTAGGCTGTAGGCTGTAGGCTGTAGGTTACAAAGTGGAGGCTGAAGGCTGCAAACCGGAGGCTGTAGGCTGTAGGCTGTAGGCTGTAGGTTACAAAGTGGAGGCTGAAGGCTGTAGGCTGTAGGCTGTAGGCTGCGGACGACCCTACCCCATGCCCGGAGTCCTGTGCGATTCAGTGTTTCTGCGTTTCTTCGCATTTCCCTATAGCCTACAGCCTTCCGCCGAAGGCGGATCCGCCTCTGGCGGAAAACCGCTACAGC
>CAYOIT010000197.1:0-8090 GCA_964404035.1 uncultured Verrucomicrobiota bacterium | reverse complement strand
TGGCCCGCGAACAACGGCGTCTGGGACTGGAGCGGCCAGGAGATTCTGGTCGGACTCACCGTGGGGCCGTTCGAGGAGAAGCCAGGGCATAACATCAATGAACCCTATCGCTCCGTGCTGGCGAGAAGCCCAGACCAGGGAGACTCCTGGACACTGGTTGAGCCGAAGAACTTCGTCGGGTGCCCTGCGGACCCCACGGCGGTTACTGACAGGATTGACTTTGCATCTCCCGGCTTCGCCATGCGCGTTGTTGGCTCGGGGTACCACGGTAGTTACAGACCTGCCGGCGCATTCCTTGTCTCGACCGATCGCGGCGACACTTGGCGGGGGCCGCATTCGTTCGGAGCCCTGGTGGATTCCCCTGAACTCCAAGGGCTCGAGATCACGGCAAGAACCGACGGCGGCGCGACGTGGGGAGCTGATCTCGTCCTGCGGGATGACTTCCATCGCGACCGGGTCGACGAACCGGACTTGGGGTACGCGCGCCTCGTCCGGCGGGCGGATGGAAAGATGGTAGCGTGCTGTTACTGGGCCACGGCGGAAAGGCCGCACCAGCACATTGCCGTGACCCTCTGGAGCCCTGATGAGCCTGCCGAACCACGGCCGGCTGGGGTCGTCGCTGACGCGCAGCCCCAGCACCCGGACGTTAACGCAGGACAAGGATGAAACAAGGATGACAGGCGACGGATCACCATTGAGCAGGCGTATCGACCGGCATCGGGAGTTCTACAGCCGCAGGGAGGCTGGGGACCTGCTCATCTATGTTAACGGTTGCAGGACGCCGAGTCTTGAGGGGTTTCTGTGCAGGCGACTTCATGAGCAGGAGCCTGCAGCCGCGATGGAGCCGCAAGCCGTCCGCCTGGCCATCAGTGAGTACGTGGTTTCCCTGCGAGAAGCCTACGACCGGTTCTACTCCATCGACGATGACAGCGTTCCCAGCGCCATTGTCTACTGGGGCATCGGGAGCATCACGGCGGCGATGACGGACGGCACACCCTGGCACGACGGCACGACAAGTTGGCTGGAGCCCAACTTGCCGTGGCCGGAAGTGGACGCCCTGAAGTTTGACCCCACTAACAAGTGGCTTAGGTTCGCGGTGGACGTGAACAAGGCGCTCTGGGAGAACTGGGATCACGATTTCGTGATTCTGCCGTACCTGCATCGGTCCCCGCTCGACGCCGCCAACGGGATACGCGGTACCGATCTGTTTCTCGATATGTACGAGCACCCCGACCGCGTCACGGCACTCGCGGATTGGTGCGCCGATTGGTCCCTCGCCGCCGAAAGGCTCATCAAGCAGGAAGCCCCCCGTCCGTCGGGCTGGGGCGTCGGAGTCTGGGGGGCATGGCTGCCGGACGACGCCGTGTTCGTCAATGGTGATCCCGTTGGCCTGATCAGCCGGGAACAGGCTGAGAGGTTCGATCGCCCCTCGAACGAGAAACTGTTTACGAAGACCGGCGGCGGGTTCTTCCATAACCACACCATCGGCTGGCACCAGATCGGGCTCGTCAGTACCTACCGGGGCGCCCTGGTGCAGTGGTTCGTGGATGATCCCAAGCAGCCGTCACTTGCCTCGGCGTTGTTGGACCACCCCGAGTTGCGCGACAGGATCCTGTCCGCCTCGCTGCAGTGCCCGGTGGGTGGCTGGGTCCCCCATGACCGGCTGGATGAGTTACTCGACATTGTGGTTCATGGGCGATTCATGCTCTCGGTAAAGTGTCCGGAGAACGTGCCGCCTGGGCCTCTCATTCGGAAGGTGAGGAGCGCAAGCCATCTGCGATGAGCCGAAGCGCCGTCACGAACCTGCTGTGCCGCAGCGGACGCCGGAGGGACGGTGGAGTAAATTGACAGAGTCCTCTTGCCTGACGTAGGTTGACGCTTCAGCCCGTCTCAGGAGAATTGAATGAGCCTGTATCATACATCGCGTTGGTCGTTTTTGTCGCTGGTCGCCGGAGCGCTGCTCCTCGCCGTCGCCCGCGGAGCCAGTGCCGCTGTTACCCCCCCCGCGGCAGCCGAAGGCAGCTTGCTGGACTCTTCGATTACCGCGGAGGATATCGACGTCAAGGCCAGCCGGGCCTACTGGGATGGGCGGGAACTCCCCGGCGCCGGCACCGCTTTCCCTGGTGCCTTGGGGCTTGGCCGTCCTGTCGCCTGGCAGGCGTCGGGCGAGAACAAGAAATCGAAGGAGAGCCAGCTTCAATTCCTGCTCGTCTTGACGCGTCCCGTTCCGTTGGGGACGGTGCTGGCCACGGAGGTGGCGACACTAGCCGTGCTCAAGGCCGACCTGGCCGCCCCGGCCGCCGGGGCCCCCGTCGCCGAAGAATGGACGGCCCTGCCCCTGAATGCCAGGACCCCCGGCACCCTCAGAGTCGCCACCCTTCCGCCCGGCACGGTCGTCAAGGCCCTGCTGCTGACCCGCCGCATGGACAGCAGGAGTTCGAACGGCATGCCTTTCTTAAGGCTCTGCAAGAGCCGTTTCTGCAACATCACTCCGGCGGCGGTCGCCAACGCGGAGAGCGAATATACCTGCTATCCGGAAATGAGCCCTCCTTTCACCCAGTACGCCCACTATATTACGGATGGCGCCGGGGGGCGCTGGCAGAACACCGGCCCGGACAAGGAGAAACGCATTCCGCGCGTGGCGGTTTCCGATGTCGCCCCCTCGTGGTTCCAACTCTCGTGGAACGAACCCCGGACGATTGGCGCCCTCTATCTGGAAGGCAACTACCAGGACTTCACGCTGCAGGCGTTCAAGGGGCCGGCGGGGATCAACCCGGCGGTCGGCACACCGGAGGAGTGGGTTAAGTTGCGTGGCTGGAAGGCGGGAGATCCCTCGGGCCGCTTCATTGTGCTGGCCGAGCCGGTTACCACGCGTGGCCTCAAGCTCGTTGCCAGCAAACTGGGGTCCAGCGACAAGATTGCTTTTCTCGATGCCCTTCATGTCTATGCCGGTCTCGGTGACAGTCCGGCTCCCGATTTCAAGCCGCTGGTCGATCACCCGCCGTTCCAGATTCCCTACACGGTGAACGCTGAAGGCACCGTGTCGATGGTCATCAACGACGCGGCCGGCCGGCGCCTCCGCAATTTGCTGGGCCGTGAATCCCGCAGCCAGGGGGAGGGGATGGAATACTGGGATCTCAAGGATCTCCATGGCGCTTTCGTCGCGCCCGGAACCTACACCTGCCTGGGACTGCAGGGGCCGGCGCTCAAGTTGGCGTACCAGATGACGCCCTATCCGAACATCGAGGCCAACTCGCCCGAGAACACGCCCTGGTTGAATGGCGAAAACGGCCCCGGTGGCTGGATGGCGGATCATAGTTCACCGAACACGGTGTGCGCCGCAGGTGACCGTGTTTACCTTTCCTCTCCCTGTGCCGAGAGCGGGGTGGCGCTGATCGAATGCGATCTTACGGGTCGCAAACTCTGGGGGCACCACAACTTCGCGGCCTGGACCGGTCCCTCCCATCTCGCCGGTGATGCCCGGAACGTTTACGGTGGCGCCCCCGGCAATGCGTTCACCCCCGAGGTCGTGTGGCAGGTGAACAACACGTCCAAGGTCAGCCGCACGTTTCTTTCGGTCTCCAGCACCTCGTCCCGCAACCGCGGCATGAAGAGCCTGGCCCTTCTGGATGGCAAACTTTTCATGAGCATCCGCTCCAGCGACAGTTGGCTGCGCAATGCCGCCACGGCCGATGACGTCGATATCGAGACCTGCCGGCCGTTCTACCGCGAGAAGCGCAAGGACGACGGTGCCTACGCGCCCGATATACGCGCAGACTTCATGCGCATGTTCCGCATCACCGGGACCCCGCCCGGCCAGGGCGGCAGCCTTACGTATCTTGAGAGCACCGATTTGCCCTCAAGCCGGCAGTATGTGCTTTTGACGTTCAACAAACCCGTGCCGGTCGGAAGTCTTGTCTTTCCGCATCCTGAGGGGGATTACGACCTGCGGTTCAGCCTGTTGAAGGCCGAGGGCAAGATTCCGCCCGATCCGAAGCGCAAGGACGACTGGGTCGAGTTCTACCGGGGCAGGGGCCGCGGCTGGACGGTTCTTCCCTCGCCGACCAATGCGCTCACCCGCGCCCTGCTGATCACCTTCGACAAGGCCCGGAGCGCGGTGGATGACATTCTGAGCGACGAGCCGTCCGTCAACGCCGACGCCGAAGACCTTTCCCTCTCGTCCGCGCCCGCCCTTGGAGGCACCGCCGCAGGCTGGAAGGCGCAGATCGAGGGGATGAAGATTCTGCGGCGCCGTTTTGCCGCGCTCACCAATGCGACCGTTCGCGTCAACTCCGGCTCGGTGAACGCCTTGGGCGAGTGGGATGCCCAGCGCACCAATTCGATCAGCCTCATCGATCCGGGCATCTACCTGCTCGAGTGGAAGAGTCCCCAGTCCATGCGCGGGCTGGCCATCAAGGAGATCGACGGCAAGCACACGGAAATCGATGCCTTCGAAGGTCCGGACGGCGCCTCCGTCGAACTGGCTGACTCGGGACACTGGAAGCGGATTGCCGGGTATGATCAGGCCACCCGTCGCTACTATCACCCTGATCCCAACCAGAACTCTGAGGCGCGCTACATGGATGGCTACGTCGATTTCGGACGCGAGGTTAAGACCCGCGCCATCCGCCTGCGCATCACCGAGCAATGGACCAGCCGTGCCGAGGGCGGTGAGGGACTTCAAGGGGTGCGGCGGGATCGTGGCGGCATGACGCTCGACCCCACCCGTTGCCGTGTCTATGGCGTCGCCGCGCTCCAATATCTCGGCGGCGAAAACCCGGTCGATCCGATCAGCACCGATCGCCTTGAGGCCTGGACCCTGGCGGACGGCAAACTCGCGAGCGAGTTCTATCTGCCCGACCCGGGCGATCTCGCCGCCCTGCCGGACGGGCTGCTTCTGGCCGTCTCGGGCACCAACGTGGTCACGGTCAATCCCGGCGACGGCAAAGCCTCCCGCCTGTCTCTGGACGTCATCAACCCCGGCGCCGTAGCCGTCGATGCCCAGGGCTCCCTTTACATCTTTGATCGTGATCCTTCCCGGCTCAACGTGCGGGTCTTCTCGCGCGACGGCAAGGCACTGCGAACCATCGGCACCCCCGGCGGCTACAAGATGGGGCCCTGGGACCCCACCCGCATTGCTCAACCCGGCGTCTGGGTGGATGTGGCCATCGATGCCCGCGGCCAGCTCTGGGCGAGCGAGGCGAACTACAACGGCAAGCGCACCACGCTCTGGGCGGCCGATGGCAGCTTTGTGCGTGAGATGCTGGGCAATACCGCTTACGGCGGCGGCGGGTGCCTGGATCCCTACGATACGCGTCGCTTCTACTACGCCGCCCAGGGCGGCGCCACCTTCGAGTTCGAACTGGATTGGGCCAAGGGGCCCGGCGGCACCCGCCTGAAGAACCTGCTCTGGCTCGGCGATTCACCCGGCGGCGAGGTGCCGATCCAGATCAAGGACCGCCTCTACCTCGTCACGAGGCCTTTGTTCGAGAGCCAGAAATGCGGTATTGTCTACCTCTACGAAAAGGATCACCTGCGGCGTGTGGCGGCGGTGGGTCTGGCCGGTGGCTTTGCCCCCCTGCGCACCCAGGAGATTCTCGCGAGCCTTGGTACCCGGCCGTTGGAGGGCTTCCAGTTCACGTGGAGCGACCGCAATGGTGACGGCAAGCCGCAGGTCGCCGAAGTGGTCTTCACCCCGGCACGTATCCAGGGCGTGAGTTGGTTCGATCGATCGCTCGGGATCCAGGGCGGGCCCCATCGTTTCGAGGTCAAGGAGTTCACGGCGGACGGCGTTCCGGTCTACACCGAGCGCGATCTTCAGGCCCCCAATGTGGGGCTCAACGATGCCGGTCTGCTCCTGCCCAGCGGGCAGACGGTGTACTTCCGCCACGGCTCCGAGAAGGCCAGGTGCGGCAATGTCGGCATGGATGCGTCGGGCAACGAAACCTGGTTCTGGTCCACCGAGGGCTACGGGGTCCATGCCCTCTACAGTGCGAAGCCCTATCACGCGTCCCAGGTCGTCTCGGAATTCGGCATCATCGGGGCCGAACTGGCGCCGGTGGGCGACCTCGGGGCGGTCTTCGTCACTCACGATAATGTCGGCTCGTGGAATGTCTGGACCGCGGATGGCATCCTGGCCAGCCGGATCTTTCTCGACATCCGCGACGGCCGCCGCCAGGCCTGGAGTATGCGCGAGCACCAACGCGGGCTCGATCTCTCCCTCGTCACCGCCGGCCAGGAACACTTCAACGGTTACTTCTGCCGGTCACAGACCGACAACAAGTACTACGTGGTCGCCGGTCACAACCACGCGAGCGTGGTCGAGGTGCAGGGCCTGGACCAGTTCAAACGCTTCACCCGCCCGCTTGAGGTCAAGGCTGAGGATGTCCGTGCCGCGCAGGAGTGGGACCAGGCCCGCCAGTCGCGGGTGCTTTACCAGCGCGCCCCGCTGATCAGGTGTGCCCGCATGGCGGCCCCGCAGGTGGATGGTTCCCTCGCCGATTGGCCGGAAGCGCCCGCGGCGGGCATTGGTGAATCGGGGGGCGCCGCCTTCTGGATGGGGTACGATGACAAGAACCTCTACGCGGCCTGGAAGATCGTCGGCCATGGCCCGATCAAGAACGTGGGTAATGACTGGCATCGCCTGTTCAAGACCGGCGCCGCGGTGGACCTTCAGATCGGGGCCAATCCCGAGGCGCCCCTGGGGCGCAAGGGGCCGGCCGAGGGCGATGCGCGGCTGGTCCTGACCCTGCAGAACGGGTCGCCGCGGGCCGTCTTCTATCGCCCCAACGAGCCCGGGGCTCCGAAGGCCCTGGCCTGGGAGACCCATACCATGGTTTTCCGCACCGAATTTGACCGCGTCGAAGAGGCCAAAGACGTCACCTTGGCCACCGGTTCACTCGACCCCCGCGAGGGCCAAGGTTACGTGGTGGAAGCCTCCATCCCGCTCACCCGCCTCGGTCTCACGCCCAAACCCGGCCTGCGGCTGAAGATGGACTGGGGCTTTCTGGAGAGCGGGGCGGCCGGCACCGAGGTGCTGCAGCGCAAGTACTGGGCCAACCAGTCCTCCCAGATCATCTCCGACGAAGCCGCCGAAGCGCAACTCTACCCTGAGCTGTGGGGCTACGTTCTCTTTACCGACCGGGCCACGAGCCAACTCGAGCGACTCGGGATGGACAACGTGCTCGAGGGCGGCAAAGACAAGAAGATGAGCGACGACGAGGTCCTCGACCTGCTCGGGAAGTAAGATCGATCAGCGACACTCCGGCTTCAGAATTCCAAACAACGTTCTGCCTGTTGACAGCCATCCCCTCTATTGTACAATTGTCTGCGTTGGAAGGAGAGGTGCTCATGGACATTGTGATAGATACTTCGGCGCTGCTGGCGGTCATTCTGGGTGAGCCGGAGCGCGACCGGATCGTAGAGCTCACGTCAGGGCACACCCTCATCGGTCCCGGGGCCATCCCGTGGGAGATCGGGAATGCGTTTTCCGCAATGCTCAAGCAGAGGCGGGTGACACTGGCTGGAGCCCAAGAGGGGTTGCGGATATTTCAGACGATTCCCCTTCGGTTCGCCAAGGTTGACATGGCAAATGCGATCGCCTTGGCACACCAAGCCGGAATGTACGCCTATGACGCCTACTTCCTCGACTGCGCCGCCCGTCACGCGGCCCCTCTGTTGACACTGGACCATGCGCTGAAACGCGCAGCCAAAGACACGGGAATCAGATTACTGGAGGTATAACATGCAGGTCTATACGTACTCGGAGGCGCGTCAGAAACTAGCCGCTGTCCTGGACAAAGCGGAAGCGACTGGAAGTGTCGTCATTCAACGGAGAGATGGGCGGAGTTTCACTCTGGTTCCTCAAAAGTCGCCCGCCTCACCGTTGGATGTTCCCTCCATTCAGGCGAGACTCTCAACGAAGGATCTTGTGGGCCTGGTCCGCGAAGAAAGAGGCAGAACCAGAGGGTGGAAGTTACGGCACTAATCACGCCGAACTTTGCCCTCGACGTTGTGTGCCGGGCAAGGCCCGGCTGCTAGTGTGCTGTCTCTGAAATGGCTTTACAATACCATGCCGCGGTGCCATTCTC
>CAYOIT010000196.1:0-8091 GCA_964404035.1 uncultured Verrucomicrobiota bacterium | reverse complement strand
CCGTTCGGCCTTCCTCCCTTCCTTCCTCTACAGGCTTACCCTGGCGCGACATGGAGGTGTTCCTCCCTCACAATCACCGCAACGGCGCCCTGGCCAGCGCCGGCTGGAATCGACTTAAGATCCACACACGTCGTCTCCCTCATGTAGACGGGCAAAGCTTGGTCGTCATCAAGAACGGGACCCGCAATCATGGCGTTTTGCCCATTCGCCTGCTCCCAGGCAATGACCCGGTCACAAAACCGCCTCAATCCCAAGGAATCTTCCATTGGTGTACGTATCGCTTCAAACAGTGTATAGGAGCCCCAAACCAGCACGGCGAGGGTCGCAAGCACTTGGGCGATACGCCATCGCGTCAGCCGCACGGTCAGACTCCGGGAACGGTAGCGCACGATGTACGCCCCCATAATGGCCAACGGCGCAACGAGGGGGAATACCCGGTCCGCACGCTTTCCTGGGACAAGGGACATCACAACTAACCCGCTGACAAACCAGACAATCGTCCACCGCGCACCTGCATCGCCCATCAACCGTCTTCGCCCTTTGGAATCCACCATCGGCCACAGAACAAGGACCAGGCTCCACGGAAGCAGTCGGTGCATCAATTGGGCGGAATAGGTCATAACCGACGTCCAGTTGCGTCCCGTCAGGCTCCATCCATCGAAGCCACTTCGGCCACCCGTCGTATTGCGGAGCAATTCCTTCACGACAACGGACTGGTAGAACTGCTCATCACGCCAGCACCCCACGGCCGCCCACATGCCGAGAAGCGCCACGGGTATGCCCCAGGCCCACCATCCCGCCCAGGCCTTTCCCCCTTGTCTTCGCCTTTCCAGCAGACAGAACACCATGACACCCGGCAGCAGAAAGGCCAGCAGAACAGGACCTTTGGTGAACAGGGCCGCAAGGACAATCGCGGCGAACCACACGCGGTCGCGGGTCCGCCAAATTCCTCCCGACTGCACATGCCCCCATATCAGTCTTCCCGCCAGAAGAATCCATAGCGCCAACAGCATATCCGTGCGAACCAAGCCGGACATTCACAGGGAGAACATGTTGAGCCCGAACACGGCAACCGCCACATAGCCACCCACCTTGCCCGCTATTCGCCGCCCCATCGTGAACAATACACCGAGGGCCACCATGAACGCTGCAAACGATGGAAGTCTCCACGCACACTCCCACCAGCCCGTAATCGCGTAGAGGCCTGCGGATATCCACCCCAGCAATGGCGGCTTCGAGGCACTCACCCCTGTGGGCGAGTGCGGATACCACAGGGTCCCTTCGGTTATCATCTCCAGCGACACGAAAGCCTGCCGGGATTGATCATACCCGTCGAATCTCGACCAGGGCAGACTGCGGATCAGCGCAAGCAGACCGATGAGTGCAATCAGGATCGCCACGTCCCGCCGTCCGGGAATAGCGCGCGTGTGTCGCCCTTGAGCTGAACCCGTTGGGGATTGTGAACCCATGAATCGCAGAATCGTAGCACCCTCCATGATCAGGCGGCACGAGCATACCGCAAAACATCTGGTAATTGATCGTACCGTTCAGGCTGGCCCTGACGCTTCAGGTCAAAGACAACAATCCTAAGACGTTCTTTCCCGCCATTTACCGTCGTGGCGCGGCAGACGGTGACGGGGCATCCCCAGTGACCCGCCGAAGGTGTTCAAGCAGGATGCGCCGCACCTCCTCGATCGTCATGGGTTTGTCCTGGCAACTGTGCCCGCCGCGCACAACCAGTTCTGATTCGACGCCCTCGACGTGCGCACTGGTGTACTTCACCACCCCATCGCCGCCCTCCGGCGGAATGTCGCCGCCCTTAACGGCAATGATCGAGTGGGCCTTGATGGGGGGCGTCACCGGAATTTCGGCCAGGGCCAGCATGGCCGGATTGTCCGGCGACATGTTGTCGAGACTCGTGGAGGCGAGCTTCACCCCGGGGCCTATCTTCGGCGCAATCGTCAGCAATTCTGCCGTAGTCTGCAGGGCCTGCTTGGGCAGAGCCAAGAAACGGCGCGCCAGTTTCCTCACGAAGTCACCCGCCTGATAGCTTCCGCGATGGGGCGTCGAAATAAACACGACACGTTTCACCTCCGGCAGGGGTTCAAACATCGCCAGTCTTCGCACGACTTTCTCTTCGTCTGGCGAGAGCTTGAGCTCGGCCAACGTCTTCCCGGTGGTTGCGCGAATCAGCGCATCGCCCGTGTGAGTAGCCGTGAGTTTCGTCAGCAATCCGCCCTGACTGTGACCGATGACGACCATCTGTCGAAGCATCGGGTCCTTACTCTCCGGATCCATCTTTGTGACGGTGGATTCTATGGACTCCCGGAGGTGGATGGCGGATTGTCCGATGGGCTTGGCGCTGTCATAGAGGTAGAACCAGAACTGGTACTTGCCTCTCAACGTCGGGTCGCCCATCAGTGTATTCCACATTTCGGCCCACCAGACCGGGCTGCTCATGGTTCCGTGAACGAAAAGCACGGGAATCTTGCCAGGCTGATAGGGTTGCGTCGGATAGATTCCGGGCGCAAACGGCGCCTGCCCCAGCCGGAACAGCATCTTCTCAACCTGCCAGTAAGCCGGATTGTTCAGCGTGTAGGCGATCTGCGTGGTCAGATCCTCTTCGAGGGGGACTTGGCGGCCGTCGACCTCGACATGGTCGCGCGCGAAGGCGGAATAAATCTCCACCCGGCCCCGGAGCGTCCCCGCCGTGAGGTCTGCCAGGCCGCCCTGTATCCGCAGGAATACCGTCGCCGCCGAACCTGACGCCATCGGGCGCCCCACCTTCTTCGGCGGCATGATCACAATGGGCGCTCCCAGACCCGCGTTGCGGTTACGGACCGAAAGCCCTCGAATCTGGAAACGGTCGGCGGAAACAAAGGTTTCGTTCTCCTTGAGCGGGAGATCGAAATCGGAGCTGCCGCCTCCACGCTCGATCACCATGCTCCCCACCGGCAGCGGCCACTCGGCGTCCCCGGATGCCCGTGTGCCTTCACGGTGCGCAATGATGTAGCCGAGGCTGCGGTTGTAGAAATCGCACGCGATGCGGAACCGGCGGTCGAAGGAATCGGGAGGTAATTCCTCGCCCGGCCCCAGGAGAAACAGGTACGCGTACGCTGCCGAAGCGGCAAAGAAGTTCTCCGGCCCCAGGGTTCGCCCGTTAACCTTCAGGCGGCGCCCCTCTTTGCCCAGCAGAAAGCTGAGTTCCGACAACGCAAAGAGCGTATCACGCCGGTTGTCGCTACCGGCCCGCTGATGGAGCTCGGTCAGGCATCGGGTGGGCGACTTGGCGTTCATCCGTTCCATATTGTGGCGGTGCAGCACAACGGCCGTGTAACTGCTGAACTCAGCGGAGTTCAGCGCACTCCTATCGATTTGGGCATACCCGTAATTCCGGCCGGCCGATGTCACGCCCACGGGCGTCGCGCAGCCGGCGCACAGCGCGAGGGCGAGCAGGACGAGGAGACGGGAGGCGACGGCCGAGCGTCGAGGGTCGAGGGTCGGGCGGCGGAAGGTCGGGATCTGCCTTGGTTCAATCAACTCACTCATTGTGTTGTCCTTCTGTGGTTGACCCTCGTCCCGCGTCCTTTGGGACCCAATCCATTCCCGGAACACCTTCCCGAATCCTGGCGGAGAAATCTGGCGCGTCGCCTGCCGCCCGCGCGCGGTCATTGATCCGGCTGCGACGCTTCAACTCGTCGAAGGGCAGCAAGGTGTCAAGAGCGCCCGTCGTGTACGCGTGGTCGGGCGCATAGCCGTTGAGAATCACGGACCAGTGCAGGTCCGCGCGGCCGGCCGCCGCGTGCTTCTTCATGATCCGGAAACCGCTGGTCATGCAATTGTCGGTCAACGCGTTGTACCACTCCGCATGGTCGTGCAGGCCGTTCATGCGGAACAGGTACTCCAGGAACGCGCCGCGCATCTGGTTCACGGAAACGACCCGGAGGCGATAGAGGTAGACGTCTTCGCCCTGGCGATAATTCGTGCGCAGCCGCAACACGTCGCGCTCGTCCGCGGCGATGTAGATCAGTTCGTACTGGCGGAAGAAACCCTTGAGCGCGGAGTAAGCCTCGCCGACTTCCTTGCGGGTCTCGATGGACACGCAGAGATACTCGCCGCCTTCGAAGCCAAAACTCACCATCGTGTGCGCAATGGCATGCACGCCCCAGTCGGAGAACAGGATGTCGGCACTTCTCAACCGCGACAGGTCATAGGTGCGCGTTTCGTAGTGCACCGTGAAGTTGGTCTCGCTGAAGTACTCACAGTTGCGCACGTTATGGAGAACCACGGTGTTGCCGGTGATCTCGGCGTGAGGGAGTTGGGCTACGTCCGGCTGCCACGCACGGTTGTGAGACGGACGCATGAGGAAGAAACACGCCAAGGGCATGGCGAACAGTCCGACAAACACACACAGCGCACGACGGGGAGGCAGCAGGAACAACACCGCCGCACAACCAAGGGCATACAGGACGGCCAGCGACTGGTCAATCCATAGCGGCCAACTGCCGAAGACGAACGCCAGCACGCCCCACACGACAAAGGGCGTGAGCGCCACGATCAGAACAAGCCTCGCCAGGACACGTTTCCACAGTACGCCGCCTGGCAAGGATTCTGCCGCCCTAGAACTCATACTGCACCCGACCCTGCATAATTCGCAGATCCCCATCCTTCGCAGCATCAGTCACACGGCCGAATGCATAATCGAACGCGACTTTCAGCCGGGACGTCAGATACCCGTTCAGGCCGATGGTCGCAAGGGACATCACCCCACCTTCCACGTCGGCATCGGTCAAATCAAGGTGCGACAATCGCGACGCCACCTCCCAGGCCCCGAAATGTCGTTTCCGAAGCGAGAACGGGGTCTTGGGCGTGGGCCGGGTCAGACAGCCGAGCGTCCGGTTGTAGGGATGGCTTTCGCCGGTCATCATCCAACTCCCGGCCACATACCCCCCCCAGAAATCGAGGGTGTGGGATTCCTGGCTGACGATGGAGTCGAGTAACTCCGCCTGCAAACACCACGGGCCGTTGACCAGCGCACACTCGAGCCCGGCAGACGTAGCCTCCTGAGCGTCCATATCCCCGGTGTCGACCAGGCGGGGCGCAAAATAGCTCTCCGGTCTCGATCGGTACCGGACAGAGCTCTCGCTCGAGTACAGGAACTGCCCACTGGCCCCCAGGTGAAGCAATTTCGGGGCCCCCTGTCCCCCCTCGCACCAGGGCAGCCAGGTCACGCGCCCGATGGCGCGCGTGAAGCTTCGCGAAGACTCGGAGATGTCACTTTGACCCCCGTCGCCAAACCAGCCCAAAGCCCAGGTCCGGTCCTTCTCCCGATTCGGTCCGCCGGCCTGAATCCCGTACATGATCCCCGGACCGAACGCCTCGACGGGGGAAGCCCGTTCCAGGAAGAGCGTATCCCCGCTGCTCGTGTACCCCTCCATCGTCATGGGCGCTTTGAAATGGCCAACCTTCATGGTTCTGACGACCGGCAGATCCCAGAACCACGTATACGCTTCGCGGATGTAAAAATCCTGGTCGGCCAATTCGGCTTCCGCCTTATAGGAGATAGGCACCCCAAAGAAAAAGCCCCCGCTGGTGTATAACCGGGCCCGGCGCACGCCCGAGTCGTCCCGCAGGTCACCCAGCTCGCTGTCGGCATGGTAGGTGGCCGCGTCCAGGTGCAGCTTCACCCCGATCTTTCCGTGATAGGGCTCGACCTCTGAATCGGGGTGGCGTTCCTTCGCGCGGGCCACCCGCCCGCTACTGCCCAGTTCGTATTCCAGCCCGTTTTCCCACCGCCATCCCCAGATCAGATTGTCGCCGAGATGGCGCACGGTTCCCGCCTGCTGGACCGTATTGGTCGAAACCGGCGCGACAACAACACAGCCCGCCGCCGCCCGCGAGGCCGCGGACGTGCCCTCGGCCAGCGCCCGGCTCCATGACAGGCAGGACAGAAGCACGACCATCCCGACATAACACTGGAATGAACGTCTCATCAGAAGGGTTGATCAATCGTCATTTGTACGGCTCCGCCTTCATCGGAGATCCCGACGTCCGCGCGAACCACGAGCGTGTTAACCATGGCCCGCAAGCCAAGCAGGCCCCCGATCTTCATCTCCGAGTGTAAGGTGGCGAGGTCGAACTCGTCAGCCACGCGACCGAGTTCCAGCCCCGCAACGTACTGCAGCCATTGCACGTGAGCATTACGCCGATTCAACCAGCCAATGTCCTTGAGCGGATTCCAGTCCGGAATGTGGCGATACTCCGCGCCATAATAAACGGCAGACCGGTCGTTGAACCGGCCCTCGGGATAGCCACGCATCCGATCCAGGCCGCCCAGGGTTGCCCCGGCATACGTCGGCGGGCGATGAAACACCTCTGCGCCTTCCTCGACGTTGGAATCGTTCCACGAGGGGTATCGATCCACCACATACTTAGCGCCAGAACGCGTTGACGGCTTTGGGGACCACGGGCGAGCGGAACGAACTTGGTTGCCGTGAAGTCTACCGTTTCCCAAGGCGCCGAACTTCCAAGCTCGCCCCCGTCCTTGGTGTACCGGACTTGCTGAATGCTCCCGTGGCTGGGGTTTTCGTGAAAATCCGTATTCTCGTAGTGCACGATAAACTCCGCACCGGCGGTGGCAATCTCGCGGTTGCCCGCCTCGTCTGTGTCCACGTTCTGATTCCGGTAGAAGGGCTTGATCCCGACCAGCGTGTAGCCGTTCCAGAATGGATTCCATACGCTCGTATCGCGGGCACCCTTGACCACAACCCCGTCACGCAAAACAAGAGAAGACTTGGGATCGTCCATGCCACTGCCCAGCGGGAGCACGTAGCCGAACAACGTCCATATCTTGACGTCGGAGCCGTCGCCTGTGATGAAATTCTCCGGATCGGAGCCATTGCTGCCCGCCCGTTCCCCCGCGAAATCAGGATTCCCGTCAGCGTAGATATCGATCTGGCTGAAACGGCCAACATTGAGCTGGCCGTTGATGAAAAGCCGCTCGGTTTGGGGCACTTCGAGGTCACGCACGGCAAGGAATCCATAGAGGGAACCGCCGGCAGATCCGACCACAGTGGCGAAGGTCGAGGCTTGTGGCTGAAAGAGCCCCCGGTTGCCAATGCTTGCGCCCACGGAGGGCCCAAGCGCGCCACTGTAGAAGGCGAAGGGCACCGTGAATGTTCCGGGCAGCGTGTTCGTCTGGCCTTCGCGCAGCAGGATTTCCTGGGCGGCCGCATCGCCAAGGCACAAGCATGCCAAAAGCAACCGCCAACCCCACCCCGCACCGCCTGCACAGCGCAATCGTATTTCCCTTGCTTCGCTTTTCATTTCGACATACTCCCCAGCGCGACAATCAGCGTGTACGGCTCCGAGTAGACGGAACGGTTGTTGTGCTTCATGTAAATCACCCGGACCTTGTATACCTGTTTCTTGCCAAAGACGAATTCGGGCACGTTCTCCCACATATCCTTGTCAATCCCGATCGGAATGATCACCGCTTCGCCGGCGCTGAGATGCTTGTATGGCTGCTGGCTGGAGGGCGCGCGCTTGGGCTTTTTACGCGTCATGGTCGTGACGGCGCCCACTTCATCGGTAAACTCGAAGGAGTACGAGGTTTCATCGTCACCGCGCACCTCGGCCGTGGAATCCGAGTTATTCTTGACCTCGATCAGAAGATGCAGGGGCTGCTGCACCATCTCGATGACGCGGCCGGCCGGCTCGACGTAGCGCTCCTTACCCTGGCTGTTGACACCGGCGCTCTTGACGAGCGAGATGGTCAACGGTTCGGCTGCCGCAAGCGCTCCGTCTCCCATGAACTGCCACGCCATGAGAAGCACCACGCCCAGACAAAATGGTGTTTGCCCTTTCATCGCCCACGCCCTTTCTTGCCGCCCGGCTTATCACCGGGGCCCGTCATGTCACTTTTCCCGCACCGGCACTGGCGGGACAGCCCCCGCCAGTTGCATCCACTCGGCCAGATTAAGCCGGTTCATGGCACCCTTGGACGTGCTATCGGTCCTCGTTGCCCGCTACTTCGTCTTCTCTGATTGCCCGCCGGCATTCTTGCTTTCCGGAATCGCGTGGCCAAAAACC
>CAYOIT010000195.1:0-8108 GCA_964404035.1 uncultured Verrucomicrobiota bacterium | reverse complement strand
AGTCGGATCAGATCCTCGAAGGCTATAACCAGCAACCTTCCTCGTTCGCCCGACGAATCCCCGCCGAGCCTTCGCCATGGCCGGATACAGGCTCAAGCGCTCGCACCGCTTCACATCCAGGTGCAGGCCCGGCAGATCGCCGGCCAGGTCCGGCGACTCTGGCCAGCCGTGGTACTGCCGGCCGCGGTGGAACCGCGTACCCAGGACCTCGTTCAACTTCGCCGCCGTTTCCCGTTCCCCGACCGCGCCCTTCCGCCTGCTCATGCTGCCCATGTCAATTTCTCACGTTCCAAAAGCCCGCCGCCCTTGATGATCCATAAATACCGCCCCCCTCGTAGAGGGGCGGTATTTTGGATCACCCCATTATAGTTTTGGATCACGTCCGCTAATTTTCATCATAATCACCAATGATTTCGCCAATTTTGATGGTCCAAAATAGGTTTTGGACCGCTTTTGGATCACCCCTGAAAAACGAGGCATGGTCCAAAATAGTTTTGGATCACTACGCCCATGATTAAACCGAAGTCCTTATCCGGTCCTCCCAAACCCCCTTATCCGTCGCCTGATACCGCCTGAACCGAGTGTTGCCGCCCCCGTCACCTCCTCCGGCGTCGCCTGCCGCTCCCCGGCCGCGGCCTTGCGGTTGCTCATGCTGCCCATCGGCCTAACTTCTTTCATGCGACATGGCCGACCGACCAGAAATAAACGCGCACCCGTAAGGGTGCGTATTTTCTGGTCATGGTCGATGGCTTCTGGTTTGTCATTGCGGCTGGTTCACATAATGCTTTGGAATCAAACATTTGCTCCAGACCAGAAATTGCTGCTGCGCATTTCCGGTTGATGGTTTGACCTAACTGGCAAAACAGGCGTTTTTCGGCACCCTTTTCGGTTAGCACAGACACCTTCTCAGCCCCTGTCCTGCATCACACCACCAGCAGACAAACTGGACATTTTCGCTCATTCCCCCGGCCTCCGGCCGGCGGGCCCCTGCCGCTTGACCCGCCTAGCCCGTTTTCCCCGCTTGGCCTCCTTGACCGGGATCATCTCCCGCAGGATCGGCCACCGGTCCATGGCCCTCCGACAACATTGGTTATGGCGGCAACGAGGTGACGCCGATACGGATCGCTGGTGACAGCGCGTGACAGGATTGTGCCGTTTCAGCGTAACGGTATATCTGGCGTCCCATCCGTCGTTCGCATAGTGGAACGTCTTGCCACCGACGGCGTGCAGGAATGTTTCATGTGGAACTGTACGGAGGGGTAAAATCCCCCCACAAACCCGGAAGCGCCCTTTCCTGTATCTCAAGGGATAGGTGGTTGCGACGGCCCCACTGTTGCCCTTTCTTGACGCAGCAATACTGGTGCACTCCGACCGCCTCTAAAAACAGTCAAAACAGCCCCGTAGCGAAGTCTCCTCTCGTTTGCCGTGCCGAGAAGCAGCTTAGCACGTAGGTCGGCAAACTTGTTTGACACGACCATGTCATGCTCTCGCGATATCATTAACCTGAATGTAGATCCCTGTCCACTCAAGCACCTATTGGTATGAACAAGGATGCGCACAGATTCGCCAAATGGGTCAACTCGTACACTTGGAGCAATCTCCAACTTGGCATCGATCATTACGTCATAGGCCCATTCACGACATATGGTGCTATCGGTGTCCAAGAGCACTCCCAGATTCCGGAGAGCAAGTTCGCCCGCTTTTTGCTGCGCTAGCAGTATGTATTCTTCGACGCGTGGTATGCGTATGACTTCGTCGGTAGCTATAGCCCCATGCGTCCGCGCAAATTCAGTTGCTCTCTCGCAAGCAAGCATCGCATCGACCCAAGTGGCATCGTCGGCAACTTGCAGCACTTGTCCCTCGTCCGCCGCAGCGCTATGGGCCCCCAGCAGTAACTCCAATTGTTCAGTTAAAATCGGTGTTAGGCATACCCAGTTCGTCACAGTAGCCCTACAGTGTGAAACGCCCGTTGCTGGTATGAACTCCAGACGTGCCAGATGATTTGGCAGCACCAAGAGTCTAGCGCCGGGTGCTGTTGGTTCACCACCAACGCGTAGAGCAAAAACGACCAAGGCCACAATTGTGGGTATAGGAATGCGCCTCATTGTTACTGTCCTTCAGCTTTGATGAATGGCCCATGCGGGCGAAAGATTCGCTGTTCTAGAAGTTGGACGATTTTGCTCGGTTTGGGGATTATGTGCATCGGTCGCCACCGTCTACGGATGAGTGAGCCGATTCGTCTCTGAGCTGTCCAGCGTGAACAGGGGAATTGCCGAAACTGGTGGACCACTGAAGACCGTGCGGTCAACGTACCACACCGGGTAAAAGACCATGTTGCCGGCCTCATGCAAGCGCTGCAATGTCGAGAGATTCATGCGTGTTGCGTGAACAGGGACGTAGAAGAATCCTTGGACACCAATCCTGCTGTTCATACGAGCGGAGATCCGCGACAGAGCGAGGTAAACTGTCACGTAGACGACGATGCCGATAAGAATCTTGCGCCCAATGCGCCCCATGGTGTTCTCCTAATCAATATCAAGCCTGTCACATGGTCGTCACGAGGTTGCGACTTGACTGAGGATTCGGTGTCATCGGTGATCTTCCGAAGCTTCTGCCCGTGGCTTCGTCACAGGGGGGCGTTGCCGTAAGCCCTTCGCTGCAAGGCTCTCGTCTACCACAAACGAGCCCTTCCGCAATATCGGCGGATCTTCCTTCATGAAGTCGAGTCCGGCAAGGCTTGGCGAATTTGGCATGCGGATAGAAATGATACCAACACGTCTGTCCTGCGTGAGAAACAAGTGCATATCAAAGTCGTCCGAATATCCCCGCAACCAATTGAAGACGAAGCAGTCATCTGTCGGGTTTTCGTTGAGCCTTGACGCCACAATCTGATTACCAATTGGCTGGTCGGAGACATGCCACTTCTGCAGCCGCAGCAGGCGTTCCCGCCCGTCGCCGAAGTGCGCGCCGAAGACACCATCCTGTTGCGCCTTATCAGTCCGCATTGCGACACCCGGGAAATCGTAGGTGCCCGGCCCGCGTATACCGTAGTCTCCCGAAAGCGCCCAACCCACGCCCCTTTTTTCAGGTATAACCGAGCCACAAACCCATCTGACAAAGGAACGACTCTCATGGAATCTCGGCGGGCACGTCAGGATCACAAACGTCTCGTTACTGAACCAGCGGTAGTAGGCCGTTTCAGCCCAATGGATAGTTCCGCCAACCGGCAGCGTAATCTGCCCGTCGTGATCGGCAATCCAGGCGGCAAGCCTGGCGAAATCTTCGCGCTCTTCGCCGGGAACGATGCGATACAGGCGGGTGAAGTCACGTTGGCGGTTACTGCCAACACAGCCTGCCACCAGCGACAGAAGGGCAACGGTAACCAGGCATCCAGCACACAATCTGGCAACGCCGCCGCTACCATTTGAACGAAGAGTCGGTCTCATTGGTGATCTCCTGAATTTTCTGCCACGTCCCGCCATAGACGGATTCCGACCACGCCCACCAGCCGGGATGACGATCATCGTTCGCGATCTCCATGTAATTCGGGTACTCAAATGTCTTGGTCACCGGATGCTCGGGAATGCCCTTCCAGTGCTTGACGACCTGGACGGTCGGGCGCGGCTCCTTGAGATGGCTGTAGGGGATCATCAGGTACTCTTCGGGTTTGGACAACCTTGGCGTTTCGGGCTGGAGGAGGGCATTGGCGAAATCGTCGCCTTTGCAGAAATATTTTGGATCGTCGTAGAAGACGGCGCGAGCTGCCCAGTTGACGAACCCAACCCAGGAGCCCCCTCCCGTCCCCACTTCGGTCATCTTGCGAAAGATGAAGTCGGCTTTGGCTTTGCGAGACAAAGCCTTGCCGCGTCCCCTGACGACTGGTACGCCGTGACCAACGGTTCCGCTTAATACCCCAAACTCGATGCCGTTTAAAGCGTAGTTCAGATCGTGCAGCTTGGCGGTAAAATCGAAAAGGGTGGCGGGGCGCCCCCGGAACTCCCCCGACCAGCCAGGTCCGGGAAACTGTCCCGTGCCGACAATTGACCATCCTTCGTCATCCCTGGGTTCAATCCACTTCCCCTGTCGCGCGTTTCCTAGATAGTCGGTCCACGAGAAGGGATCATTCTCTACGAATACGTACAGATTCAACCCGCCTTCCTCGCCGATTCGATCTCGGTTCATCCACCGCATCATTTCCGAGGAATAGAAGCGATAGCCGTAGTAGTACAGGCCGGTTTCAGCGTCAAAGTACTTTGTGCTGAAGCGGTGATGAAAGACGTCGGCCATGGGACCGGACTGGGAGATAATGCGCCCAAAGGCGTCGTAGAAATACACGGCCACGAGGCATCCCGACTCGTCGGAATAGGCCGCAATGTTGCCGTTGTTGTCATAGCACGGGAAATAGAACTGACCGTTGATCGACACGGCCAGCAGCCCGCCGACGCCCCCGGCCCCCTGTAGCGTTCCGGAAAGATCAGCTCCCCAGAAGTACTGAATCTCGGTCACGGCTCCGTTGGTGGACGAGACGGTCTCGTGGATCAGGTTCCAACCATCATAGATAAAGTCAAAGGTCGCCGCCGGCGTCACCTTGCGAACGCGCCGGTGCTGGTGATCGTAGGCGTTCGTGACGAGAAGCACGCCGTTGGAAGCGACGGTGACCAGGCGGTTCTCCGCGTCCCATGTATAAGACCAAACACCGTTGGTCGAAAGATTGCCGTCTGGGTCGTATGAAAGCAGGGCACTGTTGACCGCCGTGTACTGGTTGAGGGCGCTCGCGGTGTAGATGTTGGTGACCGCATTGAACGAAGCCCAAAGGGCATTGCCGATACCGTCATATTCATATCGGCTGGCATTGTTGGTCTGGATGAGAGCCGACGTGACTTCCGACCGGGCGTTGTAGCCGAACGCGTCGTTGTTTCTGGCGGTGGCCCGGTTGAGTACGTCGTAGGTATAGGCATAGCCGTTCATCGCCATACCTTCGAACAACTGCCCGCACTGGGTGATCAGGTTCCGTCTGTAAATGTCGCGTTGGATCGCACGGGTTAAGATGCTCGCCGACGGCACGGTAATCCTGTAGCCATAAGCATACCCGGCGTAGTTGGAGCATGCCACCTGGACTCCTCGGCCCTGCGCATTGGTGAGCGCCAGCCCCGCCAATCGGCTTTCGGCATCGTAGCGGTAGTGGATGCCGCCTTTGTCCGCACCGTTGATCGACAAGCTTAACGCGGAAAGTCTGTGGAATTCGTCGTGTCCCCGGACGACCTCATGCGTGTTCGTGCCAATGACAGCCGTCTCGTTGGTAGCCGCCCCGAGCGCATCGTTGGAGTAGACATAAGCCGCGACGGAATTGGATGCAACGGCGAGACGCTGGAAGGCATCGTAGGCCAGCGCGACGTCAGGCGTCGCGTCGCTGTAGGTGGTGGCGGCCAGGACGCCGTCGGCGTTGTAGGCGTGCTCGCGCCATGCACCACGCGCCCAGGTGGTACGCTCGGGGCGAGACGCCTCATCGTAGCTGAACGAAACGACTGTATCGTCGGCATAGACCTTGTTGGTGACCAGCCCTGATGCGACGTTGTAAAGCCATGCGGTGCTGTCCCAAACACCGCCGTCACGGGTAGTGGACAATGCCGTCGCCCGCCCGGCGGTGTCATATCCGTGTGTGAGCGGGTAGGTCGCGCCGGAGACGGCGACGCGCCGACCGAGGGTGTCGTAGGCGTTGGTCACGGCGTTCCCCAGGGCGTCGACACGGATGGTTTCGCGGCCAAATGCGTCGAAGGCGTATGAAGTGATTGCATAGGTGCTGCCGCTGGCGATGAAGGCGTCGTGCTCCGCGACATCGCCGAAATCGTTGAATCCAAGCCAGGTCTCGGAAAGCCACGCGGAGGACACGGACGGCCGTCGCTCGGTGTAGAAAACGCGTCCGTAGGGATCGAAGAAGAAGTTGCGGCCGCCGTCTGCCGAGGTTTCCGATATCATGCGCCCGTATTTCTGTACACGGACTGAAGGCGTCGCTCGAAGGGAGGTAGTCTGCGTTTCGGTGAGGGTCCGCGCGGATTCGCTCCAGACGGCCGTCATTTCGTTGGTCACGTTGTTCGCACCTACCTCAACATTGTGGCGGCGCAGGGTGTCGGAAAGGCCGGTGAGCCGTTCGCGGGTGACGGAGCGCGCGGCGCCCGCGAGGGAGTCCACGACACGCCAGACTTCGCCGGCAACGGTCTCGTAGGATACGTCGGTGCGGTTGGTGATGCCGGAAACGACGGCGCCAACCGGGTCGCCAAGGTCATCATATAGGTTTTCCGTAACCGGATACCCGGTGCGTGTGGTCGTCTGAATCCGCATGGAAGCGCCGTTGTAGAAGTTGGAGGTGACGCCAAGCGGCGTGAGGATCGCGACGGCGCGTCCGAGGAAGTCGGAGAGGGCCACGCTGTTCGTGATGGCGGGATAGTCGCTCGATTCGGAAACCTGAATGCCGATGCGACAGCCTGAATCGTCATATTCCGTCAGGCGGGTATCCCGTGTCCATTGGTCAACCCATTCGCGCTGCGTGACGGTCGCTCCGTTGCGATAGGAGATGGAGAGGTCGGTTGAAACGGACGTGACGAGGTTGGTCGGGTGGAAGACTTGCGTCTGATACTCATAACGGTCTTCGTATGCGGAGGATCGGGAGACGGTGCGGACACCGCGCCCGTCGGTGTGGACGGAGAAATCGGAAGTACCGTCGGGATAGTCGGTCGTTTCGGACGTGCGCCAGCCCTTGTTGTAGACGAAGTTAGGATCGACGGCCACACCTTCAACCTTTGCGGGGCGCACCACGGTATTGGTCTCACGCCCGAGGGCGTCCATGAAGTGCTGCGTGACACGGAAGGCGGAGAAATCAGCGGAATACCAGTTTGCATAAGGGACATAGAGTTCGTCGTGGGGCAGACCCGCCAGCGACACCTCTTCCATCGCATGATAGAGGTGATCGGAACCGGTGACGGCGGAACGGAGGATTTTGTTGCCGTCGCGGTCCATCGTCCAGAGGAGGCGGCAGCAGGAGTAGGCGTTGGTGGAAGAGGCCCCGTCAGAATAGCGGGTGCTCCGCAGGCGGTTCTTGTCGTCGTAGGCATGGTCCTGCCAGTCTAGCGGGGTGTCGTTCGAGGCCAGCAGCGTGGCGCTGTGGAGCGTTACGCCGTGGGTCGCGTCCTGGATGGTCAGATTCTTAACGGACTTGCCGGGGATGCCGTCGGGGGCGGCGGCGGTCGTACGCATCGAGATCATGCGAAGATGGGGGCCGGTTGAAGAGACGGTGAAGGTGCGGCTGGCAGTGTCGAACGTGCCCAGGGCATAATCGTACGTTGTCGTGACGTCGTCTTCGCCGGTAGTCGAAGCAGGACGCCCGCGCAGAAGCAGCGGCACGCCGGTGGCGTCGCGGTCAAAGACGGTCTCGGTCGAGACGGCGTTTTCGGGGTCGCCGATGGCGGCGGTCGCCGAGCAGGCGCGGATCGTCCGTACCGTGACGGCGGCATAGCCGTTGGTGAACCCGTGGGTGTAGACATGCCAGGAGCGGGAGATGACGGTCGCCACGGCGTTGCGCACGAGCTGTACCGTGACGGTGCGCGGGCTGCCGAGGTCGTCGGAGTGGCTCGAATCGCCCGCTTGGGGCGAGTAGTCCATGACCGTGGCGGTACAGACGATGCCGGCAGGGAGATTCGTGACGGTAAGCGGCGTGCCGCCACAGAGCGTCGCCTCCGGACATTCCGAGCCGTCCCACTGGTCGAGGCGCATGTTTTCGCGGCCGAGGTCATCCCAGGTCTGGTAGCGCCAGGTGCGGTCGTCGCCCCAAACCAGCTTCGGGCGGCCGTTGCGGCGCGGGTTGGCGTTGTCGGTCCAGTAGGCGGCCTCGGCGCTCTTCCAGTTGTCTTCGCCGTGAGCCTTTTCGCTGCGGGAGGTCTCGCGCATGACGGCAGTCTCGCCGCTGCCGAAACGGCGGGATTCGACGATGGTGTGCGAGAGTACGGTTCCGCCGGCAGCCTCAACGACGCGCTCCTCGCGAAGCGTATCGTCGTAGGGATTGTTGAGATCGCCCGTTTTCGCGACTGTCTCCGCAACCTGCGCGATGTTGTCGA
>CAYOIT010000194.1:0-8179 GCA_964404035.1 uncultured Verrucomicrobiota bacterium | reverse complement strand
TCTGAATACTGCGCTTGCAGAACCGACGAAGGAGGTTTTGCAAGCGCCTCATGAGATCCAAAGAAAGGACCGTTGTGACCAAACCAGCATCATCTGTTCCGCCTCCGGCGCCTTGCGGGCCGGTCCCGACGTCCCGTCAACTCGTCCACCACGGCCGCGAGTTCTACGGCTTCATTCATTTCACCACGAACACCTTTACCGACAAGGAATGGGGCTATGGCGACGAAAGCCCGAGCGTCTTTAACCCCAGCGCGTTGGATGCCCGGCAATGGGCGCGGGTGGCCCGGTCCTCGGGCATGAAAGGCCTGATCCTGACGTGCAAACACCACGATGGCTTCTGTCTGTGGCCCAGCGCGTTCACCGAGCACTCGGTCAAGAACAGTGCCTGGAAACAAGGCAAGGGCGACGTGGTGCGCGAGTTATCGGACGCCTGCCGCGAGTTCGGACTCGAATTCGGCGTGTATCTGTCGCCCTGGGACCGGAATCACGCCCGGTACGGTGGGCCGGAATACATCGTCTATTTCCGCAACCAGCTTCGCGAACTGCTCACGCAGTACGGCCCGATCTTTGAGGTGTGGTTCGACGGCGCCAATGGCGGCGACGGGTACTACGGCGGCGCGCGCGAGCGGCGGACGATCGACCCGGCGACGTACTACGACTGGGAGAACACGTGGCAGATCGTGCGCGAGCTTCAGCCGGCGGCGGTCATCTTCAGTGACGCCGGGCCGGACGTTCGCTGGATCGGCAACGAGTCAGGCCTGGGGTCGGAAACGACGTGGTGCCTTCTTTCAACCGGCGGGCGCTATCCCGGCGGGGTGAACTTTATCGGGAATGATCTGGGGGAGGGCCACGAGAACGGCACGCACTGGTTGCCGCCGGAAGCCGACGTGTCCATTCGCGCCGGTTGGTTCCACCATGCCCACGAAGACGCCCGCGTGAAGTCCGCGGCCACGTTGCTGGATATCTATTACCGATCCGTCGGCCGCGGGTCCACGCTACTCCTAAACCTGCCGCCGGACCGACGCGGCTTGATTCACGAAAACGACGTCGACCGGTTGCAGCGGTTCCAGGTTGCGCGCGAGGCGATTTTTGCCAACGATCTGGCGCGCGACGCCGCGGCGACGGCCTCGAACGTGCGCGGCCAATCGCCGGAGTTCGGCGCGGCCAACGTCATCGATGGCAGGCCCGACACCTACTGGGCGGCGGACGACGGGGTTACGGAGGCGACGGTTGAACTTGTGTTCCCCGGGCCGCTGACGTTCAACAACGTGGTGTTGCAGGAGCACATCGCGCTGGGCCAGCGCGTGCAAGCGTGGAAGTTGGAGGCGCGCAGCGCGGGGGCTTGGCGGGAGCTGTCGAGTGGCACCACGATCGGGTACAAACGCATTCTGAGCACGGCCACGGTCAAGGCCGATGGCCTGCGACTCCTGATCGTTCGGGCCAAAGCCTGTCCCACGCTGACGACGTTCGGCGCCTATTTGGCGCCCGTGCTGATGCAGGATCCGTCAATCCGCGCCGCGCGTGACGGCAAGGTGACCCTCTCCGCCGGCGCCGGGGCCAAGGTGCGTTACACGATCGACGGTTCGACGCCCACCCCTGCGGCGCCGCTCTTCGATCAGCCGTTCGACCTGCCGCGGGGCGGTACGGTCATGGCGGTCGCGTTCCCCGCCGACAACCCGGGCGCCTGTGGGCTGGGCGTCGGGCCGGTTGTGACCCGGCGTCTTGGATTGGCCAAGGCCCGGTGGCACATTGTTGAAACCGACAGCCAGGAGACGAAGGGGTACGGGGCGGAGAACGCGATTGACGGCGATCCTGGCACGATCTGGCACACCGAATGGATCGATCGCAAACCGGATCACCCGCATCACGTGACGATCGATCTCGGCGAGGTGGTGGCGATCGGCGCGTTCAGCTACCTGCCGCGGCAGGATCAATACACGGATGCGATCGTCGAGCGCTACGCGTTCTACGCAAGCCTTGACGGCCGGACCTGGGGTGCGCCGGCGGCCGAGGGGCGGTTTGACAACCTTCTGGCCAACCCGGTTGAGCAGTTTGTGTCGCTGGCCGCGCCGGTCAAGGCGCGCTTCGTCATGTTCGTGTCGCTTGGGTCGGTGCAGAGCCATTCAGGCCCTGGCAGCCAGCCGTGTGCAAGCGCCGCCGGGATCGACGTATTTCTGGCGACGTGAGGGGAGCGAAGCATCTGGAGGGCGGCACTCCTGTGCCGCCGCGGCGGGCAAGGTTCCGCCTTCGTGCCCCAAAGCGGACAGGACGGCGTGACAAGACTGCCCACCGTACAGTAGGCCGTACAGTGGGCCACTTCAACTTCAGTGATGACAAACTGATTTCTTTGCTCATTCCCGTGGCATGTGGGATAACGCCCGCCATGAATAGTATAGAAAGAACGTTGGCGGTATTGCGATATCAACCTTACGACCGGTTGCCCATTGTACATTTCGGGTATTGGGGCGAGACCCTTCAGAAATGGGTCGAGGAGGGCCATCTGACCGCCGATGAGGTCAAGGGCAGCGGGGACGGCAACGAGGTCGAGCGGGCCTTGTCCGCCAAGTTGGGTTTCGATTTCAATTGGCAGAACATGTTCTACGCCAACGCGGGGCTGAATCCGGGTTTCGAGGGCAAGGTGATCAGGGAATTCCCGGACGGTCTCCGGCATGTGTTGAACGGGAATGGCGTCATCACGGTGCAGAGCGCCGATGCCGGCAGCATTCCGGCGGAGATCGATCACCTCCTGAAAGACCGGGCGTCGTGGGAGGAGCACTACAAGTCGCGTTACGTCTGGTCGGAAGACCGGGTCGATGGCGCCGCGTTGGAGCAACTCAAGGGGCAGAAACGCGAGGTTCCGCTGGGACTTCACTGCGGGAGCCTGTTCGGGCAAATCCGCGACGTGCTGGGGATTGAAGGGGTCAGCTATCTGTACGTGGACGACGAGCCGCTCTTCCGGGAAATCATCGACATGGTCGGAGACCTCTGCTATCGCAACACTGAACGCGCCCTGCTGTTGGGTGCCGGGGTCGGGTTCGACTTCGCGCATTTCTGGGAGGATAGCGGCGGGCAAGGTACTGCCCGCCGTACAGTAGGCCGGGCGCTACGCCGCCCGGCATGGAGGACAGCATGAACAAGGCGTTACAGCGAGGTGTATCTCGATGAATAACACATTGAATCTGCGATGGACCGGCCAGGGTCTCGGCATTGACGTTGACGGCCAATCCCTCCTGCGAGGCGGTTTGCCGACGCTGGCCTGGCGGTACGCCGGCGAAACGGCTTGGCGATGGGATACGGCAACCGTGCTCAACGCAGTCACAAACGAACCCGACCGCTTGACCTTTACGTTGCGCCTGGGGCCGGTGTCGGCGACGATGGCGGCTGTTCAAAGTGCCGATGGCGGCTGGACACTCTCGGGCGAACTGCGCAGCGAGGCGGAGCAGCCCATCGAGTTGGCGCGGCTCCACTATCTGCAGGGCGCCCTGGCGCAGGACGACAACCTGCTGGCATTGACGGAGAGCCGGCTCTTTCGTCGAGGTGAACCAATCGCCCCGCACCGGGAACGACTCGAACGCCTCTGGGCCAGCATGAATGTCGCCTGGCCGCGGTTGGCCGACCCGATCCATGACGAAGCCGATTGGGCGGTGGCTACCGATGTCGCCGTGCTACTCGGCGCCTGGAACGCACCCGGGTTGGTCGTCGGGTTTACCGGACCCGGCACGGCCTTTGGCGAAATCGGCTTGCGAACCATCGGCGAACGGGACTTCTACATCGGCGTCCGGTTGGACAACATTCTGGTCAATCCCGGCGAACGCCGGACGCTGGAACGGGCGAGGCTGAGCTGGGGCGACTGGCAGACAGGACTGCGCCAGTGGGCGGAGCAGTGCGCGCGCGAACTCGGGGCGCGACCGGTCCGGGCACCGCTGGTTGGATGGTGTTCCTGGTATCAGCACTATAGCGGCGTGCGGCCTGAACACGTTCAGCAAGCCGCGCGGGAGTTTGCTGCCTGGCCGATTCCGCCCGGCGGTCGGCTGGTCCAGATTGACGACGGCTTTCAGGTGATGCCGGGCGACTGGGGTCCTAACGAACGGTTCCGCGAGACGTGGACGGCTCTGCCGAAGGAGATCGCCGCCAGCGGCTCGATCCCCGGCTTATGGCTGGCACCGACCACGGTCTTTCACCGGCATCCTATTGTGACGGAGCATCCGGAATGGCTTCAACGGCTGCCAGATGGCCAGCCGGCGGTCTCGTTCAGCAACTGGGGTTGGTGTGATGGCGAAGGCTACCGTTGGGGCGACACCACTTCGCCAACCTACTATCTTGATCCCGATCATCCCGGCGCGCAGGTGTTCATGGCCGAGATCATCCGCGATGCCGTGCGGGCGGGTTGGCGCTATCTGAAACTGGATTTCACCTATGGCCTCAGCACCGCAAGACAGGCGTCGAATCGGTCGCGAACAAGCATGGAGACGTTGCGAGAAATGTACCGGCTGTTCCGCGAAGCCGCCGGGCCGGATACCATCCTCTGCGCCTGCATCGGCGAGATGGGGCGCTATGCCCTCGGTTATGCCGACACCGCCCGCCTCGGCGGGGACATCGGCGGCGACTGGTCGACACTCGGGCGCAACCTGATGGAGTTTCTCCCACGCTTGTGCACCAACGGCCTGTGGTGGAACGGCGATCCGGACGTTTTCTACATGCGGTCCGCGAACTCCGGCCTCTCGCCCGAGGAGAGCTGGGTGCTCACCGGCACCATCGGCCTCATCGGCGGTGTGTTTCTCACCTCCGACTTTGCCGGCCAGTGGGACGAAGAGGCGGCGCGCCGCGTAGGACATTTCTGGAATCCCATCGGGCCTCATCGGCCGGAAAGCCAGCAGGGCCTCTATACCGCCGCCGGGGTGGTCGAAGCGTTGCGGGTGACCGACGACGACGGCACGCACCGCATTGCGTTGTACAACTGGGCTGACGAAGCGCAAACCGTTCGCGTCCCGTTGGCGTCGCTGGGACTCTCCGAGCCGGTTCGCGTGCTGGGTTCCTTTCCCGAGACCTCGCCGGTGCGGGTTCGCGAAGGGATGCTCGTGTGCGAGAATCAGCCTGCCCACAGTATGCGGATTGTCAAAGCGGACAAACGGATGCAGGGGGCGCTGACAAGCCACGCCGCTGATGCTTAACGACCGCAGGAGGAGATAACCGATGGACCTATTACCGCTGACCCGTGATGAAGTGAGCGCCGTGGTTGCCGGACGAGGGGGCGCACCCCGCATCCCGGTGCTTTTGCACCAGTGGACGTATCCGAGCGCCTTCGGGGCTCGGGAGGCCGAGGTCCAGGCCCTGTGTGACCGATTCCCCCAGGACGCCCAAGTGATCCGCTAACGGCATTACGCCCGACACTCCATTGGACAGCCTGCGTGCGCTCTATGAAGAAGCCTACAGTTATGGCAAGACGAAATCGCAGTACCTTCGACAGAAGGACAGCCCGAGAACATAGAATAGGACACGGCTACAGACAGAATGGCCCAACACTTTGACGTTGGGCGGCGGGAGGCTTGATGAAGGTGACAATTCGAAGGGCGAAGGTGGGCGACGAGGCAACGTTGGCGAAACTTAATGCCTTTGTCCACAAGTTCCATGTGGATCACAATCCATCCCACTTTAGACGAGCGAAGCGCGCAGAAGTGGCGCAATGGTTTCGTGGACTGTTGGAGAAACCTACGGCACGTATCTGGATTGCGGAAAAGGAAGGTGCCCCAGTGGGCTATGCTGTCGCCGTGCTGTACGAGCGAGCGGCCAATCCTTTCTGTCTTGCGCGCCGGTTGATCGAGATCGATCAAATTGGAGTTCGACGCGAATGTCGTGGTTCTGGAATCGGCAGAAGGCTTGTCGAGCGGGTTCTGAGATTCGCACGCGCCGAGCGTGTCGGAAGCGTTGAACTGACCTCATGGTGTTTCAATGGCGAAGCACACAAGGCTTTTGAGAAACTGGGGTTCATTCCCAAATTCGTCCGTTTCGGGCAGGAGTTGCCATGAAAGTCGTCGATACCGTCAACGCCGTGATCTTTGACCTGTTTCACACGCTCACCGACAAGGAATCCAGGTGGTCACGAATTCCGCCAACAAGCAAGATGCTCGGAGTTCCCGAAATAGCCTGGAATGACCAACTTCTGCTGCATTCCGCAAAACGGTTGACTGGTGAGTGGCGGGACCCATTTCAAATTCTCAAGACGATGGCTAGTTCCATCGATCCAACGATCTCTGACGAGACCATCAATGAAGTTGCTCGGAGAAGAGTTCTCAGAATGAAGGCAGCACTCAGGAAGATTCCGACTGAAGTCATCGAAACCCTACAATCCTTGAGGAAGTCGGGAAAGAAGATTGGATTGGTCAGCAACCTGGATGTGATGGAATTGTCGGGTTGGAAGACTTCACCACTCAGGAAACTGATAGACTGCCCGATCTTTTCCTGCGAAGTAGGTCTTGCAAAACCGAACCCCGAGATCTTCAAGCTCTGCCTGAATCTCATTGGAGAAAACGCGGCAGACTGCCTGTATGTTGGTGATGGTGGAAGCAATGAACTGGTGGTTTCGAGAAACTTGGGAATGCGGTCTGTTTTCATTTCCGGGATGATGAGGGAGTTCAGAGAAGAACGGATCGAAGAGTTCACTCGACAGGCTAACTACAAGATCGAACGATTGGACGACTTGCTGCTTCTAGAGGGGTAGATCTGAGCAATAGGAGCCGTGTGCAATAGGGCACTGCGCTGAACCGTGACGTTGGTGCCAAGGGATAGTCAGAGATGATTGACAGCGTCATATTCGATCTTTCGGAGGTTCTCCTCCCAGGCATGATCGGGGTTGAAGACCGTCTTTCGGCAACGACGGGGCTTCCCAAAGACAGGATCACCCGAGCGATGGGAAGTTTTCCGCACTATGTGGTGGGGAACAACCTGTACGACTTGTTCAGAGGTCATGTCTCCTACGAACAATATCGTGACGCAGTCCTGCGGACCGCCGGACTGCCACAGAGTAGTTCCTCGGTATTCGATGCCGCCTGTTTGAGCATGTTCGACAAGCCATATGACTACACGGAGGAGATGCTCTCCACAGTCGCGGCGAAGTGCGATATGTTTCTCCTGTCCGACCATTGCGAGACATGGGTCCGGTGGATTAAGGAGAAACACCGGTTCATTGCCCTGTTCAAGGATGTTGTCTGGTCCTACGAAATCGGCGCAACCAAACGTGAGGCGAAGCCGTTTGAAGTGATTATGTCTCGCAATGCCCTCAAGGCGGAGTCTTGCCTGTTCGTCGACGATCTCGAACGTAACATCGATATGGCACAGCGGGTTGGCATGAGAACGGTCCATTTCAGAGGCCGCGATTCCATCCCGGCTGTTTACAGAGAGATCGGAACGGCCAACAAGGCGGTGGAACAGTAACGCCTCCGATGGAAGGATGGAAATGAAGCAGAAATTGCAAACCCCACACCCTGAACGTTCGACAGAGGAAAAGGAGAAAGGTTCATGACACCGAAGGATCGAGTCATCTTGGCTCTACAACACCAGGAAGCCGACCGGATACCGATACAGGATAGTCTGTGGGGCACGACCGTGGCGCGCTGGCGCGGCGAGGGCCTGCCTGATGACAAGCCGCCTCATGAGTATTTTGGCTGGGAAATGGCCGGTTTCGGGGGCGATGTGACGCTACGGTTGCCCGCCGGGTGCATAGAGGAAACCGACCAGTACACTGTCGCGAAGGGGGCCGACGGTGCAGTGGTCAAGAACTGGAAGGGACAGGCCTCGACCCCTGAGATGATCGAGTTCACCGTCCGGACGCGCGCCGACTGGGAAGCCGTGAAATCGCGCATGGCGTGGGACGATGCGCGCGTTGATTGGGCGGGACAGCGCAAGGCGTATGAAGATGCGCAGCGGATGGGGCTTTTCACTTTCGCCAGTTTCTACACCGGGTTCACCCGCACCTGCGACATGTGCGGAACGGATACCGTCCTCATGGCCATGGCGGACGACCCCGGATGGGTACAGGACATGCTGATGACTCGTGCGCAGCTCTGCCTCCGCATTGCCGAAGAGATGATGGCTCGCGGGTTCGACTTCGATGCGGTGTGGCTATGGGACGACCTGGGGTTCAAGCAGCGCAGTTTCTTCTCCACGGACATGTACCGGGAAC
>CAYOIT010000193.1:0-8222 GCA_964404035.1 uncultured Verrucomicrobiota bacterium | reverse complement strand
GGACCCAGGTCCTGGTCGTGTCACACTCGGCCCCCCTGATCCAGGCGTTCGAACGATTGACCGGCGCGCAGACCCTCCGGCTGGTCAAGGAACTGGGGGAAACACGGGTCGACGGCCTGGCGGAACTGGACCAGCCTCCCTGGCATTGGCCGCCCCGGTAGAACGGTTCCCCGGGCAAGCCCCGCCGCACCTTGTATTTGCCTTGCCCCTCGGCATCGGCTAGACTTACTGCCTTGAAAACGAGGATGAAAGGCAGCTATGAAAAACACCTCTGCAGCCCCTAAGAAAACAGCGAAACCGCACACCCCAGCTCTGCCGATCGACGATATGCGGCAATACCGCACGCTGGACACGGTCGAAGCCCTGAAGCTCAGCTTTGAAAACCATTTGCGCTACACCATGGCGCGCGACCAGTTTTCGGCCACCGATCACGACCGCTATTTCGCCCTGGCCATGGCCGTGCGCGACCGCCTCGTCGGCCGGTGGATCCAGACCAACCAGACCTATGTCGCCCGCAACGTGAAGCGGGTCTACTATTTGTCGCTCGAATATCTGATCGGCCGGGCCATGGGCAACAACGTCATCAACCTGGGGATCGACCAGATCGTCTCCCGGGCCATGGCCGAACTCGGGCTCGATTGGAATTACCTGCGCGACCTGGAACGCGATGCCGCGCTCGGCAACGGCGGCCTCGGGCGGCTGGCCGCCTGCTTCCTCGACTCCCTGGCCACCCACGAACTGCCCGGCTACGGCTATGGCATCCGCTATGACTACGGCATCTTCCGCCAGGTCATCCGCGACGGGCACCAGGTCGAAGAGCCTGACAACTGGCTGCGCGACGGCAATCCCTGGGAGATCGAACGACCCGAGTACCAGTTCCCGATCCACTTCGGGGGCGAGGTCAAGGAAGAGCGCGACGAGCATGGGAATTTTGTTTCGCGCTGGATCAACTACGACACGGTCATCGGCGTTCCCTTCGACTTCCCTGTCGCGGGCTACGGCAACAACACGGTCAACAACCTGCGCCTCTGGACCGCCAAGGCCTCTGAGGAGTTCGACCTGTCGTTTTTCAATAACGGCGATTACATCCGGGCCTACGAGCAGAAGATCATGCGTGAGAACATCACCAAGATCCTCTACCCGAACGACCGCATCGAGCAGGGCCGTGAGCTGCGCTTCAAGCAGCAGTACTTCTTCACCAGTTGCTCGCTCCATGACATTCTGCGCCGGTTCAAGGCGTCCAACACGGACTTCCGCGTCCTGCCGGACAAGGTCGCCATTCAGTTGAACGACACGCACCCCTCGCTGGCCATCGCCGAGATGATGCGCCTGTTGATTGATATCCACGGCGTGCAATGGGATGCCGCCTGGGAAATCACCACGCAGGTCTTCGGCTATACGAACCACACGATCATGCCGGAAGCGCTGGAGAAGTGGTCCGTGCGCCTGTTCGAGGATCTGCTCCCCCGCCATCTGACCATCATCTACGAGATCAATCGCCGGTTCCTGCGCCAGGTGATGAACAAGTTCCCGGATGACCACGAGCGCCTGCGGCGCATGTCGATCGTCGAGGAAGGGTCCGAGAAGCAGGTGCGCATGGCCAACCTGGCCGTGGTGGGCAGCCATAGCGTCAACGGCGTGGCGGCGCTGCATTCCGAACTGATCAAGGAAACGCTCTTCCGCGACTTCTACGAGCTATGGCCGTCCAAGTTCAATAACAAGACCAACGGCATCACCCAGCGGCGCTGGTTGCTGAAGAGCAACCCTGCCCTGGCTGCCCTGATCACGAAAAAGATCGGCGACGGCTGGATCAAGGACCTGTTCCATCTCAAGAAGCTCGAGCGCAGCCTGAATGACGCCGACTTCAAGGCCCGGATGCGCCAGATCAAGCTGGAGAACAAGACCCGGCTGGCCGACTACATCCGCGTGGCCAACGGGATCGAAGTGGACCCGAGCTCACTGTTCGACGTGCAGGTGAAGCGCATGCATGAGTACAAGCGCCAGCTCCTGAACGTCCTCCACATCCTCCACCGCTACTGCCGCATCAAGGAGGATCCCACCATCGAGATCCAGGCGCGAACCTTCATCTTCGGAGGGAAGGCCGCCCCCGGGTACGCCATGGCCAAGCTGATCATCAAGCTGATCAATGATGTCGCCGGCGTGATCAACAACGATCCCGATGTGCGCGGACGGATGAAGGTCGTCTTCCTCAGCGACTACCGCGTCTCGCTCGCCGAGCGCATCATCCCGGCCAGTGACCTGAGCGAGCAGATCAGCACGGCCGGCACCGAGGCCAGCGGCACCGGCAACATGAAGTTCGCCTTGAACGGCGCGCTGACCATCGGCACGCTCGACGGCGCCAATATCGAGATCCGGGAGGAAGTCGGGAACGACAACTTCTTCGCCTTTGGCAAAACCATCGACGAGGTGAAGGCCCTGCGGCTGGCCGGATACAATTCGTGGGACTACTACCACAACGACCCGGCCATTCGCCACATTCTCGATTGTCTCCTCTCCGGGGACTTCCTGAATCTGGAGCAACCGGGACTCTATCGGCCCATTCGCGAGGCCCTGCTGGAGCACGGCGACTACTACCTCCACCTGGCCGACTTCCACTCCTATCTGGAGACCCAGCACCGGGTGGACGAGGTCTATCGCAACCATGATCAGTGGGATCGGATGTGCCTGATGAATATCGCCAACATGGGGAAATTCAGCTCCGACCGCACGATTCTGGAGTACGCCAATGAGGTCTGGCATCTCAAACCCTGTCCGATTGCGATGCCCAGTTCCCGGTAGCCGGAGAAGCAGCACTAATGAAAACGCCCCGCGAGAATCTGTTGCTTAGTTTGCGCCGGGAAGGGTTTGACACGGTGCCGCTGGACTGCGGAGGATTCTGCGAATCGCAGGTGACCGCCTTTAACAAGCGTTTCGGTCACTCCGATATCGCAGGGTTCTTCAAGGTCCCCTGCCGGTACGTGGGATTGCCCCTGGAAAAAACGTGGACAGAGGCCAAGGCGCTCTATCCCCGCGAGGAACTGCCGGCCGACGCCGATGTTGACGCCTTCGGCGTGGCCCATTCGCACCAGCCCAACTGTTACCACATGACGCGCATGCATCACCCGCTGCGAGGCGAAGGGGTGACGCTGGACGAAATCCGGAACCATCCCCTGCCCCGGCTCACCGTGAACGCCGAGGCCGAGGTGCGGCGCGCCGTGTTTGAACAGCAGTCCAAAGGCCTGGCCACCATGGCGGGGATGGCCTGCACTGTCTGGGAGATCGCCTGGTACTTGCGGTCCATGGAAGACCTCATGACCGACATGATGACCGACGACGAGCGCGCCGTCGTGCATCTGGATCGCCTGACCGCCCACGCCGTCGAACGCATCCAACTGGCGGCGCGCGCCGGGGTGGATATTGTCCAACTCGGGGACGATATCGGCATGCAGCAGACGATCATGATGAGTCTCGACCTGTGGCGCCACTGGCTGAAACCGCGGCTCGCCGCCATCATCCGGGCCGGCAAGGAGATCAACCCGAAGTTGGTGATCTTCTACCATTCCTGCGGGTATGTGCTTCCCTTCCTGCCCGAACTGGCCGATATCGGGGTCGATGTCCTGAATCCCGTTCAGCCGGAATGCATGCCGTTCGATGAGGTGTACCGGCAGGTGGGCGACCGACTCTCCTTCTGGGGGACCATCGGCACTCAATCCACCCTGCCGTTTGGGACCCCGCAGGAGGTCCGGGAGGCTGTCTGGGCCAACCTGCGCCTTTGTGGAAAACAGGGAGGCATCGTCATCGCTCCCACCCACATGGTGGAGCCGGAAGTCCCTTGGGAAAACCTGCTGGCCATGAAGGAAGCCTGCGAGACCTTTCGCCTCTGAGGGCGACAAGGGCCCTACTCTTCCCTCACAATATCGGCGCCAAACGCCCTGAGTTTTTCATCCACGCGCTCGTAGCCGCGATCGATGGATTGGGCGTTGTTGATCACGCTCTCCCCCTTGGCGCAAAGCGCCGCGATGAGCAGGGCCATGCCGGCGCGGATGTCGGGACTCGCCATCTGGGTGCTGTGAAGCCGCGTCGGGCCCGTCACCAGCACCCGGTGCGGATCGCAGACCACAATGCCGGCGCCCATGCCGATCAGGTAATCCACGAAATACATGCGGCTCTCAAACATTTTTTCGAAAAATAACGCCGTGCCGTGAGCCTGGGTGGCCGCCACAATCCCCACGCTCATCAGGTCGGAGGGGAACATCGGCCACGGGCCGTCCTCGATCTTGGGGATGGCCGCGCCGAAATCCTTTACGATCCGCAGTTTCTGCCGCGCAGGAAGGGACACCGAGCCCCCCTCCAACTGCAGCTTGATGCCCAGTTTTGAAAACGTCCGACCGATGATCGCCATCGGCTCGGGATCGACGCCCTGGACCTTGAGTTCGCCGCCCGTCACCGCTGCCGCCGCCACAAAGCTGCCGATTTCGATGAAGTCGGGCTGCACCGTGTGAGCTGTGCCCTTGAGCGTTTCCACCCCGGTGATCTGCAGACGGTTCGTGCCCAAGCCGACGATCCGGGCGCCCATTTTGTTCAACAGAATGGCCAGATCCGTGACATGCGGCTCGCACGCCGCGTTGAAAATAGTGGTCTCCCCCCGCGCCAGCACGGCTGCCATCAGAACATTCTCGGTGGCGGTGACACTGGCTTCATCGAGGATGATGGAGGCGCCCTCCAGAATCTTCTTCCGGCGAAAGACAAAGTGTCTTCCGCCTTCGACCTCGATCCCCAGCGCCTTCAACCCCTGAAAATGCGTATCCAGCCGCCGGCGCCCGATCACGTCGCCGCCCGGCGGCGACAAGGTGGCCCGGCCCAACCGCGCGGCCAGCGGACCGGCCAGCAGAATGGAGGAACGCACCTTGCGACACAGCTCAGGATCAAGCCGGCTCCGCCGCAGCCCCCTGGCGCAAAGACGCACGGAGTGATCTTTCAAGTCCACGCTCACGCCAATGTTGACCAGCAACTCAAGCATGGTCCGGACATCGTCGATCAGGGGGACGTTTTCAAGGATCACCTGCTCGTCCGTCAAAACGCACGCGGCCAGCATCGGCAGCACGGCATTCTTGTTGCCGCCGGGCACATACGTCCCGGCCAGCCGCTTGCCGCCGTGTATAATGAAACGAGCCATCGACTCTAGCTCATTTCCTTTGCCAGCTTGATCACGTTCTCCGGAGTGAATCCGAACTTCTCAGCGATCACCTTGAACGGCGCCGAGGCGCCGAAGTGGTCCACGCCCAGCACGCGACCCTTGTCTCCGACATACTTGGACCACCCCATGGTGCATCCCGCTTCGATCGCCAGGCGGGCGCCGCATTCAGGCGTAAGCACCGAGCGCTTGTAGGCTTCATCCTGCTTCTCGAAGAGATCCCAGGACGGCATGCTGACCACGCGGACAACCCGGTCCTTGGCCAGTTCCTTCGCGGCGGCCATGGCCAGGCTGACCTCGGAACCGCTGGCGATCAGCATCAGGTCCGGGGTGCCGGCGGCGCTCTGCCAGAGCACGTAAGCCCCCTTCTCCAGACTCGAGGCCGCGGGATAGACCGCCCGGTCGTACACCGGAAGGTTCTGGCGGGTCAACAGCAACAGGGTCGGTCCGCTGGTGTTCTTCAGGGCGGCCACCCAGGCGGCCGCCGTTTCAGTGGCATCGGCCGGACGCAGCACCGACACATTCGGCATGCACCGGTAGCTGGCCAGGTGTTCGACGGGTTCGTGAGTCGGTCCGTCTTCGCCGACGTAGAAACTGTCATGCGTGAAGACATAGATCACCGGCAGGCCCATGATCGCGGACAACCGGATCGTGGGGCGGCAGTAATCCGCAAACACGAAGAACGTGGATCCGAAGACACGGAACCCGCCATGCACCTGCATGCCGTTCAGAATGGCCGCCATGCCGTGTTCACGGATGCCGAAATGCAGATTGCGCCCTTCGAACGCGCCCGGCAGCACGGAGGGATACCCCTCCAGAAACGTCTTGGTGCTGGGCGCCAGATCGGCCGCACCGCCCACAAACCAGGGCAGGGCCTTGGCCAGTTTCTGCATGATCTTGCCGGAGGCGATGCGTGTGGCGACAGGCTTGTCCGCCTCGAATACCGGCATCTGCTGTTCGAGATCGGCGGGCAACACCTGCTTCACGGCGGCGTCCCACGCCTTGGCGAGTTCGGGATAGGCGGCCGCGAACTTCCGGAAGCCGGCTTCCCAGGCGGTGACTTTCGTCTCCAATTCCCGGGCGCGGGCGGCGAAAATCTCGCGCACCTGTTCCGACACGTAGAAATCCTGATCCTCGGGCAGGCCAAGGTTCTTCTTGGCCGCCTTGATTTCCTCGGCACCCAGCGGTTCGCCGTGCGCCTTGTGGGAGTCATGCAGCGTCGGGGCACCATGCGCAATGTGCGTGTGCGTGATGACGAGGGTCGGCCTTTCCTTTTCAGCTTTGGCCGCCTGGATCGCCTTTTCAATCTCATCGTAATTGTGCCCGTCGATTTCGAGCACATTCCACCGGTAGCCCAGGAAACGCTTACGCACATCATCGCTGTAAGAGAGGCTCGTATTGCCTTCGATGGTGATATGGTTGAAATCGTAGAAAACGACCAGTTTGCTGAGGCCCAGATGCCCGGCCATCGAGAAGGCTTCGTGCGAGAGGCCCTCCATCATGTCGCCGTCGCCGCAGAACACATAGGTGTGGTGATCCACGGGCACAAAGCTGCCGGCATTGAAACGCGCCGCCAGCATCCGCTCGGCGAGGGCCATGCCCACCGCGTTGCCGCACCCCTGCCCCAGCGGTCCGGACGTCGTCTCGACCCCCACGGTGTGGCCGTACTCGGGATGGCCCGGCGTCTTGCTGCCCCACTGGCGGAACGCCTTGAGTTCATCGAGCGGCAGATCGTACCCCGAAAGATGCAACAGGCTGTATAGCAGCATCGATCCGTGCCCCCCGGAGAGGACAAAGCGGTCACGGTCCGCCCAATCCGGCTTCGAGGCACAATGATTCAGGTGGTTCAGAAACAAAACGGAGGCCACATCCGCCATGCCCATGGGCATTCCGGGATGGCCGGAATTGGCTTTTTGAACTCCGTCCATGGCCAGGCCACGGATGGTATTAGCGACAAGATTCAAATTCTTACTCACGCGTACTCTGTGCTCCTTTCGAATAAAAAACGGCAAAAACCCCTTGCGTTGCCCGCCTTCTTTCTCTATATTTCGCCCGTTAATCGTATCGATTCGTATACGGTTGTCCAGCCCGCAATTCCGGCGGCCGCCCGGCATCATGAGTCACGGTCTTTTTTTCAAGGCCGAACTCTGTCGGGAAAGGCCTTTTTTGCGGCGGAATCCGCACACGATTCGATCGGCAACGATGCAAAGAACGGCTTGAATCACAACGATTCATTGCCGCGTCATCGCCAGAAAGCGCGATGAACAACAAAGTAGGAGTATCGCAAAATGGCACAGAGTAGTGGAAAGAAATATGTACTGAGTTTTGGTCCCGGGAAAACGGAAGGCGGAGCCGACCAGAAGAATCTTCTGGGTGGCAAGGGCGCCAATCTGGCGGAGATGTGCCTGTTGGGCCTCCCCGTGCCGGCCGGTTTCACGGTCACCACCGAATGCTGCAACGAATATTTCAAGAATGGCATGAAGCTCCCGGCCGGCACCGCCGACCAGGTCAAGGACGCCCTGCGCCTGATCGAGGACGCCATGAGCATGAAGTTTGGCGATCTGCAGAATCCCCTGCTCGTCTCGTGCCGCTCCGGCGCCCGGACCTCGATGCCCGGCATGATGGAAACGGTCCTGAACGTCGGCCTGTGCACAAAGACCATCCCCGGCCTGATCGCCAAGACCGGCAACGAACGCTTCGTCTACGATTCCTATCGCCGCCTGATCATGATGTACTCCGATGTCGTCATGGAAAAGGCCGAGGGCATCGAACCGCAGGACGGCAAGGGCATCCGCAAGACACTCGACGAGATCATGGACGACTACAAGAAGTCCAAGGGCTGCAAAATGGACACCGATCTGTCCGGCGCGGACCTCAAGATCCTGGCGGACCAGTTCAAGAAGGCCGTCAAACGCGTTCTCAAGAAGGACTTCCCGGATGACCCCATGGAGCAGCTCTGGGGAGGCATTGCCGCCGTGTTCAAGAGCTGGAACGGCAAGCGCGCCATTTCCTACCGCCGCATCGAAGG
>CAYOIT010000192.1:0-8244 GCA_964404035.1 uncultured Verrucomicrobiota bacterium | reverse complement strand
GCTGAATCAGGCGGATGAGAAACCGCTCGACCCGCTCCATTCGTTTTGTTCGATTACGTGCCATGGTATGTGAGATGAGCGGGATGATAGCGAAGATTGCGGCTGAAGGCTAGTCCGTATTGTGGTGAACTGCTGGATGACGGGGTGGGTTGGCGTGACGCGCAAGGTATGTTGCGGGTGGCGGGCAGAACCGGGCGGGCCGTGCTCAGGCGGATGAGACGGTTCGGACGATGCGACGGGGCTTGCCACGCGACATTCAGGCGGAGAATCGATGGTCCCAGTCCAGCAGGTGGGACGCCGTCGTGTCGCCGGCTATCTTTCCGCCTCGCTCACCCGACCTTCGGCGACGACCAGCACGCGATCCGCCCCCGCGACCAACTCCTCGCGATGACTCACAATCAACGTGATCCGATGGGCGTCCTTCTGCGTCAGCAGACGCTGCAAATCATGCAGACTGCTGGCGTCGAGTGACCGGGTCGGCTCATCCAGAATCAGCAGATCCGATTGTCGCACCAGCGCACGCGCGATCGCCAGTCGCTGCCACTGTCCCATGCTGGGCTCAATTCCATCCTGAAACTTCCGTCCCAACGCCGTGTCAAGCGCCTGCGGCCACTGCTTCAGACACTCATCAAGCCCCGCCTGGCGGGCGGCCACTTCCACCCGAAGATCCATGCTTGCCGTGACCGGGTCTCCCAAGCGGATATTTTCGGCAACCGTCAGTTGATAGCATCCGTAATCCTGAAACAAAAACCCCAGCCGACAGCGCCAGGCATGCGGGTCGAATTCGCGCAAATCGACGCCATCCACCAGAATCCGGCCCGCATCGGGATCATAAAGTCGGGCCAGCAGTTTGAGGATCGTCGATTTGCCCGACCCATTCGGCCCCATCAGGGCAATCCGCTCGCCGACACGCAACGTAAACGACACCTGATCCAGCACCGGTCGCTCTTTTCCCGGATAGGAAAAACTCACGTGATCAAAGACCACCCCGTGGACCAACGGGGAAGGGACCGGTCGCGGAACAGGGGGCGCCTTCACGTCAGCCGGCAGATGCAGCAACTCGTCGAAAGAGGCCAGAAACAAAGCGGATTGACGCATATCCGCTATCGCGCCGACAAGCGTACCCAGCAACCCTTGTCCGCGCTGGACAGCCTGAGCATACATGACCAACGCCCCAAGCGTGATCCCGTGGGTCAGCAGCTTACCCGTCATCCACAGCAGCAACCCGCTCGCCACAACCCACACCCAGATCTGGAGGCCAAACTCCTCCCGCAACGTCTGTTTGCGCCACGCCAGACGGGCTTGCCGCAACCGCATGCGAACGCCATCAAACCGCCGGCGGCAGAATTCGCCCAACCGATAAACCCTGACTTCTTTGGCGGCATCGCCCGATGTCAGCAGGTGATGAAAATAGCCCGCTTCACGTTCCAGGGGCGCCAGCGCCTTGCGCCATTCGTAATACCGTCGCCCCCGGTAGATCCGCATCAACAGGCCTGGGGTTCCGGAAAGCACCAGCACCAATCCAGCCACCGGATGGAGGAGCGAAATCAGGGTCAACACGCCCAAGAGCCCGATGACACTCTGAAAAATCTGATACACCGATCCCAATACGGCCACCGGCCGGCTCATCGCCTGTTCCTGCACGAAATGCAAACGATCCTGGTCGGCCGTGTTGTCGAAAAAGGCCAGATCGATCTCCGTCATCTTCTGGTGCAGCAAACGATGAACATGATCGCTCACCGCCATGGCGTGCTGCTCCGCCACCCACGCCACCCACACCCGCAAACAGGCCGACACGGCCATGACACCCGCACCCGCCACAAACCAGAACGCCACTGCCCGCCCCACCGGATCATGCGCCAGACGCAACGCGAGGGACCCCAATCCGGTTGCGGGTGGATCGGCAAACTGAGTAAACGCCGCCGCCGCCGCATCCACAGCCCGTTTCAAGGTATACAGGGCTGCCAGCGGCACCAGGGCTTGGAGCCCCACGAGACCCGTCTGCAACCACGCCAGCGGGCGCGAACTCGCCCATGCCAGATGCAACGCACGCAGACAGGGGGCGGTGATTTCGCGCCATTTCCGGAGCTTACTCAACGCCCACCTCCGCTTCGTTCACGCCCCCTCCGTTGCGCACCCAGTCGACCGCCGACGCGTCCGGACGGAACGCGAGCACAGCCGCAGGGACGGTCTCCAGCAGCGTCTGAATCGTCTCCAGACAGGGATCAAACAGAACCGGATCCTGCCAGGGAATGGCCACCACCTGGAGGAGGCGACGGAACGCCTCGGGCGGTGTCAAGGGCACCCGGCTGTTTTCGCGCCCGTGCTCCAAAAAGTAGATGCGCCGAAGCGTGGCGCGCGCCTGCGCTGCAAATCCCGCCGAGCTGGGCCAGGGCGAACCATAAACGTGGAAACGGGGTGAATCCGGAACGTCGCCCGCAGGCGTCTCCCGCATGAGCCTTATGATCGGGCGCTCGTCCGTGAGCACCGGAATCCCTTCAGCATCCAACAGGCGCGCCAGCGTGCTTTTACCTCTTCCCGATACGCCGAGACACAGGATGCCCTCTCCCTGCAGGTCGGCGGCCGTCCCGTGAAGCACCAGTCCGCCGCAGGCGCGCAACCGGAAGGCGAGCAGGCATATCCCCAGGCCCGTGCTCCATGCCCGTTCATACGAGCCGAAGAAATCCGGAAATAGCACGGGGTTCCACGTGACTTCAACCTGTTCGAAAGAGAGCGGCGCCACCAGCCGCCAAAGCGCTTCCCCGGCCTGATTGCGGCGCACCACGTCACAGCATCCCGCCCGTACCGTGAAAGACCAGGGGCTGTCGGGCATGCCGGGCCGTGAGGCCAGAGTCGCGTCGGCACCGCAACACAATACCTCACACGCCAAATCAGCCGTCTCCCCGCTCGTCCAGAAGGGTTCAAAGGCGGGGCGGAACGCCAACGCATCTCCCATGCCCCGCAGCGTGAACCGTACCCCCCCAGGGTCAATATCGGTTGCATCGCGGCAGTAACTGGAGACATGACCACCCCCACACCCAGGGGCACAACCCCGCCCTGATCCCAAATACCCGTGACGCAGATCGCCTCACATCAGAGCGCGGGCGATGACCCCAACGGCACAATGACGCCACCCGCGGAAGGCTTGTCAACATCACCCGAAGCCCGCGCGGGGCTGACGTAATTGCCACCCTCGTCCAATTGGTGTTCGGCCACCGCAGGCGAGCTATACTCCTCACCACTGTATTCTCGGGCGCGATCCATCCAACCCATAGCCATCTCCCTTTTAAACCGTCAAGGTCATATTACAAAATAATCGGGCCCACGTCAACCCGATTCTTCCAGATTTTTCATCGACCATTTTTCATCGACTCCCGATATTTCACCGATATCCTTCAACGAGCCCCATCCGCTTCATTTCATCCAGAAAGTGGCTTACATCGGCACAGGCCGTCTCCGGCGAGATGCCGTAACGCTCCACCAGCGCTTCTGTCAAATCCCGGTCTGAACACGGCGTCGCAATCAATTCCCACAACCACCGTCCCACGCCGTTCAAGGTATACACCCGATTCGTGCACCCCTGTATCGGAATCAAAACATGCTCTCCGGCAACTGATCGGGCTACAATCTCTGGCTTTCGACAATAGGTCATGACTGATTATATCCCGTGTATGCGGTAGAATCCCTGTGTCGTCGTGTTGGAGGCGGGCACCTCCACCGTGGTGACCGGTCGCTGAGGACTGATGAAGATTGTAGGCGTAATCCATTCCGTAGCATTTGTCCATGCCCATGATACGACCTGCCAGTCGTCCGTGGCAAGCAGAGAAGGCGTGTACTCGACGCAGTACAGCCCGTTCGAGTTCGCCTCGAATGCGATCATCCAGCGCTCGCCGGTGTCTGGACGTGCCGCACGAATCATCAGTTCGCAGTTGGTGTGAGACGTGCCCGCCCCATATTCCTGCCAGGTGGGCCAACCATCCAAATCCGGATCTGCCAAATCGGCATTGGGGGCAGTCAGGCCGTTTTCGACGAGCCACGCAACGGGTGTGCCCCTAGCGGAAATATCGTGGCGGACGACCAAGGCCGGATCGCCTACGAGGCTGTAGCATAAAAGACGTTCGCGCGGCATAATACCTGCCATACGTTGAATCCCGCGCCGGAACAGTTCGCCCAGCCGCAATGTGCCTTTTTCGGCTGCGTCCGTGTACAGACTGACCGCGAGGTCTTCACCCTCGTCTCCCAGCATATACCCGGTGGCTCCCAATCCGGCGACAAACCCGGTGTTCGTTGCGAATAGACCGTAAGGCACTATGTTTACAGATGAGGTGAGATAGTGCCAGACATTGGCTTGGCACCCAAGGATGACCGCAAGGGTCGGTTGCTGCCAGTTGCTTGTTGTGACATCTGAGGATTGGAGGAGCTTTTGGGAGTCGTAACCGAGCGACAACTTGTTGCTGTGGCCGAAGAAGTGAAAGAGCCCTGTGCCGGCCTTCAACGCGGGAATCAGGCTGTTCGTTTTCACAATAGCCATGGCGCCTGAGCTGTCGGTTTTCGGGTAGTTGGTGATAACCGTACGTCCAGCGGTCTGGAGTGGCGCGATCAACCGATCAGTTCCATGACTAAACGGGTAATACTTGCCGGGCTCGCTGGCGCAGTCTCGGTCGGCGGCAACGGCGGCATAGCGTTTGGTGAGTGAACTATCGTCCCGTAATAGAACGCTTTCGTAGGCGACGGTCTTCAGCACGACCACGGCCAGGTCATCCGTCTTTGTGGTTGGGATCCGGCCGACCGCCACGTCCGGGATGCCGTCGTTGTTCACATCGCCTAGCGCGCTGTCGAGCGCAACGGTCATGCCCTCGCCACTCGAAAAGCCCTGACCCGCGATGAGCGTGGGAATCAGGCAGGCGGTATAGTCGTTGATGGAAAAGCGTTGGTGTTTGAAATCGAGTGCGCCCGCGCCTGCCAGCAGCAGGTACTTGAGGCCGTGGGGATAAAGGGCGGCGCAGAAGGCTTGGATGGCCTGGGGGTCGGCAAGCCCGTCGCTGAATGCGTCATAAAGAGATTCGACATCTACGATTTTTGTCTTCAGCCCTTGCGCGTTGCGGTAGTCGGCCAGTGGTTGCATGGCCTGGCGGAAGCCGTCGCACCAGCCTTCGGGCGGAATCAGGATCACGTAATCCGCCGCAGTGGAGGACGTCGACCAGACGGTGTCGCGTACGCCGCGCACGGCCGGCTGCCTGACCCCGGCGGACGTGGAACAGACCTGATAAACCTGTCCGCTACCGCCGCAGGAAAAAGCGGCGGTCCAATTGCTTGCAACGGTAGCGTAGGTGAATGTAACCGGCTCCACGATCACCGGCGCGTGGGTCACAGTCACGTCCAGCACCACGACATCGTTGGTGGCGAATCCGGCGACGGCCACGGTGTTGCCGTCTCCACCCGTGCAACGTAGTATGCCGTTGCGCGCATGGTAAAGACGCGGGTAGGAGAAGCTGTAGGACATGCAGAGGAAGCGGGTGTAGTCGGTCTGGCCATTAGCAGGCGGCGCGACAGCAATGTTTTCGACCTTCAGCGCGGCGATGTCCGCAGTAAGATTTGTGGACGAAAAAGGGAAAGTGAACGAAACATACTGTTCATCCGACCACTTCGCCGAGGCTCCCAGTAGTGTGCCGCCCACCGACACGTGCGCGTCATGCTCATGCCCGTCATTTCCGTACTCGAACAGGGATAACAGGCTGATGGTTATTGCGCCTGTCCAAACGCCGCCGGAGCAGTCGAATAAGCTCTGGGTGATTTGCATGACATCACCGCTTAGACCCAACTCTTCATTAACACCTAGTAATGGCCCTGGGTTAAAGGAAAGATAGGATGCCGGAGAGTCAGCCAGTGAACTATAGGATACGCGGGAAAGATACGTGGTGCCTTGCTGCGTGATCTGGTTGTAAAACCAGGCGTTGGTGGTCGCGGGGGCCTCTGGAGCGGTCACCTGGCGCGCCATGTTCGAGCCTTGGCCGAAGGCGACCCAGTAAACGTTTTCCGGGGCGAACCGTGAGGCGGCGGGCACGCCGTAAAAGAGCAGGCTGGTGCCGTCCGCATACCAGGCGACCGGGGTGCCTTGGCACGTGAGGCTCAGGTTGGTGGTGGCGAGGGCGGCCTCCACGCCGGCTTCGTCCCATCCCGCGGCCGCCGCGAGTTCTTGGGCGGAGGCGCGGTAGATTCCCTCGTCTTTCAGGCTTAAACGCACGCGGTCGGCCGGCACGCTATTAGTCCAGGTGCGCACGCGGCTGTCGGAGCCGATCCAGGACTGGGCCAGCGCAGCCGGCGCCTGCGGCAGGCTGGCCGGGGCGATCACCGAGGTCGCCCGGGTCTGGAACTGCGGCGCGTCCGTTTTAATGATGCCGCTCCACTCCGCGACTTGCCGGTCCGGGTCATGCGGGGAAACGATCAGCAGCGCGTAGCGCAACGTCTCGCTGGCCTGCGCGAGAGGGTCCGCCAGTTCATAGGCACCGCCCCCCTCGTTCATCTGCGCCCGCACGTAGCCGGAGCCGACCGGCTCGGGCTTGCCGCCACTGCGCTGCCGCAGCACGCGGAAGGCGGTCACGCCCAGTTCGGCCGTGGTCTGCCACCGCACCCGCACCTGGCTGTCCTCGGCGCGTGCCGAGGCTTCCAGGCGGCTGACCTCGGCGCCCGGCGCGTAGAGCAGCACAGGGGTAGCGTTGCCTGCGAGAAGCCTCCCAAAGGAAAGCAAAAAAGCAGACAGGATGAAGACACAACCGCTTGGTCTACCTGTCATCACGGAAGCATTTCCTTGCCTTACCTTTTCTCTTTCCTGTTTTCCTGTGTTCCTGATTAAAACGAATTGCGCGGCTGAGTCGGATTAACGCATTCGAGTTTAACGCTGGGATTATATAATCAGGAAAACATGAAATCAGGAAGGGAAACACACACGTTCACGTGCCTATAACTTGGACTTTTTGTCGTAGTTACCCCATCGTTTGTTCGCGGCGAAGCCGCGCGGCTGGCTTTCAGCTTTTCTCCATAACCCCTACTTGACGCGGACGCGGAAGAAACCCGATGGCGCCTTCGGATCGGGGTAGGCGACGAACACGCTGGTGTGGTCGCTGTCGGCCAGTACCGTGGCAGCCTTCTGCCAGACATCGCCCAGCCGGGCCACCCACTGGATCTCGTATTCCCGCTCGGGCAGACTGTCGAACGAGAGGGTCACGCCGGTGAGGGAGAGGCTGACCATCTTGGCAGCAAACGGCGTGACCGTCACGCCGGGCGCGGACCATCCCTTGCCGATCTCGTCCCGCACCGCGAAGTTGTAGGTGCCGCCCACCTCCAGTCCGGGGACCAGAAAACGGCAGACGTAGCGCTCGCCGGCCAGCACGTTCGTCGTACCCGACCAGATCACGCGGCCGTCGGCTCCCAGCACGGACAACACGGCCGTCCCGTCATTCTCCACATCGTAAGCCACGAACTCCACATAGACCCCGTCGGCGCTCTGATAGGCGCGCAAATCGATGCCCGAACTGGTCGGGTCTGAGCTCTTGTTGATCACGATGTAACTGCCGTACCCCAATTCCGTGCGGTTGGTGACGTAATGGATGTAGTAACCGTCATTGCCGGGCACTGGCGCGCCATTGGTCAAGTCCTTGAACGTGCCCACGATGTTGGTCGCGTTGAGGGCGATCGTGCAGCCCGCGCCGTTGAGAAAGTTGGTGCCGACGCCGACCAGTTCCAGCGTGGCGTCGTTCAAGAACAGCGTCCCTGACTTCGAGAGATTCAGCTTGTCGCAATCGGGGCTGATTCCATACTCAACCTTGTAGGTCGCACTCGAGTTGAACGTGACGTTGCCTCCGACGGTCAAAATCTCCGCGCTGCCGGCCCCGAACGCCAGGGTCGAGCCGCTCACCGTAAGATCACTGCTAACAGTCGTAAGGCTTACGGGCATGGTCTTGATGCCGCCGCCGGAAAGGGTCAGATTGTTGACCGTAGCGGGTAGGCCGCTGCCAGCCGCCTGCGCGCCCGTGCCATTATAGACGTAGTTGCCGCCGGTGCTGAAGGTACGCGAGGTTGTTTGGACGTTGCCGGTCGCGCCGGAAGAAGTGATGCCCAATGGGGAGCCAATGCGCAGCGTGGCCCCCGAAGAAAGGGTGAATGCGTTTCCCTTGACAATTTGAGTTCCCAAATCACTAGCATCCCATAGGCTATACAGGAACGAACAGCACGCCACCTCGGCGT
>CAYOIT010000191.1:0-8280 GCA_964404035.1 uncultured Verrucomicrobiota bacterium | reverse complement strand
GCCCGTCAAATAAGGCCAATATCAAGGTCACGCAAAATTAAACCGGACAGTAGTGATCCGGTACCAGTCTGAATGGCGGCACGTGGAAGGCGTCGCTTCCCGGATCCGGAGCGCTCGGTTACACAAAATCAATCTACTTAACCGGCAGCAACCTCGCGACGATCAACACCAATGCCGCCGTGTACCTCGAGAACGGCGGTGGGATCAACACGATTGGCACCAGCCTGACGACCATCAACGGCCGGTTCATGGTTAACAACATGAGTTTCACCACCGGCGGGTCCGGACTGAGTGTGGGTGGCGGCGGCGTCCTCGGCGGCTCGGGTACCATCACCGGCAGCGTCGCGATGGCGGCGAACGGAAACCTGGACGCCGGCTCGACCCCCGGCGCCGTGGCGACGTTCACAGTCGTCGGCAATGTGACCCTGGCGGAAGACGCCCGCCTCGTCTGTGACTACGACGGGACCACCAACGACACGGTGGTGGTGAACGGCACGGTGACGCTGCCGGCGTCGGCGACCGTGACCACCGTCGGCCCCGCCAAGCCGACGCTGCCGTTCACGATCCTGACCTCGACCAACCTGGTGGCCCTGAGCGGTGTGAGCGGGTGGACGCTTACCGGTTCGCTAAGCGAGGAGAAGGTGCTGATCGTGGGCAACACGGTGGTGGTCACAGAACGGCTTCGTGGCACGGTGTTGTCTTGTCAATGACCATTCCGGAAAGGGACGGAGGAGTCATGAATAGAATTTACACGATCGGACTGGGGGCGCTCGCGCTCCTAGGATGGGTCGCGACCGGGCGGGCCGGCTACATCGATCACAACTTCGATGCGGCGCCGTTCACGAACGGCGCCACCTTCGTAACGGCGCTGGAGCAGTGGCAGGCATCGACCGATAGTGTGGTGGTGGCGACCGGTAACGCGTGGTCGGCACCGCACTCCATTCTGGTTCCCAGGGGTAGCGAGCTTTCGAATGTCGTGGCGGCGACGAGCCCGAGCGTGGTGTGGACCGATGTCCGCGTGGCGCCGTGTCTCGGCGATCCGCCGCCGTTCAGCGCCACCAACGGGGTGGCCACCGTCCAGTATTTCGGGACGAACGGGTGCCTGCACGTGTGGACCAACGGCGGGTGGCTGGCGTGCAGCAACGACGTGTGGGGGCAGACGGTGGCCAAAGTGACCAACGGGGTGTTTGCGGACGTCTCCATTTGTCAGAACTTCTCGAACCAGACCGTCGCCATCCTGCTCAACGATCAGGTGGTGATTCAGGATCTGCCCTTCCTCGGCGCCTTCGCCAACTACGGCTCCTTCCGAATGACCGGGGCGTCCGGCGATGCCTGGCTGGACGATGCCTACATCCAGGCGACCTACGCCACCGCACGGCTGACGAACAATCTGAACGGTATTGACGGGGCCGATGCCGCGGAATTGCAGACCTACGGGTACGTGGCGCGCACCATGTATGTCGGCGTCGGACCGGGCTATCCCGGCTTTGCGACGATTCAGGCGGCCCTGAATGTCTGGCGACCGCGCGATCTGTTCTACGTCTACGGGGGGCTGTATGTGGAAGACGTGACGGTCACCAACAGCGTGACCTTTAGCGGGCAGTCCTTCACCAATAGCGGCAGCCTGACGATCGGGCCGGGGGTGACCGTGGCTTTCCAGGGCGGGACGGTCTGGAGCAACGTCACCATTGGTGCGAATGCCGTGGTGACGTTCAACCAGTCCTTGACGTGCAGCAATCTCTCCGTGGCCGCCAATGCCACCGTGACCTTTGGGGGCGCTGTGAATCTCGGTTCGGCAACTGTGCTGGGGGCCGTGGTGGTCAGCGGGGCCGGCACTGTTACGGTGGCAACGGTCCTCAGCGTGCCGACGAACGGAACCGGCCACCTCGACTTCTCGGGCGGGCGGTTGTGGGTACCCTTGTCGGGTGTCGACATGACTGGCACCTTCAGCATCACCAATAATTGGGACACGCAGGCGCGGGTCAGGCTGGATTTTATCGACGACTTCGAACTCTATGCCGCCGACAGTCAGGTGGCGAACCTGGGTTTCCGCGGATGGGGCGTCTCGAGTACCGGTGTGCTGGTGCAGGCAACCCAGGGAACGGGCGGTTCGCAGGGGGTGGTGGTGCCGGACAGTTCCGTACTGTCCAACCGGATCACCAGCACGGGACAGCCGAAGATCTGGACGGATTTCGCCGTCAAACCCGTCTTGGGTGAGGCGCCGACGACCGTGAATACCAACAGTTACACGTTCCTGAGTTACGTTGGGACCAACGGGCTCCTGAACGTGTGGAACGCGGGGGCGTGGATGGTTTGCAGCAATTCGCTCGATGGCAGCAACGTGATGGCGATGGCCGTCGGTTCCTACACCCGGGTGACGGTCTTTCTGAACTTCGACAGCCATCGTGCGGCCGTCTTTGTTGGCGGCAAGATCGTGTGCCAGCAGTTGCCGTTTCCCGCCGGGGCGGCGATTCCCAGTTACGGCAGTTTCCGGGCGCAGAGTCCCAAGGGTAGCGCCTATCTCGACAACGTCCGGATCACCAGCGGGATTGCCACCGGCCTGACGGCGGACCTGGACAACGACGGGATGCTCGATGCGCAGGAGATTCAGACTTACGATTCGCTGTCGGTCTGGAAAGGGGCGCCGGGTACCTCGTTCAAGTTCCGGTGAGCGGCGGGCAGTGAGCAGAGAGCAGTGAGCAGTAGGCAGTTAGCAGTGAGCAGTGCGCGAAGTACTTGGAGGGCGAGCGTCCTCGCGAGCCGCGGCGGGCAAGGTACTGCCCGCCGTACAGTAGGCCCCGCACCAGAGCAGAGCACGGTGCGGGGTAGGCCGGGCGCTACGTCGCCCGGCATTGGCGCATGCAGGCGTGGTTGATGAGGCACGGGTGTTTAGCGGCGGGCAAGGTTCCGCCTTCGTGCCCCAGAGCGGGCACTTCCTCCTTCGCCGAGGCTACGGCGGACATGACGGCGTGACAAGAGTGCCCGCCGTACTGGAGTAGGCCCCGCACCAGAGCAGAGCACGGTGCGGGGTAGGCCGGGCGGTATCTCGCCCGGCATTGGACGATGCGAGAGGCGGTTGGTGAGGCGAACGTGGTGAGCGGCGGGCAGCGTAGTGCCCGCCGTACTGTTTAAGGAGAATAAGTTGATGTCTGAAATGAGTGAAGAAAACGCTGTAGCGGTCGAGGTGGATCAATCATCCGTCGTCTGTCCGAATTTTCTGGGGTTCGGTGTCGAGTGGGATTCCAACGGTTACAACGCCTCGGGCGTCACGGATTCGGATTTCGCCGTCATTCGCAAACGGGTGGAATGGATGCGGCTGCCGGTGGCCCGGATCATGATGCAATGCAAATGGTGCTATCTGGGGGATGGCCGGTATGACTGGGATGCCCCCCAGATGCTGGCCCTCTACCGGCACCTGGACGTCTGCCAACGCCTTGGGACCACGGTCCTGCTCACCGACTGGGGGATCGAGTCGGGATGGTTGACGCCGCCCGATGTGAACCGTGTCGACGATCCGAGGTACGCCGCCATTATTGCGACCTACCTGGATCACCTGCTCAACACGAAGGGCTACACCTGCATCCGCTACTTCATTTTTGGCAACGAGCCCAACCAGGAGGTCAAGGACTGGCATCGGTGGAAGGCGGGCGTGGAAAACGTCGCCGCCGCGTTCCGCGACCACGGACTCGCCGGCAGAGTCAAGCTGCTCGGCTCGGATCATTCCGGCGGGCCCGACTGGCACACCCGGGCCGTTGATCAACTCCAAGATATTCTCGGCGGCTACGACGTCCATCACTACACCGATGAAGCATCGGTCCGGGCGGGGGCGATGTACCACTGGTGCCGGGAAGAATGGAACTACGCGCGCGCCCACGATGCGCAGGCGCAGACCAAGCCGCTCGTCGTGGGTGAGGCCGGCTTCTGGGTCGAAGGCTGCGGCTCCGCCGGCAATCCGCTCAATGAGGAACCGCGCCTGGGAATTTTCATCAGCGATTTTGCCGTCCAGGCCGCCAATGCCGGCTCGTGGACGGTGGTGGCGTGGATGTTGGATGACAACTCACACGTGGGTTTCTGCAATGGCATGTGGAAGAACCGGAGCGAAGGGTTGGCGCTAAAACCGTGGTTCTATCCCTGGGCGCTGCTGTGCCGCTGTTTTCGCCCCGGCTCGCGCATCGTGCAGGTTCGGTCCTCAGATCCCGACGTGCGGGTTCTGGCGGCTTATGAACCGGAAGCGCGAGCCTGGTCTTTTTGCATCGTGAACCGGGCCGATGCGGCGAAAGCCGTGCGCCTGCGTGTTGCCGGCGGTTCCCGGCTGGTCCTGAACCGCTACGTGTTCAGCAGGACCTCCGCCAAGACCGGCCAGGATGGATTCCCCGCCGCGTTGGACGCTCTGCCCTGCGACCTCTCGGCGGGCCTCGATCTCTCGTGCGAAGCGAACAGTGTGTCCATCCTGAGTTCGACAGCGCCGGGGTGACGGAAGAGCGGCAGTAGGCGCGAAGCACCTGGAGGGCGGCAATCCCTTGCCGCCGCGGCGCGAAGGGATTCGCGCCCTCCAGAAGATGGAGCGTGGTGAAAAGACATTATGACCATGAAACTATCAATTGACGAAAGGGGGTGGGCTGTTGGGTGGAGGAGGGAAGTGACCAGGATCAAGACCATGCCTGAGCCCCGCCCAAACATGCTTTCCGAAACAGAAGGACAGATTTCCCGTGCCAAAGTCTCGCGTCGCGGGTATCTCCTGCTCTTCCTCTCGGTCATCTTCAATGCGATCGGGGTTCATACCACCAAAACCGCACTGATTGACAGTACGCCGCTGACCGTTGCGTTGATCGTGCTCGTGAGCACGTTTGCGATGTTCCTGCTCCTGGGCTGGTGTTGGCGACGTTTGGGCTGGACCGCTGGCGCCATGCACCTGGTGTGCGGCGATTCGCTGCGAACCTGTTTCCGCGCCTCCCCCCGGCTAGTGCTGGTGGCGTCGCTGTTCGCTACGCTGGGCGCCTGGCTCGTCAATGTCAGCGTCCAACGCTACGGGCCCGAAACAACGGCCTTTCTGATGAACCTGACGCTGGCCTTTCTCGTTATCAGTGGGTGTGCCCTCGGCGAGCGGTTGAGCGGTCGGGAAGCCGGTTGCATTGCGTTGCTGGTGGGCGGCGCTTTTCTCTACAGCTACCGGGGTGGCAGCCTCGCCTCAGGTGCACTGGTCTTGACGACCATGGCGTGCGGTGTCGTGGCGGGCAAGCAACTTCTCGTGAAACACATCGCCACCGACTCACCCCTCCCGGTCGCCATATGCATGATGACGGGCCTGAGTGTTGTTTGGACAACCCTGCTGCTGCTGGGGACGGGCCAGTGGCAACTGACGCGGTTCGGCACGTTCGGTTACGCGGTGCTGAGCGCTCTGGCCTGTAGCGTCCTCGGCATGTTGCTGCTCTACCGGGCCTATCAACTGGTCGGGGTGGCCCGCGGGGCGCCCTTTGACGCCTTGCGTCCGATCGCGGTCTTGCTATTGGGGTTGGCCTTTGGACATGCCGCTCCCACCAGCCTCCAGATTGCCGGCGGTGTCACCATCCTCATGGGATCGGTGGGCCTGACCCTTTGGCATCAACAGCCACTCGTCCCGTCACCTATACCCGTCGCAGCGACAGATATTGAGAAACAGAAAACACCAACAACAGAAACGGTCCCGTCATGAATGCAGACATACAACTGCCAGTCGTCGAAACAATCCCCGTTCGTCTTGGCACACGAGCCTATGCGCCCGACCAGCCGCCCGCCGGCATTTGTCGCCTCGAGGAGCCAGCTATCTGGGTGAGCCAGGGCATTGGCACGCAGGTGCTCTGGTCATCCGCCGCAGAGCCCTTCTGTGAGGCGCCGCGGGCCGTCAAGACGGGTGAAGGCGATCTGCTGGTTATCTTTCCGGTGGGGACGGCTCACACCTGGGGGAAGCTGGAGAAGGTCAACCGGATGGTGGCGCTACGGTCGGCGGACGGCGGGCGCACCTGGAGCGCGCCGGTCGAGCCGTGGCAGGTGCCTTACAACCAGCACGCCTGGAATCCGCTGAGCCCGCGCGGTTCGTCCCGCATTTACAGTGCGGCCATGGAGGCGCCGTTCGAAGAATTGGAGCAGCCGCATAACGGGCCGGTGGGATTGCGCTCGTCAGACGATGGCGGCCGGACTTGGTCGGGGCCAATGCGGATCCGGCCGGTGAATGACCCGGACTACAAGGGCGTCTGTCACATGCAGTGGTGCGAGCTGGCGACTGGCACCTGGCTGTTGGGCACCTACACGATTCAGGTCAGCGATGGCCAACGGACCGACACCCAGTATGTGTTGCGCAGCGAGGATCAGGGGCAGAGCTGGGAGCTGCTGCCCGGAGCGCGGCCCCATGGTCTCAACAGCCCGGGACAACGACGGGTCCTGGAAGGCGAAGTCGTCGACCTCGGCAATGGGAGCGCGGCGATCTATACGCGGTCGCAGACCGGGCGGGTCTGGGTCTCCCGCAGCGCGGATGATGGCCGCACCTGGTCGGCGACAGCGCCGACGGAACTGGTCCACCCGGATGCGCCGCCGATGATCTTCACGCTCGATGCACCGGGCCACCTGCTGGCGCTCACGCATCGCGCCAAAGCGAGCGATCCGGATTGGAATCACCGTTTTCCCGACCGGCAGTCGCTGTGGTGCCAGGTCTCGCACGATTCCGGCACGACGTGGTCGGAACCCCGTTTTCTGGTTGCCGATGTGGCGCCCTACGGCGGACTCGACAATGCCTGGGTCGAGGTGGGCTATGCCGATGTGGTCGTCGATGGCGACGAACTGCATATATTCCTCGATTACAAGAAAGCCGTCATGCTCCACCTGCGGTTGCGACTGGACGAACTGAGCTCCTTGCCGGGCGAGCAGGAGCTGTCCGCCGGAACGGCCGCCTCGGCCGATGACTCCAGCACGAGATAGCGTTAGGATACTGAAGGATTTTGACAACAACATGGAGACAACACAGATGACGATGACAAAGAAAACAATCACGACCTTATTCACCCTTATTCTGACCACCAGCGCCCTTCGGGCCGATCCTGCCTCCGATGGGGCGCGCTGGAAGGCCAAAATCGAGCAGGCACCCACCAATAGCGCGGTTGTGTTGCCCGCAGGCCAGTTCGAGATGGCCGATGTCAAACTGCCCGCAGGCGTCAAACTCAGCGGCGCCGGCTACCAGCAAACCATCCTCGACGCTTCCAAGGGCACTGATGGTCTCCAGGCGGCCCAAGGCTGCGAAATCCGTAACCTGACCGTCCGCCACGCCCCCGGCAACGGCATCAGCGTCAAGCAGGCGGCTGATGTTCTGGTTTCAGGCGTCCGCATCGAGAAGTGCATGACCGGCGTGGTCCTCAACGGCGCGGATTGTTTCCGCCTGGAGAACAGCATCCTCTTCGCCAACCGCACAGGGCTGGCCGGTGCCGGCGGTACCGGTGCCTGTGTGGTGAACAACACGTTCTACAACAACAACTCGCTCGGCCTCAGTCTCATCGGCACGAAGGATACGGCGGCGTTCAACAACGTCATCGCCAACAGCGCCACGGGTGTCTACCTGGACGGCAACGAGGGGTTGCGGCTGGACTATAATCTCTACCTGGCGAACTTCATCGGTAAGATTCCCGGACATCCGGGATCAATCTCCGTGCAGGGCTGGCGTGATCTCGCGGTGCAGGATGCGCACTCGCTGCAGGAGGTCATTGCCTTCGCCAAGCCGGAGGAGGGCCTGTTCGCGCCCGCCACCCGGCTGACCTGGGCCCCCGGTCGCGCCCCGACGACGGGCTTTGGCACGGCCCTGCTGGGCGCAATCAAGGCCCCTGTCATGGACGTTCTGGGCAACGCCCGCCGGGACGGGATTGATCTCGGCGCGGTTCAGGAGGCCATTCCCGCCCTAGCCACGCCCGCTGCCGGCACGTTCGCCGTCACCCAGGCGGAGGCCGTCGTGAGCGCCGGGCTTTACACGTCGGACGGCGTGCTGGTCAACTACCTGTTCCAAAACCTGCCGCTGCGCAAAGGAAAATACCCGTTCTGGCTGCCCGCCCGCGACTGGCAGGGCAAGGAAATCCCGCCCGGCAAGTACGAGGTGCGCACCGCCGAAAGCAACGCCCGCATGATCTACAAGGGGCTGGTCTTCAACAATGGCCGGTCGAGCGACAGGAAGGATCATTCGACGTACCACGCGGGTTACGCCAATTTCGCGCCCGACGGCGGCATCATCCTCGGCTGCGGCTGGAGCGAGTCCGGTCTGCAGGT
>CAYOIT010000190.1:0-8303 GCA_964404035.1 uncultured Verrucomicrobiota bacterium | reverse complement strand
TGGACGCCTCCGCCCGTGAATCCTCAAAAGGGGGGGACCTTTGAACGCCTGACTGCAGCCGTTCATCTCGTCTTTGAGACGCCCCGGTATCTCACCACGACCACCGCTGCCAAGGCCTGTGGTTTGAGCCGCAACCGTTTTCACGATCTATTCGTGCAGCAGATGGGTCTCTCCTTTTCCGATTTTGCCTTGCGCTATCGCCTTAGTAATGCCGCCCGTGAACTTCGCCACAGCCGGGCTGCGGTTAAGGATATTGCGGGGCGGTGGGGGTTTGCCGATGTCAGCCATTTCCATCGCCTGTTCACAGAACTTTACCGCTGTTCTCCGAGGACGTACCGCTTGGCGCCGCCCTGTCTGCCGTCCCCCTCCGCACTCTCGTAAGGTGCAATTATTCAATAAAGCGGGACAATTGTGCAAAGCCGAATGGGTGTCATGCACCCCATGAACGGTGTATCATACAATCACAGTAAATTGAGTGTTGATCAATCGGGGGTGTCATGAAAATGCGATGTTCCGGAAATTGGATAAAGTTGCTGATAGTGGAGGCACTGACCTTGGTCATGGGGGCTGCGGCGACTCAGGCCGCCACCTGCACGTGGACCGGGTCGTGGAACCCGCAGACGCCCTCTGCCGGTGATACGATCATCATCGCCAGTGGGGGTAACCTGGCCTGGAGCAGCGCCATGCCGTCGAACGTGGCGTCATGGACCCAGGCGTCAACCTATGCCGGCGCGGTGACGTTCGCCACCGTCTACGGTACGACTGGGTTCACCAACTTCACCGTGACCGGCGATGTGACGCTCAGCGGCGGCACATGGACGCATGTCAACACCACCGCCGAGGCAAACCGGCTGCAGGTGACCGTGGGCGGCAATCTGCTCATCACCAACGCCACGATCAACGCCGATACCCTCGGGTATGCCAACGGTCAAGGTCCCGGGGCGGGGCCAACGCAGACGGGCGGCGCCTATGGCGGCGCGGGAGCCGGCCCTGGTTCGACGGTTAACGCAAAGACCTACGGGTCCGTCATCGCGCCCACGAACCTGGGCAGCGGTGGTGCTGGTGCCAAGGGCGGCGGAGCCATCGTGCTAACCGTGGCGGGCACGACGACAGTGGCTTCGGCGGGCGCACTCTCCGCCAACGGCCAAGACTACGGCGGTAACACCGGTGGAGCCGGCGGGAGCATCTATCTCACCACGGGCTGGCTTACCGGGAACGGCACCCTGCGGGCCAATGGCGGTTTAGGGGTCAACAGTTCCTGGGGTGGCGGCAGCGGCGGGCGGGTAGCCATCATCCTTACCGGCGCGAGTGCGGATTTCAATTCCTGGTCCGGCACCAATACGGCTTACGGAGGGGGAGCCCCTGGTGTCTCGGCAGCGGCGGGCACTGTTTATCGCAAGACACAGGCCGGCGTGGATACCCTGCTCATCGACAACAATGGCACCAGCACCTTACCCTACGGCCAGCTCACAACGCTGATGCCCAACGCCGTGAATCTCAGCGGCTTCTCGAGCGTGGTGATCAGGAACAAAGGCAGGCTCGGCGTGAAGGGCGATACCATCCTCGATTTCAACACACTTAACCTCACGACGTACGGCCCCAGCCAGTCGTATTTGGCGATCGACAGCGACACCAACGTGACCTATCCCACCGACTGGCTGGTTGAAGGCTACACCTTGTACGCTGGCGCCCTCCGAACCAACGGCCTGACCAACGTGACGATCGGCACCAACGGCGTGCTGACGCACTACCAGAACGACACAGCGCAAACCAATAAAGTGAATCTGACGATCGCCGGCAACCTGACGGTCCTGTCGAATGGCGCGATCAACGCAGATGTGCTCGGGTATAGTGCCGGTCAGGGGCCCGGGTCGGGAGGGGGCATCTCTGGCGGCGCCTACGGCGGGGCGGCTTCGGCGGGCGGAGGAGTCGGGGTCAACCAGAAGATCTACGGGTCGATCATCGCCCCCACGAACCTCGGCAGCGGCGGCGGCGGAGCCGGGGGTGGCGGCGCCATTCTGCTGACCGTGGCGGGTACTACGACGGTAGCCGCCGCAGGCACCGTTTCCGCCAACGGCGGCAGCAGTGGCGGAAACGGCGGCGGCGCCGGCGGGAGCGTCTTTCTCACCACGGGCTGGCTGACCGGGAGCGGCACACTCCGCGCCAATGGCGGCACCGGGGCCAATGGAAACAGCAGCGGCGGCGGCAGCGGCGGGCGCGTGGCCATCGTCCTGACCGGTGCCAATGCCGATTTCACTTCATGGACTGGCACCAACACCGTTTACGGCGGGCCTCCGGGCGGCATCGCGTCGGCGGCAGGCACGCTCTACCGCAAGACGCAGGCGGGAGTGGATTCCCTGATCATCGACAACAACGGCGTGGCCACCTACGGCCAGATCTCGACGTTGATGCCCAATGGCGTGAATCTCAACAGCTTCTCGAATGTGGTGCTTAATCGCAAGGGTCTGCTGGGCGTGAAGGGGGATACGATCCTCGACTTCAACACGTTCAACCTGGTCACCAACGGCCCCAGTCAGTCGTACCTGGCCATCGACAGCGACACCAACGTGACGTACCCGGCGAATTGGCTGATCGACGGCTACACCTTGTACGTGAACACCCTCATACCCAACAAGCCAGCCAATGTGACGATCGGGACCGATGGCGTGCTCTCGCACTACAAGAACGCTGCCGCGGAAGCCTACAAAATCAACCTGTCGATTACCGGTAACCTGACGGTCCTGTCCAATGGCACGATCACCGCGGATGCGCTCGGGTACAGTGCCGGGAATGGGCCCGGGTTCGGGGCACCAACCTACGGCGGCGCCCATGGCGGTAGCGGTAGCGGCAGCGGCGTCACGGTCAATCCCAAGAGCTACGGCTCCATTATCGCCCCCACCAACCTGGGGAGCGGCGGCGGGGGCGGCGGCGGCTCGGGCGGCGGCACGATTCTGTTGACGGTGGCGGGCACGACCACGGTGGTGTCTGCGGGCGCTATCTCCGCCAATGGCGCAGGCAGTAGCGGCAACGGCGGCGGCGCTGGCGGGAGCCTATCCCTCACGACGGGCTGGCTGACCGGCAACGGAACCCTCCGCGCCAATGGGGGCTACGGGCCCAATTCGGGATTCGGCGGCGGCGGCGGCGGGCGCGTGGCCGTCGTCCTCACCGGCGCCGGCGCGGATTTCAACCCCTGGACCGGCACGAATACGGCTTACGGAGCAGGAGCCCCGGGCGTCCCGGCGGCCGCAGGCACCGTCTATCGCCAACCGGCGGGCACGTCGGTTGGGGCGGGTACCGTGACGGTCAGTAATAACGTCAGCGCAACTGCCTTGACCGGCGTTCCTGCCAGTCTGAACATGGGCGAGACGCTGAGGGGTTCCCTATGGCTCGTGACCGGTTACGGAAAACTGGGGGTGACGACCAACGTGCAACTCGGCTATCTGACCGTCACCGGCGCCAATGCACGCGTGGATCTCCAGGGCAAGGCGTTGTCGGTACTGCCCGATCTCAACCTCAACGGCACGCGCTACGGCGTGGGTACGTACACGACCAGCGAGTTGGGCGCCGCCATCACGGACAGCGTCGGGGGCGGAACCATCGAGGTGCGGCCCGCCGTGGACAATGCCGGCGGCGCCACCAACGTGACGCAGACCAGCGCGGGGCTGAACGGCAACCTGTATGCCGCGGACTCGTCCTCGGCCCTGTTCGTGCTGTGGGGTGCCCAGGACGCGGGCACGAATGTGGCCCAATGGGCGCATACCAACGTATGGCCCGCGCCGGTAATGGCCGGCTATTTCAGCACCACCGTGACAGCGCCTGACCTCCTCGCCAACACGGTCCAGTACTACCGGTTCTACACGACCAACAACGCCGCGCAGAACCTCGCCGCCACCTCGTCGGTGTTCATGACGTCGGACGTGACGGTGCAAACGACGGCCGACGCCTCCGAAGCCGGGCTCGCTCCCGGGACTTTCACCTTCTACCGCAACCCGGCGGCGACCAACGGTGCCATTACGGTGGCTTATGGCATTGGCGGCTCGGCGAGGCCGGGTACGAATTATGTGAACACCCTGGGCGCCAGCATCACGTTCGCCCAGGGGGTGTCGCAGACCAACCTGACGTTCACCCCCTTGCAGGACGACGCCTCGCAGAGTAACGAGACGATTATCCTGACGCTGGCAAGCGGGCCTTATCCCCTCGGGACCCCCTCTGTAGCCACCGGGATCGTCGCGAACTCCGGCATCCCGGGCGCCCCGACCAATACCTGGATCGGCTCCGGCAACGCCAATCAGGCCACCAACTGGAGCCTCGGCCATCCGCCCAGCAACACGGAATACGTCCTGTTGAGCGGTTTCTCGAAGGCGTCCCTTACGTGGAACGTCACCAATGCCGTGATGGCCTGGCAGCAGACGGATCAGTACACGGGCGTCGTGACGTTCGCCACCGTCTTCGGTACGAACGGGTTCACCAACTTCACGGTGAGCGGCGACGTGACTCTGGGCGGCGGCACGTGGACACACCTGGCCAATACCACCGCGGAAGCGAACCGGCTGCGCGTGACCGTGGGCGGTAATCTCTTCGTGAGCAACGCCACGATCAGTGCGGATGTGCTTGGGTACGGCAACGCTCAGGGGCCGGGGTCGGGTTCGGCAGCGATTGGTGGCGCCTATGGCGGAGTGGCGCCGGGCGCCGTTCCCGTGATTAACGCCAAAACCTACGGGTCTATCGCTGCCCCCACGAATCTGGGCAGTGGCGGCGGAAGCAGCGGCGGGGGGGCGATTTGGCTGACGGTGGGGGGAACCACGACGGTGACTTCCGCAGGCATGATCACCGCCAACGGCCAAAGCAGCACGTGTGCGGGGTCCGGCGGGAGCATTTATCTGACCACGGGATGGTTAACCGGGAATGGAACCCTTCGGGCCAATGGGGGCACCGGAGCCAACGAAGCTTGGGGCAGCGGTAGTGGTGGACGCGTGGCCATCATCCTGACCGGCGCGGGCGCGGACTTCACGCTCTGGACCGGCACCAATACCACGTACGGGGGCGCCACGGGCGGGTGGAGCCCGGCGGCGGCGGGCACAGTCTATCGCAGGACGCAGGCCGGCGTGGATACCCTGATCATCGACAATAACGACATCAGCACCTACGGCCAGTTTTCCACACTGATGCCCAATGGCATGAGTCTGAACGGTTTCTCGAACGTGGTGATCCATCACAAAGGCGCGCTGGGCGTGAAGGGGGATACGCTGCTCGACTTCAACACGCTCAACCTGACGACCTACGGCCCGGCCAACTCGGCGATCGCCATTGACAGCGACACCAACGTGACCTATCCGTCCGGCTGGGTGATTGACGGCTACACCTTGTACGTGAACACGATCACGACAAACAAGTTGATCGATGTGACGATCGGAACCAATGGCGTGCTCTCGCATTACAAAGACTACGCCGCGGGGGCCTACAAGGTGAATCTGACGATCGCCGGGAACCTGACGATCCTGTCGAATGGCACGATCACCGCGGATACGCTCGGATACGGTCGATCTCAGGGGCCTGGGGCCGTGGCAAGTGTGGCATTATGTGGCGGCGCCTATGGCGGCGCGGCGTTGGGGGGCGGCGGCACAACTCTTAACCCGACCACCTACGGGGCCATCTTCGCCCCCACGAACCTGGGCAGCGGCGGTGGCGGCAGCAGCGGCGGCGGCGCGATTGTGCTGGTGGTGGCAGGGACCACAACCGTCGCCTCCGCAGGCAGTATTTCCGCCAACGGCGGAAGCAGTGCAGGCAACGGCGGGGGCGCTGGTGGGAGCCTCTATCTTACGACGGGTTGGCTCACCGGAAGTGGCGCCCTTCGAGCCAATGGAGGCTATGGGGCCAGCGGAAACACCAGCGGCGGCGGCAGCGGTGGTCGCGTGGCCATCATCCTGACCAGTGGGGATTTCTCGTCCTGGTCTGGCACCCACACTGCCTACGGGGCACTGGCAGGGGCCGCGGCGGCAGCGGGCACGGTCTATCGCCAGACGGCAGGGATTCCTGCCGGGGCAGGCACTGTGATCGCCGACAATGGAACGACGGCCACGAATGCGACCTTCACCAGCCTGCCGGCCTTCACCAATTCCACGGAGGTGATCAATAAGACGGTCTGGGTCACCACCAATCGGGCCCGCCTCGGTTTGGTCACGAACGCAACGGTCGACAGCCTGAGCCTGGCCCTGAATGGGGCGCTGGAACTGGCCAATCGCACGCTGACCATAAAGTCGCTGACGGTGACGAATAAGGTGTACCGGGATGGTGCCTACGGGCCGCACGATACCGCGATCAGCTTTCTGACCGACACCGGCAGCAGTGGCAAAGTAGTCGTCGAGTCATTCCGCGGCACGTCCTTCATGTTCCGGTAGAGGGAAAGGGTTGCTGCTGATAGTGGGCCTGTTTGCCGGGATGGTTCCGGCGCCAGCCTCTACCGGTGGCCTGGATCGCGGGACCCCTTTCCAACGGTCTGGCAATCCGCACGCCATCCTCTATACTGCGACCTACGTGCCATGAGGTGAGAATGTCTATTCCGCAAGAGATCACAGGATTGATTGAACGCTACGACGCGCAGCGCGAAGCGTATGAGTCCGGTCAGTATAAGGAGACGCAAATCCGGGTCGAGTTCATCGATCCGTTCTTCAAAGCCCTTGGCTGGGACGTGCATAACGCGCAGGGCTACGCCGAGGCCTATAAAGACGTCATCCACGAGGAAGCGCTGAAGATCGGCGGTGCCACCGAGGCCCCGGATTGCTGCTACCGAATCGGTGGTACGCGCAAGTTCTTTGTCGAGTGCAAGAAACCGTCCGTGAACATCAAGGACGCGCCGCACCCGGCTTACCAACTCCGCCGTTACGGATGGTCCGCGAAACTGCCGGTGAGCATCCTCACCGACTTCCAGGAGTTTGCCGTTTACGATTGCCGCGTGAAGCCGGCCCCCGGCGACACCGCCGCGACCGCCCGCGTCCTCTATGTCCGATATGACGAATACAGCCGAAGATGGGATGAGATTGCCGCGATCTTTTCCCGTGAGGCCGTACTGAAAGGCTCGTTCGACAAGTTTGCCGAGGGCACGAAAGGCAAACGGGGTACATCCAGCGTTGACGAGGCGTTCTTCGAGGAGATTGAACGCTGGCGGGACCTTCTCGCCCGGAACATTGCCTCACGTAACCCGGCACTGTCGCAACGGGAGCTGAATTTCTCCGTTCAATGTACCATTGATCGGATCGTCTTCTTGCGGATTTGCGAGGATCGGGGCATTGAGCCCTACGGCCGATTGATGACGCTACGCAACGGTGAGCGGGCGTATCCTCGGCTTTGCGAGTTATTCCAAAGGGCAGACGAACGCTACAACTCGGGCTTGTTTCATTTCCACACAGAGAAAGACCGCCCGGAAGCACCAGACGAGTTGACCCTGTCGCTGAACATTGACGACAAGGTGCTACAGGACATTCTCGCGAATCTTTACTACCCGGAAAGCCCCTACGAGTTTTCTGTCCTGTCCGCAGACATTCTCGGCCAGGTTTACGAGCGCTTCCTTGGCAAGGTCATTCGGCTGACGGCGGGGCATCAGGCCAAGGTTGAGGAGAAGCCCGAAGTCCGCAAAGCCGGCGGGGTTTTCTATACACCAGTGTTTATCACGCGACATATTGTGCGCCAGACGATCGGCCCCCTGCTGGAAGATAAGACGCCCCGGCAGGTTGCCAGACTTCGGTTTTGCGATATTTCCTGCGGTTCGGGGTCGTTTCTTATCGAGTTGCTGCAGTTCCTATTCGACTGGCATCTACGCTATTACACCGAGCACAACCCCGAAGATTGGCAAAAAGGACGAAACCCCTGCCTTTATCAGACCGGCCGATCCTCCCGGACACCTGACACCTGTGCCCTGAACACTCTGTACCGGCTGACCACCGATGAAAAGAAGCGCATCCTGCTGAACAACATTTTCGGTGTGGACATCGACGCGCAGGCCGTCGAGGTGACGAAACTGTCCCTGCTGCTGAAGGTGCTTGAGGGCGAATCCCAGGAGAGCATCACGAAGCAGTGTGAGTTGTTCCATCAACGCGCTCTGCCCGACCTCGGTAGTAACATCAAATGCGGAAACTCCCTGATTGGGGCGGAGGCTTATAGACAAGAGCAGCTTTCGTTGCTTCCAGAGGAAGATCGCTACCGCATCAACGTGTTTGACTGGGCAACGGCCTTCCCGCAGGTGTTCAGGGGAGGCGAAGGAGGGTTCGACGCCATCATTGGCAATCCGCCCTACATCCGCATTCAGA
>CAYOIT010000189.1:0-8320 GCA_964404035.1 uncultured Verrucomicrobiota bacterium | reverse complement strand
CGCCATCTTGCGGCGATGTCCGAGCGGCCGAGCCGGTCCGCCAGGGCGACGATCCTCCGGGTGGCCAGCAGGATTTCCAGGCTGTTGTAGAGGCCCATCTCCGCCTGGTCCCAGACCCGCTTGTCGCCGTGGGCGCAGGGGTCCCCGTAGCGGTAGAGTTCGTGCGGACGCGGGCTGTGGGCGGCCCGGAAGGGCTGGACAATGCCGTCCTTGAACTTGCCGGCCATGAACGCCAGCCAGCGGTCAAGCCCGTCGAGTTGCTCCTCGACGATCACTGCATCGCCGTACGTGAGCCAGGTGTGCCACGCATAGTGTGCGTAGGTGGCGGTCATGGAGGGATTGCCCTCGCTGAAGTCGCTGCGTAGCGGCGCGTGCGGCGGGATTTCGCCGGTCGGCAATTGCGCGTCGGCAATGTCCCGGAGCCGTTTGCGAAAATGCGCGGCCCAGTCGAAGTTGAAAGCCAGCAGGGTCTGGCAGGTGGCGGCACCCCCGAGCCAAGGGCTGTCTTCGCGGGTGGGACAGTCGGCCAGGTAGCCGCGCTTGGTCAACGCCACCTGGGTGCGCGCGATAGCGTCGTAGATGTTGTTCAAAAGCGGGTTCGAGCAGCGGAAATGGCCGGTGCGCCGCAGATCGTCACCGATTCTTTCGGCGACGACGGACTGAATCTTGATGCCTTCGGGCTGGAAGCACCCTTCGATATAGGTCTTGGCGATGTCCACTTCCTGCACGCCGCGGTAGAGGAAGGGCGTGGTCAGGTCGTGGACGATGCCGGGATAGAAGCCCTGGTCGCGCACGGTCTCGCCGCTCTTGAGCCGGTATTCGTCCACCTGATTCCAGTCATTGCGCACGTCGGGATGCGCCTGGCGGTCGAGGACACGGTCGTGGCAGGTCACGCGCAGGCGTCCGCGGTAACGGCCCTGCACCTTGATCCGCAGGCGGGCGGTCATGGATTCGGCAAACTCCAGATGCTCGCTCCAGGCGCCGCGCTTCTCGTGTTTCACGGGCGTAACCGTTTCGAGCACACGCGTCGGCTCATGCATTCGCGCCCGCAGCGCGCCGGGTGGCGGCTCGACCTCGACGGCCGGCAGCCAGAGCGAATCGTCGAAGCCCGGCTGCATCCAGCCGTCGAGTTCCCGGTAGGCTTCGTAGAACTGCGCGCCGTTGTCGCAGGTGAAGTGCTTGTTCCAGGGCGTGATCGGGCTGGGCGCGGTCTGCCATGTGGGGTCCGAAATGACCGTATGGGTGCTTCCGTCAGCGCACGTGACTTCGAGCTGGGCGATCATCACGGGGAAGCGATGAAAGACATTCAAGCAGTTGGGATTATAGGAACTCGAATAGAGCCAGGCACCGAGGACGTTGTCGCCTTCGGCCAGCAACGCGGCAACATCGTCCACGACGTAGTAGATGCGCTTGGCGGCATTGCTCAAGCCCGGGCCTAGAACGTAGTTGCCGACCGGTTTGCCGTTCAAGAAGAAATCCGCCAGTCCCAGTCCGGTCGAATAGAGTCGTGCCTTGACCGGCGGCGCCGGCAATCGGAAGGTCTTGCGCAGGAGGGGCGAGTAGCAGGTGGGGAGGCCGGCGTCGTGCTCGGGGCGGCCGATCCAGCGCGCCTGCCAGTCGGACGGCGACAATAGCGCCATTTCCCACCAGGCCGGCTCGCTCCATGTGCCCGCCACGCCCTGCTCGTCCCAGACGCGGACGCGCCAGTGGCAGCGGGCGCGCGAGGTCAACGACCCGCCGCCATACGGGGCAGACGGGGCATCACTCTCCACGCGACCGGTGTCCCAGAGGCCGCCTCGTCCATCCCGGAGGTCTTCCGTCCGGGCAGCCGCCTGGATTTGATACGCGGTCTGCCGTCCGGTTCCCGCCAGGGTCCAGGTCAGCAGCGGCGCCGGGGCGTCAATGCCCAATGGGTCATGCAAGTATTCACAACGCAGTTGTTCCGGCTTCATGCTCAATAGCTCCTTAGCAACTCCAACAGCTTTCGGTCGAGCTTGTGTCCATGAAAATCCTCGTACTTCACATCGGCACGGCCGGAATCAAGGATGCCGAAGGGGCCTGTGAAGTTCCACAGGGCATAGCCGATGTTGTGGGTGGTCAGAATCTTCAGGAAGTCCTCGAACCAAGCCAGCACGACGTCGTGCGGGGTGCGGTTGAAGCAGCCACACTCGCCGCACATGACGCCAACGCCCGTCTCGGCGATGTCGGCCCAGCATTCGAAGTCACGCCGCAGCAGTTCGGCGTCCCACCAGATGCCCTGCTGATCTTTTCCCGGCCACTCGGCCTTGACCCAGCCCTCGGGACAATTCATCCAGGGGGCGGAGTTGTGGGTGACGCTCAAGGGCCAGTAGCCGCGGCAGCCTTGGTAAACCTTCGCGTAGCCGATCAGTTCCGGGATCGGGCGCCGACCGGTGCTCAGGCCGTCCACGAGGACCGGCCGCTCCGGGTCCTCGGCGCGAATGGCCTCGATCGCCGCTTTCATCACCCTTAGGAAATCCGCCCGGGTCATGAAATCGGGCATGTTGGTGTTGTGCGGCTCGTTGATGAGATTGAACGAAAGCCGCTCGCCTGGCACGCCCTTGTAGCGCCGGGCGAAGGCGGCCCACTGATAGCAGAAGGCCTCCAGCGCCCCGGCATCCTTGAACAGGTTGCACTTCTCGGCAGGGGGATTCACGCAATAGCCCGGGGCGCGATGGAAGTTCATGCAGACGTGGATGCCGTACTGGCGCCCGAACTCGACCGCCTGGTCAAGGTCCTTCATCGTAGGCTCATCCATCCGCTTCCAGTTGTCCTGGTCCGACCAGCAGAGGTAGTCCAACGGCAGGCGGGCGAAGTCGAAACCCAGTTCCCGGATCAAGGCGAAGTCCTCTTCCGCGAAAGGCATGTTGGCCCGTTCAAAGCTGACGGATTTCGCGCCGTTGTCGTACCGGAACTTCTGTAGCAGGTTGAAGCCACGCCAGCGTGGCATGCCGGTCTGCTTGATGTAATTCAGATTCCCGCGCATCAGTCACTCCCTTCAACCAGGTGGACGATGTGGTCGATCTCACTGTCCAATCCGTACGCCTCGCAGGCGGCGCGGGTGGCCAGCCGCGCGTAATGCAGCGTGCGGTAGGGCATGCTCTCGAACCAGCGGCTTTCGTAGTTGAGTTCCTTCATCCGGTCCACCTGCTGCCGGGCCTCCGCCGAGCCGTAGTAGCCGTTGCGGGCATAGAACCCGAAGGTCACGCCACGGTGGATGGGGACGTTCTTTGCCGTTTCACTTCTCATGGGGTTCTCCTTCTTGTTCTTCCGTCATGTGCCCTTTATCTTGACCCTGAACTCTATTCCACGAACAGCAGCCGGAAATCGTAGCCGGGGAGTTCGATGCGGCCCTTTTGGTAGTCGCCCCACGCGCCCCAGAAGTGGTGCAACTCGCGGCCGGTCTCGCCATCGAGGACGCGGGCAATCTTGCGGCCGACCAGCGCCGGCAGGAAATTCACGTCAGCGCTCACCGGCTCGTTATTGGCGTTCAGCAGAACCACCGCGGCACGGTTCCTGCCCTGATAAACCGAGGCATACACCCCGGGCGTCTTCACTGGCGCCAGCTTGCCGCTGCGCCAGTAACCGGTGAACGGGCAGGACTCCTTCTCGGCAAAGAACCCGACCGCTTCGTCGAGTTTCTTGACCAGAAAGGCCGATTCCCATTTCGAATAGCCGCTCCCGCCGATGTCGTGCAGTAGCGCCAGCCCGAGGTCAGTACGGCTGCGCATGCGCAAACGCTGCGCCGGATAGGGGTCCTTGTCAGGTTCGATGCCCCATTCATTGGAGCCGAGCCGATGGACGATCCCGCGGCGCAGCCGGAACAGCGCCCGGAACTGGTCGATGCTCATCTGGTCGAGGATCGAGTCACCCATCACGTAGAAGCCGTTCTCGCAGTGCCAGGAACTCTGGTTCCAACTCCAGTCGGCCCCCTGGTTATTTTGCCACGACTGATTCTTGCCCAGCTTCTGACCGATGACGTTCAGGCGTTTCGTCACCTGGCGACGGGTGAAAACGCTGAACTTCTGGTAGAACGCCTGGCGCTCGGGGTCGTAATCGGCGATCAGGAAGCTCGAAGCGTTGTCCCACCACGTGCCGGTGACCGGCGTTTCGCGCAGCAGTTTCTCGTGATACCAGATGAAGCAGTCGATCTTGCTCTGCGTCCAGTTGTAGCCATACATGGATAAGAAATCGCTTTTCTGGCGGTACGGGTAATGGATAAGAAATCGCTTTTCTGGCGGTACGGGTACACGCCCGTTGAGACCGCCTGGAACCATCCCTGAAACATCGTTTTCATGGCGGGGAGCGTGTGAAAATCCGGCATGAAGGTCAAGTTCGGAAATAAATCTGGTCTTCGATGCCCAGAAGCTGGTCGGATTACCGAAACGAACCTGTTTTACTGTAAACGGGGTCGAACAGAGACAAACCTATCTTGCCGCGAGTGCTCAATCGTTCGCGTAAGCCATCACCGGTTCGGCAAGCTCACGGCAGGCCGGTTCGGTGTCGTAATCCGGGAATGGGTCTTCGAGCCAGGGTTCAATGACCCGCTCCATAGGTTCAGGCGGGCCTGTTGATGGACTCACCCGTACCCCCTGCTCCCAAAGTCCAAGGTGGCGCAGAATCCGTTCAATCACCGTCCTCTCGTCAATCAACGCGACTTATGTGGAGCTCCACATAAGTCGCGTTATGTGAAGCGTTCGATTATGTGAAGTGGCGGCCCGCGACCTTGCGTTTTCCGAGAGTATTTGCCTTTTACGTCGGAAAGCACTTCACATAATTCCGGCGCCTTCATGTACCCTCTTGGCTGCCCATGGTGGGCATAAGGAGGGTGTTATGGTTTTGGGAGATTTGCTACGTCGACCCTGCGAGTTGACCCGATATAGGCTTCCACCCCTGGGGCCAGAGTTGGACGGTTTCTGCAACTGGCTGGACGAACAAGGATACTCGCATTCATCTCTGCGGCTATGCGCATCGAGGGGCTCACATTTCAACCTGTTCTTGCGCCGGCGTGGCGTTACGACCGCGTCTCAGATCGAGGAAGAACATGCGGACCAGTTCCTCGCTCGCCGTCACCGCACAGAGCACGCGAGTTGGTTGGTTGATACACGGCGTGCCCTTCGGCTGCTGAGCCGTTTCCTCACCACCCGAGGCGTGCTGAAGCATTGCTCCCAAGCTCCAGCGCCATACGAAGAGTTGCTCGATCGATATGCGCACTACTTGGAGAACGATCGCGGTTTGGCGGCAAGTACCGCCAGGAGCTACCGCTTCTACCTGAGCTCGTTTGTTGAAGCGCTCGATCTGCGCGACGTGCGCGGTGCGATCGCCGATCTCACGCCGCAAGACGTACAGGACTATTTCCGTGAGTGTGCCCGAGGTAAAGCCAAAACGACGCGGGGACATATCCGCCTCGGCCTTCGACACTTCTTCGCCTTCTGCGCAAGGGAGGGCTACGGAGGCGGGCATCTGGCCGAGGCGGTGCCCCACGTCTACAGCTACCGTCTGGCGGATGTGCCGCGCCAGATTTCCGAGCCGGACGCACACATGCTGCTCGACAGCATGGACCGGTGCACAGCGGTGGGCCGGCGTGACTATGCGATCGTCCTTCTGCTCTACACCTACGGAGTGCGTGGAGGACAGGTTCGCGCCTTACGCTTGAGCGACATCCTGTGGCGACAGAGCACGATCCGCTTCCCTGCCTGTAAAGGGGGCCGTCAGGTCATCGAGCCACTCACCGACGAGGTGGGTGAAGCGCTCCTGGATTACCTGCGCAACAGTCGGCCACACGCAACATGCCCGGAGGTCTTCCTCACCGAGCGCGCCCCCATTCATCCGATGCAGGCCGATCATCTCTATACACGAGTCTGCTCGCGGTTAAAGAGTCTGGGGCTCGGCGATGGACCGCGCGGGCCTCACGGCTTCCGGCACGCCTTCGCCTCCAGGCTGTTGGGCAACGGTCACTCCATAAAGACCATCGCCGACATGCTGGGACACCGCGATATCAACTCGACCTTCATCTACACCAAGGTCGACTTTCGAACACTCGATCAAGTGCCGCTGGACTGGCTGGGAGGTGCGTCATGAGCGATCCCCGCTTTCGCAGCATCCTGGCATCCAGGTTTGAAAGTTATGTCGAACTTCAACGGGCCGCGGGCGCCGACTATCGAGGTCCGGCACGGATCCTAGGCCGTTTCGACCGCTTCCTTTTTCAAGAGGATTGGCATCACTCTTGTCTGACCCAAGACATTGTGGAGCCGTATATCCGATCCCTGTCGCGTCTATCGGGGTGCACCCGGTACGGCGTGGTGTGCCTACTGCGCCGCTTCTGCTCTTACCTGCGGCAGTTCGATCCCGATGCATACGTGCCCGATCCGGGCTATCCCAGGAACAACAAAGTCCGTGCGGACCTGTACGTGTTCACGGAGAGCCAGGTTAAGGCGTTGCTGCAGGCGGCGTTGCAGTTGCCCCCGCCGGACTCGTTGCGCCCCATGTCCGCCCATACACTGTTCGGCCTGGTGTATTCCTGTGGCCTGCGTATCAGTGAGGCCATCGGCCTGGATCTGGCCGACGTCCATCTCACGGAACGTAAGCTCTTCATCCATAAGAGCAAGTTTCAGAAGAGTCGCTGGGTGCCGATGTCGCCGTCCACGGCAACCGCCCTCGGGCTCTACATAAAACGCCGGACCACGCTGTTTCCGGCTACGCCCAAGGATCCGGTGTTCGTGCATCTGCGCGGCGGCCGGTTCTTCCGTCAGACCGTCTACAGCGATTTTCGGCAGGCGCTCCAATGCTGCGGACTGCGCGGCGGCAAGGGCTCGCCGGGGCCACGCATTCATGACTTGCGCCATGCCTTTGCCTGTCAGCGACTGTTGGAGTGGTATCGCCAGGGCCGGGATGTCAACGCGCTCCTGCCAGCTCTGGCGACCTACATGGGACACGCCTGCATCAGCTACACCCAGACCTATCTGCATGCCACGCCTGAGCTGATGCAGGCGGCCAACGAGCGCTTTCATCATAACTTCCGCAACAACGTATTGAGACAAGGAGATTCGCAATGAGCACACGTCATAACATCGCCGCACTGATCCAGTCATTCTTCCTGGAGTACCTCGTCGCCCGCCGGGGCTTGAGTTCGAACACGCTAACGGCCTACCGGGACGGCATCAAGCTGTTCCTGAACTTCACGGCCGAGCAACAGCACACCCCCGTGGATAAACTCGCCATCGAGGACTTCAATGACCGGGCGGTGGCGGATTTCCTCGATCACCTGCAGAGAGAACGCGGCAACGCGACACGTTCGCGCAACATGCGCCTGGCTCCCATTCATGGCTTGTTCCGCTACATTGCCGGACAGGTTCCCGAAAGCATGGCGCGTTGCCAACAGATCTGTGCCGTGCCAACCAAGAAAGCGGCCCACCAGTCCATGCAATACCTGGAAGATGCCGAAATGGGTGCGATGCTCAGTATCATAGACCGCGACTCCCGGCATGGTCGGCGCGATCATGCGCTGGTGCTCTTCATGTACAACACCGGCGCGCGCGTACAGGAAGTCGTCGATCTGAAACTCGACGATCTACGCCTCGAGACGCCGCCCCAGGCCAGGTTGTTCGGCAAGGGCGGCAAGAGCCGCGCTTGTCCGCTGTGGGCAGACACCGTAAAGGCTCTGCGTTGGTACCTCGACTGCCGCAGCCCTTCACAGGAAGCGTGTCCTCAAGTATTTCTGAACGCCAACGGTCAACCGTTCACGCGGTTCGGCATCCGCTACCTCGTCCGCCGGTACGCGGTCGAAGCGGCGCAACGCTGCCCGTCCTTGAAGGGCAAGAACGTGGGGCCGCACACCCTGCGTCACACGACCGCCATGCACCTGTTGCAGTCTGGAAACGACCTCAGTGTGATCAAGGACTGGCTGGGCCACGCCGACATGAACACCACGCACGAATACGCCGCCATCGACATGAAGATGAAGCAACGTGCCCTCGATACGTGTCAGGCGCCGGTCATGAAAAGGGGCGGGAAAGGCCGTCCCCGCTGGCTCAAACCCGGCATTCTGAAATGGCTCGATGACCTCTCAGAAGGCGCCGGAATTATGTGAAGTGCTTTCCGACGTAAAAGGCAAATACTCTCGGAAAACGCAAGGTCGCGGGCCGCCACTTCACATAATCGAACGCTTCACATAACGCGACAATCCGCATCTCATGCGAACAGCGCGGGCATAGGAGAGGGTCGGCTTCCCACACCTTCTTGATCAGTTCGCGCCACTTGGCTGAGGGAATGCGGCGGGGTTGGTGCTCGGAGACATCAATTA
>CAYOIT010000188.1:0-8347 GCA_964404035.1 uncultured Verrucomicrobiota bacterium | reverse complement strand
AGCCCCTTGCTGAAGGCCTTCTGGTAGACGCGCTTGCCGGCCTCGTCGAACGGCGTCTTGGCCGCGCGGTCCTTGACGAGTTCGATCCCCATCAGGCACCCTTTGGCCCGGACATCGCCGACGATCTTGTGGCGCGCCATCATGCCCTTCATGTACTTCATGGCCACCTGCTCCAGGTGTTGCGCACGGTCGAGCAACTTCTCCTCCTCGATCACCTCGAAGCACGCCAGCGCCGCCGCGCAGGCCATGGGGTTCCCGCCATAGCTGGACGAGGCCGATATTTTCTCGAACGATTCCATGTACGGCTCCCGCACCGCCACGGCGGTCACCGGGAACCCGTTGCCGAACCCCTTGCCCAGGGTGACCACGTCGGGCACGACGCCCCAATGCTCCGTGGCCAGCCACTTGCCGGTGCGCCCCATGCTCGTGAGCACCTCGTCGCACATCAGCAGAATCTTGCGTTCGTCACAGTACTTGCGCAGTTTCGGGAAGAAATCGTCCGGAGGGATCACGGATCCGCCCCACCCCTGGATGGGTTCCATGACAAAGGCCGCCACATGGTTGACCGTGGCGCGCGCGATGTACTCGTCATAAAAGGCAATGTACTCATCGGTGTCAATGGTCCCATCGGCCTTGGACCAGAGGGGGCGGTAGGGGTTGGGGCGCGGCACGAGGTGGCTGCCGGGCGCGCGCACGGGACCATAGGCCGAATCGCGGAATTCAGCCAGCGACACGGCGCCGTAGGTCTTGCCATGGAAATCATTGAACCCGGAGATCAATTCAGTCTTACCCGTGGCGGCGCGGCACACGCGCAGGCCGGCCTCGACCGCAGCCGTCCCGCAGTCATAGAGCTGGAAGCCCTTCAGGTCCCCCGGTAACGTCGCCGCCATCTTCTCCATCAGCCGCGCCTTGATGGGCGTCGTGAAGTCATGGGCGTTCATCAGGGTGCCGGCATATTTCCGGACTGCCTCGGTGATTTTCGGATGGCAGTGCCCCAGCGTCGTCACGTAGATGCCCGACGAGAAGTCAATGTACTCGTTGCCATCCACATCCCGGAGGAGGCACCCGTGCCCCGACTCAAAAGCGACGGGGAAAAGCTTCACCTGGCTGCTCAGCCCCTTGAAATGCCGGGTGCAGCGCTCATGCCATGCTTTCGACTCGGGCCCGGGCGCCGGGACCTTCATGTTTGGATATTTCGACAGATCAACGTGTGCCCAATAACTCGCGCTGGTTTTGCTCATGCGTTCTCCTCGTTTGACAAGCTTCCGGCTGTTTTGATATGTTTGAACTTGTTATTATTTGAGCGAATCTAACATTCCGCTCCTTACCTGTAAACAAAAAAAGAGCCCGGGGCGCGGGTTCATTGACGGCGGGGAGGGAATCGGGGAGTATGGCCCGCGATGCAGGCATTTTTATATCTTAGCCCGGCCTTGATGGACTGGATGTTGTATTTTGTGTTTTTCGCCGTGTTCTATGCGGCGGGCGCCCGGGGTGTCGGGATGCAGGAGTGCGGCTGGCTGGGCATTCTTTTCCAGGCCGCCTACATGACCAGCAGTTTCGTGTCGGGCCATTGGGTCGCACCCCGCAATGCCCGGCGGATTCTAGGGATCAGCACGGTGGTTTGCGGGACCTCGGGCATCGGGGTCCTGTGTGTGAGCGCCTTCATCCCGCTGGCTGCCGGGTTGCTGGTGTTCGGCACGTCCGCCGCCTGGTTCTTTAATTCGTTCCAGGCGTTCATGCGCGGCGAGGCCTCGGCGGGAAGCCTCAAAATCTCCGTGGCCCTGTATACCTTGTCATGGTGCCTGGGTGCGGCCCTCGGCAATGTGACCGCAGGTTGGCTGTTCAGGTGGGGAATACCTGCGTTGATCCTGGCAGTTGCCCTCGCCACGACAGTCATTGCTTTCCTGCTGGCACGTCCAACAGGGGGACGGCCGACCATCCCCCACCCCGTCGAAGCGCCGGTTGAGCATGGGGCCAGGGCGGATTATCCCGTTTCAAACGCCTATATTGCCATTGGCTGGCTGATGATCTTCACCGTCACGTTTGTCCAGCGTCCGCTGTTCACCTTTCTTCCGCCCCTGTTTGCCTCACAAGGGGTCGGTCCGTTATGGGGAAGCCTGCCGCTATTCATGCACATGGCGATTTCGGCGGGGTTCGGCTTTGCCATGTTCCGGTTTCGTGATTCCCTGTACCGGAGGACGCTTTTTCTGGTCATCCAGGGCGGAGGTGTCGCGGCATTGTGCGTGATATGGCGCTGGCCATCCTACTGGGTTTGCTTCTCCATGCTGTGCCTGTTGGGGGTCTACTCCGGGTTTGCGTATTACTGCGCCGTCTATTATTCAAGTAATTCGGGAAGGCGTTCCTTCAACATCGGAATCAATGAAGCCCTTGTCGGGTTCGGCTCCATCGCCGGAATCGTGTCGGGCGACCTGTGGATGCGGCACAGCGGCTCGGCCGACGGGATGTATCTGGTGTGCGGGGCCGGTCTCGCGGCCTCCATCATTGCCCAACTGGTCATGGTCAAGAGGGCAGTATCACCGCGCAGCCAGCCCGCTTGAGCGAGGTTGCAAGGGCAGGCGCCAGTCCCCGGTCGGTGATCAGGCCATTCCAGGCTTTGAGGTTGCCAAAGCGCGCCAGGGCCGTCTGGCCGATTTTCGTGCTGTCGGCCACCACATAGACCTGCCTCGCGGAGGTTGCCATGCGGGTCAGCATCCGCGCCACGGCCATGGAATGATTATAGGCCCGCCCCTGGCTGTCCACGGCGTCGGCGCCGATGAAGGCAATGTCCGCTTTCAGTTGCTCCAGATTGCTTTCGGTCAGGGGGCCGATCAGGTCGGGCGCCTCGCGCCGCAACGCCCCGCCCAGCAGGACCAGGTCGACGGCATCACAGCTCTGGAGTTCCGAGGCAATCGGAAGCGAGGTGGTGATGACCGTGAGCCGCTTTCTCACCTTGAGCGCCCGGGCGACGGCCAGCGTCGTGGTTCCGGAGTCGAGAAGAATGGACTGGCCGTCCTTGACCAGGCGTGCCGCCGTCTCCGCAATCTGCCCCTTGGCAACCTCCCGATCCCGCGTGCGCCGCATGAATTGGAAATCGAACACGACGCGCCCGCTCAGGGCGGCGCCCCCGTGCGTCCGGAGGACCTTGCCCGCCAGCGCCAGGGCATCGAGGTCACGGCGGATGGTCATTTCGCTCACCGCCAGGGCCCGGGCCAAATCGGCGACCTGCGCCTCGCCCTGAGCGGTCAGCCGGTCGAGAATGCGCGCATGCCTCGTGACCTGCGTCATGTGGCCTCCCTCATTGTGTGGCACGAATGAACCATGGCGGCACTGTGGCGGAATCCTCATGGTCAATCAAGGGTATTTTGGAGTAACATTAGGTTTGCACTGGAATAAAGATTTGTTGTATAAAGACACAAACGCACAAACTAACACATTTCCAGGAACCCCATGACCCACACACTTTCAATCGGATGGGCGGAAACCGACACGACCCCCACGGGAACGGTTGACCTTTCCGGACAATACTATCACCGCATAACCGGCAAAATCCATTCCCGGCTCACGGCGACCGCCCTCGCGCTGGAGTCCGGCACCGAACAGGCCGTCATGGTCGCCCTTGAACTCGTCGGCTTCCAGTCTGACTTCCAGGACGACCTCCGCGCACTGTTGCGCCTGCGCCTGCCTGAACTGGATACCCGCAAGGTCTTTCTCAATGTCACCCATACCCACAACGCGCCCGGGGTGGACCTTATTTGCGGGATCGCCTGGCTGGCCGAACCGCCAGGCGCCCTGCCGGTGGCGGATTACCGGGAATTCCTGCTCGAGAAACTCGTCGGACTGGTCGAAACGGCCTGGCAGTCCCGCCGCCCCGGCGGCATCGGTTCCGGGTTGGGTTTTGCGCGCATCGGACATTGTCGACGTGCCGTTTACGCGGACGACACCGCCGAAATGTACGGTCGTACCGACCGCGCGGATTTCATCGGCATGGAGAGCGGCGAGGACTCCGGCGTCGACGTATTGTTCACGTTCGACGAGACGCGCCAGCCCACGGGCGTGGTTCTCAACCTGGCCTGTCCTTCGCAAACCATGGAGGCCACCTACGAAATCTCATCCGATTTCGTCGGCGAAACACGGTGTCGGCTGAAACAACGTTTCGGCGCCGACTTCAAGGTGCTGGCCCAGATCAGTGCGGCCGGTTGCCAATCGCCGCGGGACTTGCCGCGGAACTACAAGGGCGAACCCGATTTCTGGCACGCGGATGGCGTCACGGAACTCGGAAGACGCCTGACGGCGGCGGTGGAAGCGACGTTCCCGGCCTGTGCCGAAAATGTCGAAACCGCGCCCCTCCTGCAACACGCGGTCAGAACGATCGCCCTGCCGCGCCGCCGAGCCTCGTACCAGGCTTATGTCGAGGCGAAGGCCCGATTGGCGAAACTCGAAGCCGTGATGGACGAGGCGTCCGCCTACCGGGATTTCTGCGGGGAGGTCGCCCGAAACGAGAAGATCCCCAACCGCCCGGGCCCCTATGACGACAAACTGCATCATTTCGTGCTGATCCAGAACAACCGGGCGGTAGTTACCCGTTATGAAAGCCAGGACGCCACGCCCACGTTCGAAATCGAAATGCACGTTCTTCGCCTGGGCGCCGTGGTCTTCGTGACGAACCCGTTCGAGCTTTATCTGGATTTCGGCCAACAGATCAAGGCCCGGAGCAGGGCGGCCCAGACATTCGTCGTCCAACTCTGTGGTGGAACGGGGGGCTACCTGCCGAGCGCGCGGGCAGAACAACTTGGGGGCTATGGCGGCCTCATCATCAACGGCACCGTCGGCTCCGACGGCGGCAAGCAACTGGTTGATGCCACGGTGGGAACCATTGCCGAACTCTGGGGGCAGCCATGAAGCACAATCGGCCATCCCGCACGGTGGACGCAGTGGTCGCCGGGTACCTCGGCGTCGATTTGACGCCCGGGTTCAATGCCCGCCGCGGCGTGGTGCCCTTCGGGGAACTGTTCCGCCCGGGCAAACTCATCGAAACGGAAGGACTGGAAGTCTCGCTGGGCGGCGTGGTGGCCAATACCGGCCTGGCGATGCTGCGACTCGGCCGACGGGTCGAATTGATGGGATGCGTCGGGATGGACGCGCTGGGCGACATGGCGCTGGACCGTTTGTCACAGGCCGGGGCAGCCCGGTGGATCCGACGCACCACCCAGGCAGGCACCGCCTACGGCCTGGTGATTGCCCCGCCGGGAGTCGATCGCCTTTTCCTGGAAGATCCCGGATGTAACCGCACCTTTTCCGCCTTGGATATCAACTTCGAGATCGTGGCCCAAAGCCGGCTGTTTCATTTCGGATACCCGCCCTTGATGCCGGCCCTGTGGAGCAACAATGGCGCCGAGCTTCAAAAATTATTGCGCCTCGTGCGGGAACGGAATGTCGCCACCTCACTGGACATGACGCTGCCCGATCCGGATAGTCCCGCCGGCAAGGCCGATTGGCAGGCCATCCTGGCAGCCACGCTACCCCTCGTGGATGTTTTCGTGCCGAGTATCGAGGAGATCCTCTTCATGCTCGAACCCGACACCTACCGGCACACCCTGGCCAGGACGGAGAATGGCGACATGCTCGCCGCCATTCCTGCCGACGTGGTCCCGCGCCTGGCCGAACGCATGCTGGCCATGGGCGTCAAGGTGCTTCTGATCAAGGCGGGCCACCGCGGCGCCTACCTTCGCACCGGCGACCTGGGGACGTTCAACGCCCCTGACTCCCCCCTTCGATTATCCGACGGGAAGGGATGTCCTGACGGAACCTGGATCCCCCCCTTCCCCGTCGAACCGGAACGGTTCTGCAACGCCTGCGGCGCGGGTGACTGCGCGGTGGCTGGCTTTCTCTCGGCCTTGCTGAACGACGTGACGATCGAGGAAGCCGGTCATTACGCCATGCTGGCAGGCCGGGACAATCTTTATGGGCAGGACGCCCTGTCAGGGCTCCGGGAATGGTCACACATGACGAGTTTGGTTAAAGAAAGGGGCTGATCGGGTGCTTATGAACACAATCAAAGCCGGTTTCGTGGGATTCGGGGAAGTCAACACACCAAGGGAATTCATTGATAAACGGTGCGCGGCCGCCGCCCGCCTGTTGGAAAAGGAAGGGTTCACGCTGGTTCAAACGGCGCAGGTCAGCGATGATTCAGGCGGCGTTCAAGCCGCGCGGGCCATCGAGGAACTGAAGGCCGGTGGCGATTTCGACCTCTTGATCATCTGTATTGCGGGCTGGATCCCATCCTGGGCGGTTCTCTCCGTCATCGAGCCGTTCAAGCACAAACCCATGGTGCTTTGGGGGCTCACCGGCTGGCGGGAAGGTACACGTTTCGTCACCACGGCCGACCAGGCCGGCACCACCGCGCTTCGCAAGCCTATGGAGGATATGGGATTCACGTTCAAATACGTGGTTACCTATCGGGATCAGTCGCCGCGCATCGGTGAGATCATGAACTACGCCAAGGCCGTCCGGGCCGTGTCACACCTGAGGACCGCGCGGATCGGCATGGCGGGTTACCGGGACATGCGCCTTTACGGCACTATGTATGACGGCATCTCCCTCAAGTCCCAAATCGGCCCCGAAATCGAGCATTTCGAGCTCCTGGAACTCGTCCAGATAATGGAGAAAGTCGACCGGAACGAAGTCGACCGGCTGGTGGCTGAAATCCGGAAGCGCTGGACGTTTATCAAGGAGCCGGGGTCCGGCACGCTGGAAAAGTCGGTCGAGCTCTATCTGGCGCTCAGCCGGAAAATCAAAGAGCGCGGTTACCAGGGGTTCTCTTACAACGATGTCGACGGCATCAAAAAGCTGCTGGGCTTCGCACCCGCAGGCGCCATGACGCTGCTACACGACGAAATGACCCTATCCTCCGTGCCGGAAAACGACGCCTTGGGTAGCGTCACCCAGTTGATCGTCCGCGCCTTGACCGGCCAGGTGGGCGCCTATCTGGAGTTCTATGAATTCTTCGAAAATGGAGCGCTCATGGGTGTTCCCGATTATGTGCCCGCGGAAATCGTCGACGGCAAGGTGACGGTCATGCCAGCCGCCTTCGGCAGTTTCGGGGAAGGCCTGCTGAACGTCTCCAAACTCAAGACCGGTCTGGTGACCCTGGCCCGGCTGACTTATGCCAACGGCCGCTACGCCATGCATGTGACCACCGCCGAGGCCAGGACGCCCCGGCCCTGGGAGGAGGCCGGTTGGCCCGCCCCGGCCCCGCGGCTACCAAGCTTGGAAATGAACTTCGACTATCCGGTGGAAGAATTCATCCAGAAAGTCATGAGCCAGCACTACATCATCTCCTACGGTGATAATCAGGCGCTGCTCAAGGAGTTCTGCTCTCTGCTCAGAATCGAAGTGATTTGAGTTCACCTTTACGAATTCAGGTGTAGGCCAATTACCCTGCGTTGTAGGAAAAACCGCGTCCACCCTGAACTCACCATCGCCCGCACGTCGGCTACTGGTGATCGGCAATGCGTTTTCCAGAGGATGGAATGCACAGACCGCCCGGTGGGCCTCACGATGGGTTTTCAGCAGGGGGTGAGGTAAAAAAGGCCTACGCTTCTGATGGCGCGTGGGGCAATCGTCGACGGTTACCCATCAGAACGCGCGTAATCGTGTTCCCAGGGCAGACTGGTATCAGGCAAATAAGGCCTCAGCGCTTATTTCTTTCGCCGTCTCGCCTTACCGCCCTTGGAGACCTTCCGAACCTTGGCGACAATCTTCTTCACTGGCTTCATCGCATCAAGCCGCTTACGGGCCTCGGCCTTGCCAATGCCCTTTATCGATAGGATGGCTGCCTTTGACGTGTCCTTGAGCTTCAACATACCCTGCTGTCGTTCCCAAGCCCGAACACCACCAAGAGAAACGCCAGTCAATTTCCCAAGCTCCTCTTGAGTGAGCCCCAATTTCCGACGCAGGCTCTTTACTCCCCGGCCCAGGATCCTGACTTTGTCGTCCACGGGGGCCGCAGCAGGGGCGGGCTGGGTGGACACCAGATTGATGACCACAATGTTCAGCCGCTTGACTTCCTTCTCCAGCGTTGCGATCCGGTTCTTCAGGTCAGCCACATCAGGTCTGACTTTGGCGTTTGCTTTGCGCACGGGCGTAACGGCGACTTTGGCTTCATGGCGGGAAATACGACTAATTTCTTCTCTCAGAACTTTGGCAATGTTCGGCATGAGGACTCCTTTAATGTTTCCACGTAAAATACTCTTCTCAGGCAGGAGTGCCAGACGATTCGCTATTCCCGATCCCGGGACATCGGGGTCACATCGTAACATATTACATTTGAACTGTTTTGAGAACTTTT
>CAYOIT010000187.1:0-8354 GCA_964404035.1 uncultured Verrucomicrobiota bacterium | reverse complement strand
CATCCGACGTGAACGTAAATCCACCCCCGATCTGCATATGGTGACTGCCCTGCACGACAAGCTCACTATTCGCAGAAACAATGTGACCGCGAGCCGGGGCGCCCTCCGCACCGCTGTTGACCCGGTAATCACCATAGCAATCCACCCTGCTGGAGGTGCCGGTCTGCACAAGAAAGCCCGGGCTGGCGCTCGCGTTGTCGAAATGGGTCCCATCAACACCGAGATCGCCCACCAGCAGGTTGCCCGAGACGATCATCTTCCCGTCCTGCACGTTATAGGACCAAGGCCCATACCCCTCACCACAGGCCAGGCGCAGATCATTCCCGACCTGGATATTGCCACCCTGCTGCGTAATCGCACCCGAGCAGTCCGTCCCGTTTGCCAGTCGCAGGTCGCCATTCACACTCACGTTAAACTCGAAAAGCCCGGCCGCATCGCCCAGGATCCTCAAGTTCCCGTTATCCGCGTTACCGGCATCCAGGCACCAGCCGACATCCAGCACGGCAACGGTCACGTCCGCCATGTCCAGGCCACTACTGCGCGTATCGATCGTGACATCGCCAACCCAGACCTCATCACATGCTCTCGGCACACCCTGGTGGTTGTCCTGCCCCACCGAATCCGTCCAGTGATTCAGGCTCCAGGGGGCGTCGGGCTGATCGCGCTCCCAGACCATACGGGCAAGTGTCGCATCCACGATCGTGGCGCTGGCGGAGCCCGGCGTTTCCACCGTGTAGTTCATCCCGGGCGCCAGTGTCACAACCACGGTCTCGTTCGACTCAACCACGCCATCCGGGATGGCGTCGAAGTCAATATTCGCGCTGCTGGCACCGTTCGGGATCGTAATGCTGCCGCCCAGCAACGTGTAGTCACCGCCGTTCGAGGCAGTACCTGAAACCGTGTAGTTCACAACCAGGGGGTCAATGTTTCCGTTCCGCGCCACCACCATGCTTCCCCCGTCGTTCTCGCCGAGTTCGGGAGAGAGCGAGCTGATCGTGACCTGATAGGTCGCCGTGTCGTCGGAGGTGAGGTTGACCGTTAACGTGGCGGTCGTCCCGAGCTTGTAGTTGTAGGCCGGGTCGGCTGCCAGTTTCAGCGTTACGGTTTCGGTAGGTTCCACGGTCGGATCATCGATCGGCCTCACAACGAGGTTGGTACTCGTGACACCGACAGGGAGCGTGACGGAGCCCGTGGGAAGCGGAGCGTAGTCCACGCCGTTCAAGGCGGTTCCGCCGAGCGTGTAGTAGATCGTCATGGGGATGTTGCTGTCGCCGCCGCTGCGGGAGATGGTAAAGTAGCCGGTAGCCAATCCCGCCTCGGCCGCGCTGGCATCCGGTGCGCTCGCGGTCACCGTCGTGAGCGGCTGGTTGACGGTAACCGTCACACTCGACGTTAAACTCAACTCGCCATCCGTGGCGCGACAGCCGATGACATAGGTTCCGGGCGAACTGAAGGCTACGACGGTTGAGGCGGCGGCAACAGAGCAGTTCTCCGAGAAGGTCACGCCCGGTGGACCCGATTCCCTGAACCAGACGATGGCCGGTTGGGGACCGTCGGGGTCCGTGGCGGCGGCGGTCAGCGTCACGCTGAGCGCCGGCGCCGTGATGCTGGCGGGCGAGGCGGAAGGCCCGGCGGAGAAGACGGGAGCCTGGTTTCCCGAGGTTATGCCACCCAGCGCCACCAGCGCCTGTGCGCCGCCACCGGCGGGACTGCCATCGTGCCACTCGCGATAGGTGACGAGCGCATAGAGCATCCCATCCGCCGCCGCCAGGTCGTCGAGCTGCATCGTGTTGGCCTGAACGCCGAGAGGGAACTGGAATGACGTCTTGGCGCCGTTCGCCAGAGCGAAGCGGTCCACGTACAGGGTCAGGTCCGACAGGATGCTGGTGCTGACGTAGTTATCGAGACTCATGGCGGTCTTCACATAGGCCACGTAGAGCGCGTCGCCGGCAATGAGCTGCTTCGTGTTGGTGTTCACGTCGTGTGCGAGGACCGGCGTCGTCCCGCCGCGCGGATACTGGTAGGTCCACAATACCGTGCGCGCGGTCGCGTCCACCATCGAGAGGCGCGTGTTCAGGGCGGCCGCGGAATTGGTGGGGTTGATCTGGGGCGCGAGCGAGTCAAAGGTTTCCACGGCTTCGGGAAGCAGGACCGATACATACTGCCGCCCATCCGCCGCCGTGCGGTCGGCGTAGGCGACCTGTGGCCGCCAGGTGGTGCCGCCACCATAGTAGCCGAAGGATTTGTACATCGTGCATCCCTCGCCGGTAATCCCCAGCGGCAGGGCGAAGGCCACGGTGCCGGCGGTGCGGTCCAGCGCGGTGAGAACCATGGGCTGGGAGAAATCCACGGTCGCATCCGTCGCGGTCCACGAGGCGCTCTCGGTGACCACGAAGAGGTTGTCGCGCCCCAGGCACCAGGGCTTCACGGCGGAGGCAAGGTCATGGTCCGTGGCCACGAACGTGTTCGTGGTCTTCCAGGTGAACGATCCGTTGATGCCGTTCACGAGATTCTGGTTGCCCGTCGTCGCCGTCTGCCCGAGCACTTGGAACCCACGGACAAATGTGCCGAGCCAGTTGCGGCGCGTCGAGCTTGTCGTGTAGTCCGCCCATCCCAGGTCGGGGTGCGTCGCGGCCCCGAGCGTGTAGATCCAATCGCCGTCCATCAACACCGGGCCGCACCAGGTGAACAGATTATAGACGGCCCCGTCCGAAACACTAAACAGCTTGGTCCCCAACACACCTTCGTTATCGTGCAGGTAAAACCTGCGCTGTTGCCCCTGATGTCCGCCATACGATGAGACGTTCCAGATCGAATTGTCGCTCATCGTGAAGTAGCCGGACTGGTTCGATCCGGAGGGACCGACATTGGACTGGATGCTTCCGTCCGAGGCGCGAATCACCGCCCGCTGCATGTTGTCGCCGTGCGACCGGCAATAGACGTTCCCGTTGGCATGCCAGTACACCAAGTGCTGGCCGTTGCGCAGATCGCGTCCTTCGATGCCGATCTTGTTCCACTCCGCGTCGCCGGTCTTGGTCAGCGGCGTTGAAAACGCCCTCAGGACACCGCCCAAGGCGGCGTCGTAGACGGCCAGCACGGTCGAGGAAACACCCGGCGCGAGCAGGGCGATTTCGCCATCGCGAAGCACGATGTTCTTCGACCGCATCGAGCCCGTGAACCCTTGACCCGACCTCGAATTCAGCGTCTGGGGATCCAGGCGCACGTTCCATCGGAAGCCGAGGTTCGTGCCGATCGCCGTCGGCGACGAATTGGCCGCCGTTCCGCCGCCGTTCAGCCCCGGCCAATTGTCCGCCGATGCGGCGCCTGCCAACAGGACAAGCGCCACGCCCCCGGTTCCGAATAGCCTCCTTCTCATAACCCTTTCCTTTCATTCTCCGCCTTGGATTCGTCGAAGGCTTTCTCGCACTTTGCCAGTTGCTTTTGCAGGCTCTTGAGCGTGCCTTTGCCCAGCAACCCGGGCGCCAGTGATTTCCGGCTGTACTCCACCGCCTTGGCGTATTCCTTCTTAGCGAACCAGATTACAGACAGCGTGTCCAGAATCTCGCGGTCCTTGCCGCCCGCCAGTTCGTTTGCTTTCTCAGCCAACTCCCGGGCCTTGTCGGCATCCTTGAGTTCATCCGGCAACGTATCCACCAGGAACCAGGCGTATTGGCTCAGGACCGCCGGACTCCGCGGGTTGCTCTTCAGGTCCCGTTCCCATTTCGCGGTCTGGGCTTTCCAGTCCGGGCATGCCATGACCATCCGGGGATAGTGCAGCGAATCCCGGTGGCTCTCTCGCATGGCCGCCTCGAAGCGCGCCACCAAATCGGGATGGCTGGCCGCCAGGTCGGTCGTTTCGCCGGGATCACGGGAGAGATCATAGAGGGCCGTGACTCCCATGTCCCAGGTCCGGATGGCCTTGTACGAGCGCCAGCGGGCGGCTTGGCCGAAATCCTTCTTCATCCGCTCCCAGTAAAGGAAACGATCGGGCAGCGTTTCAGCCTTGCCGGTCAGCAATGGCACCACGCTGATGCCGTCAATATCCCCCGGCGCCGGCACACCGGCCAGCTCGGCCAGGGTGGGCAGGACATCGGCAAAGTACCACGGCACCGCTGAAACCTTGCCGGCCGGAACCGTGCCCGGCATCCGGCAGAGCATGGGGACACGGATGCCGCCCTCCCGGAGGGAGTACTTCTCGCCGGAGAACGGGCCGCAACTGTCGAACACGCCTTCCCGCCGACGGTAAGCCCCGTTGTCAGCGGTGAAGATGACCAGCGTGTTGCTGGACAGGTTGAGCCGATCCAGTTGATCAAGGATGCGCCCGACGCCCCCGTCGAGTTTCAGGATCATCGAGGCGTAAACGGCATCCTCGCCGGTGATCGCGGGATCAAGATCGGGAGCCCGTTTCGGAACAGCCAGATCATCATGCGGCAGCGTCCAGGCAGCATACAGGAAGAAGGGCCTGTCCCGGTTCCTCTCGATGAAAGCCATGGAGCGCTCAAGAAAGAGATCCTGGCTATAGACGCTCCGCTTGCCGCCCGCGTTTTCCTCAATGGGAATCTGCGTCCGGTCGTTCCAGAGGGATTCCGGATAGTGGTTGTGGGCCAGTTGCTGATCCAGATACCCGAAAAAATGGTCGAACCCCTGCTTCAACGGCTCGCCGGTCGAGTCCTCGCAGCCAAGGCCCCACTTCCCGACGCATGCCGTAGCATAGCCCGCGCCTTTCAGGAGCTTGGCGACCGTCTGATCGGCGGGATAGAGCGGTACGCGGCCGCCGGGCACGGGCACGTCGGGAGTGGGCACCCCGATATTGTCGCGGACCCGAGTGTGGCCGGTGTGCTGCCCAGTCATCAGAACGCTGCGTGAAGGCGCGCACACCGGCGCGCCGCTGTAGCAGTCGGTGAACCGCATGCCCTGGCTCGCCATCCGGTCCAGGTTCGGCGTTGCGAATCGCTTCTGGCCATAGCAACTCATGAGGGCGGGACTGAGATCGTCGGCCATGATGAAGACGACGTTCGGCGGGCGCACAGATGCAATCGTCTCTGCGAGGGCGGCGCCCGGCGCAACCGCGAGCAGCGCCCCCAGCCCAGCCATGGCCGTCGCGGCGTGTTCGGCAAAGTGTTTCATTCTGCCATTTCCTTGAGATTGTTCCCCTATTTCCTCACCGGACGGCTGCACCGCTCAGGTACTCGCCCATCTCGCCGCGCACCTTCTCGAACCCCTCGGGATGATGTGGCCAGCAACGCTGGTCCCCCCCCTCCACTTTCACCTTGGCCCGCTCATGGGAGGCATCATCTTGGAAGTCCTTCATGTTCAACGAGCCCGTCATCGGCCTGGACGCACCGCGGACCGCGAAGGCCATCGCCTGCTTGTCATGGCCATCCTTAACGGCCACGGCGTGCAGGTACTCGTAGTCCTGCATACCGCGCCGGAACGCCTTGAGACGCATCGAGGGAAAGACTTCATCGGACAGGCCAAGCTCATCGCCGGGATACATGAACAAGGCATCGCCGGGATTGGCCTGACTGCCGCCGGTGTTCCAAGGCTTGTCGGTCGGACCCGCGCCTTCCAGGAAAGACCACTTGCACGACCCGTGCATGCGCGAGGTGAACACCACCCACGGCCAGGTGCGCGGACCCACCGCCTCGGTGGCGATCACGGTCGGTCCCACGCGGGGCTCGAAGCCGTTGTAGAACCAGACCTTGGCGCCCCGCTTGAGTTCCGGCTGCAGGGCGTCGAGGTTGATGCACAGGCCATGGACGTTCCAGAGGTCCACCCCGGTGAGGGCGGCGACCACGTCCTTCGATCCCTCCACCTTGCCGTTACCGTCGAGGTCGAACGTGTTCTTGTCGAACCCGCTGCCGATGTCGAACTTGTAAGCGACGTTCTTCAAATTCAGCTCCCGGACGATCCTGACGTATCCCTGCAGGGAGCGCAACTGCCCCATGGCCACTTCCGGTGCGGCCTTGTGGAACCCCGGCTCATCCAGGCTGTCCTGGTAGACAACCAGCGTGGTGTGTGGATACTTCTCGGCAAAGTGCTTCGAGGCATCCGTCAGCAACGCCTTGAACCGGGCCACATATTCCGGCGTGAAATCCACCTCCCAGTTGTTGTTCTTCATTGGGGCCGGGATGGGCCAGTTGGCGCCGCGACCGGGTCCCTTGGCATCCGGACGGTCGATCTTCGGTTCGAACGGAAAAACGAACACCCCGAGCGGAACGCCCGCGCGGGGGCCGTCCTTGTACAGCGAGCCGTCGATCACCGGTCCGTACGTCGCGTCGAACCCGTCCCACACAAACCGGTCTCCCTCGGCCCGCAAGGGCGACTCGTAGTTGACGAACGGCCGGTTGCCGGTGATGGTGGCCCGGTGCGCATGCGCCAGGGCAAAACACGCATCGCGCATGGGCTTTGCGAGGCGAGCGAAGCCGATGTACGACATGAACTCCAGCGTCGTGTGTCCCTTGGCGGACAGCGCGAAGCCGAAGACCTGAAGTTCAACCGCCACCGTCTTCCTTCCGGATTCGGATGCCACCGTGACTGTGCCCTTGTAGAGGCCCTTGGGCGTGTTCTGAGGAATCCAGAGGTCCACCCAGACGGTCTGGTTCCGGATCTCTTCAACCGCCGGTCTCTCGCCGCCGAAATTGCCGCCGTCGATCGCAAAGGGCGCACCCAGTTTGGGCGTCTCGAACGGCACGAGGGGATCCGGATACCAGCCTTCCTCCAGGGGATAGGGCGCGCGTTTGCCGTCCACCGCCTGCTTCACCTTCACGTAGAAGGCCCGGAAGAAGCTGTACTGACGGGACGGGACCGCCTGGTCGTCGCCGGCCAGATCCGCCGCTGTGACGCGGATACCCTTCGCACCCGAGCCCTCGACAATCAGTTGGAAACTGACAACCTCATTGGCCGCGCCTTTCAAGGTCACGGTCTGCGTCGCCCCGTCCCAGACCCAGTTCTTCGTTCGGTAGTCGCCAGATATCCCGCCCGGCAGCATCGCCGCGTTCTCCTCGAACGCCTTGCCGGTCAGGGGATTGATGCGCACCCCCTCGCCAATCGCCCACGCCCCAAAATCGGTGCCGCTTGCCGCGGCCTGGACACGTGTCATCCCATCCTCCTTATCCGCCAACGCGGTGCCCGCGAACAGTACCGCCGCCAGTCCCGCAATCGCCCATGCCATCCGTTTCATTGTCGTTTCTCCCCAGTCTTGACTTGCCGCCGCAAGCACCCGCGGCGATTTTCCCCGTGCAGTCGTTCGTGTCCTCATTAGTTCTTCCTCATCAGCCAGAGCGCCCAATCGCCGAAGGAGAAGGGCCGCTCATCCCGCGAGGAGACCTTCCAGCGTCGCAGCGTTCCATCTTCGCACGCCAGCAGCAGCGTCTTGTTGTCGGGCTCGAATTGCAGGGCATTGACCGTGACATCCGTCGGATGGGCGCTGGACACCTTGCCGCGCGCCACGTCCCACACCACCAGCAAATGGTCGGCCCCCGCGCTGGCCAGCCACCGGCCGTCGGCCGATGCCGCCAGAGCCGTCACCGCGCTCTTGTGCGCCTTGAGCACGCGGGCTTTGGGTGTTTTGTCCCCGAGTGACCAGATCATGACCCGGCGGTCGCCTGCGCCGGACGCCATCCAGCGGCCGTCGGGGGACACCACCAGGGACCAGACGGCGTCGCCGTGCTTGTCCAACAGCGCGGGTTTGGCTTCGGCGTCGGCAAGATCCCACAGGGACAGGGAACGGTCCAGGTTGCCGGCAACCAGGCGCTTGCCATCGGGGGTGAACGCCAGCGCGGTCACTTCCGCGACATGCCGGCGCAACACGCGCCGCTCGGCGCCGGTCACCCCGTCGAGCAACCGGATGCTCCCGGCAGCCCCGACCGTCGCCAGCGTCGCGCCATCGGGCGAGAACGCCAACGCCGAGACGCGGCGCGTGCCGGCATCCACGGCGGCCGTCTGGCGGTCCGAAGCCGAGTCCCAGAGCCGAATCGTTCCATCGAGGCCGGCCGAGGCGATCCGCGCGCCATCGGGCGAGACCGCCACGGCCAGAATGCCGAACGCATGTCCGGTCAGCGCCATCGGCTCCGCTTCCCCACCGCCGGTCCATACCCGTGCCAGATTGTCGAAGCCACCTGATACGCGCGTGCCGCCGTCGGCAGACAGGGCCAGCGCGCGCAACACAACGCCGTCCCGCCTCAGCAGGTCTTCCCCGGCAGGCAGAGCCCGTTCCCCGGCGGGCGTCAGGGTCAACGGATTCCCGGGATAGCGACCGGCCAGAAAACGGTTGGCCGCCTCCAGGGCGTAAGGGGGGAGGTTGGTCGCCCCGGACACGGCGGCTCGCACCGCCTCCTGGGAGACAAACAGCG
>CAYOIT010000186.1:0-8378 GCA_964404035.1 uncultured Verrucomicrobiota bacterium | reverse complement strand
TTGGGAATGACGAACACCATCAACACACCCAAAATCACGACGGCCATCACCATGACCACGATGGGGTAGACCATCGCGCCGCGCACCTTATTGCGGATCTTCTGGCTCTTCTCCATAAACTCGGCCAGACGAGTGAGCACCGTGTTCAACGCCCCTGAGGCCTCTCCGGCCTTCACCATGTTGATATAGAATGTGCTGAACACCTTGGGGTACTGGGCAAGCGCCTCGGCAAAAGTGCTGCCGCTCTCAACCGATTCGGCCATGCCGATAATAGCCGCGTGCAACTGCGGGGTCTTCTCCTGGCGCTGCAGCACATGCAGTCCGCGCAACAATGGCAGCCCCGCCTCTACCAAAGTCGCCAGTTGCCGCGTGAACACCATCAACAGCTTGGTCTTGATCCGGCCCTGGAACATTGTCGACAAGAAGGACGGAAGCTTCACCTCCCCCTGAAGGCCCGCCTTCGAGGCTGGCGTCTTGCCGCCACGGGCGCCTGATGACTTGGAGAGGCCGCGACCAGAACTCATGTCCGTGATGCTGGTGGGGAAAAGCCCCTTGTCTTTGACTGAAGCAATGGCGCGCGCTTCGGTATCGGCATCCACGACGCCTTCCACTTCGCGTCCTTTGGAATCCATGGCAACGTAACGAAACTTGGGCATGACTGGCCTCCATTATGGGTGAGCTGAATCTAGTGCCGGCATGAGCGCGATGCAAGCACGGATTGTTGCCCGCACGCGCTCCACCTCAGAGAAGAAGAGTCCCCGGAATCACTTACGGGGGAGAGGTCCCAAAACAAAAACCCGCCGGGCTTTGAGACCCGACGGGTTGTTCAACCTCGACTAGACGCCCACTCGATCAGGTGTCTTTTTTCTCGTCATCCACTTTGGCATCCGGCTTCACCGCGTCCGCCTCTTTCGGCTTCCGACGCTTATCGATGCGCGCGAGATCCACCCACTCCAGCACTGCCATTTCAGATCCGTCGCTCCCGCGCTTACCCAGCTTTACAATTCGCGTATAACCGCCATGGCGATCCTTGTACTGCGGCGCGATGGCATCGAAGAGCTTCGTCACATGCTTCCGCTGCCGGAGTTGCGCCAAGGCATCCCGCCTCGCCGCCAAGGTCCCGCGCTTTGCCAGCGTGACCATCTTCTCCGCCAAGGTTCGCGTCAGCCTGGCCTTCGGAAGCGTGGTCTTGATCCTCTGCTCCTCAATGAAATTACAGACCATCGAGCCCAGCAGCGCCTTGCGCCCATCCGCCGTCCGGCCAAGTTTTACCGTATTTTTTCTGTGTCGCATTAGAACCCCCGATCATTCCCGAGAAGGCTTAGACCTTCTCCTTGGCCGCGTCCTGAGCCTTCAAGGCTTTCAGCACTTCATCGTCAAATTTTACACCCAAGCCCAGACCGAGCTCCGCCAGTTTGGCCTTGATCTCATTCAAGGATTTCTTGCCGAAATTACGGTACTTCAGCATTTCCGCTTCGCTCTTCTGCGCCAACTGTCCAACCGTTGTAATGTTGGCGTTGTTCAGGCAGTTTGCCGCGCGCACGCTGAGTTCGATCTCATTCACGCTCATGTTGAGCGTCTTGAGCATCTGCTCGCGTTCCATATCGACCTGCTTGTCGGTATCTTCGAACTCGACCACGTCCTTGTCATAATCGACAAACACGTCGAGATGATGCCTCAGGATCGCCGACGACACCGTAAGGGCATCATCAGGCGTAATCCGGCCGTCTGTCGTGATCTCGATAATCAGTTTGTCATAGTCCGTCCGCTGGCCGACACGCGTATTCTCCACGGAGAAATTGACGCGCTTGACAGGGGAGAAAATGGAGTCGATCGGGATACGGCCGATCTCCTGGTTGTCTTTCTTGTTCCAGTCGGCAGGACAGAAACCACGCCCCACGCGCACTTCCAGAACCGCCTCCATGACACCATCATTCGCGAGAGTCGCGATATGCAGGTCAGGATTCAGAATCTCGACCGTCCCGTCCGTCTGGATGTCGCCGGCTTTCACGACACCAGGGCCCTTGACCTTGATCGTCAATAACCTGGAGTCACGTGACTGCATCTTCAAGAGTACTTTCTTGAAGTTCAGAATAATGTCCGTTACATCCTCCACAACGCCGGGCAACGCGCAAAACTCATGCGGTGCTCCCTCGATACGGACAGAGGAAATCGCAGCGCCTTCCAGCGATGACAGCAACACGCGCCGCAGCGAGTTCCCGATTGTCCTCCCGTATCCCACCTCCAACGGCTCCGCGACGAACCGGGCAAACGTCGGCGTGGCCCCGGCCTCATCCTTCATCAGCCGTTTCGGCATCTCGAATCTGCTCAGTCTGATTGGCATGGTTCAGTCCTTCCGGAAAAAATACCACCGCCTGCGCGGTGCGCTATCTTACTTGGAGTACAACTCCACGATCAACTGCTCATTCACAAACGGCGCGATCTCTTCGCGTGTGGGGATCCGCAGAACCTCGCCGCGCAAGCCGTCCTTGTCCACGTACAGCCAGGGGGAGATCTCGAGGCTCGCTGCCTCGACGTTCTTCTTCACGGCATCCTGGCTCTGCTTCCGGGTCTTTGTGACGATCTTGTCGCCCACCTTGAGTTCCATGGAAGGCACATCGGCACGACGGCCGTTCACGGAAAAATGTCCATGCAACACCAACTGGCGCGCCGCGCGCCGGGAGGGGGCAAACCCTAGCCGGTACACAAGATTGTCAAGACGCATCTCAAGCAGCTGCAGCAACATTTCGCCGGTCACACCGCGTTTACGCTGAGCGCGCTCGAAAAAGAGCTTGAACTGCCCTTCCTGAAGGCCATAGAAACGCCTCATGCGTTGCTTTTCGCGCAACTGCAGGCCGTACTCCGTCGTTTTCTTGGAGGGACGCGCACCATGCATCCCCGGAGCCGGACGTCCTGTTTCCACGGGACATTTCGCCATTCTGCAGCGATCCCCCTTCAGAAACAGCTTCATGCCTTCACGGCGACACAACCGACAGGCTGGTCCTGTATATCTGCCCATTCGAATTCTCCTGTTCGTTCAAAAAAAGCCGACCGTTAAACACGCCGTCGTTTGCGCGGACGACAACCGTTGTGCGGCATCGGCGTCACGTCTTTGATCACCGTCAAATTGAGACCGGCGGACTGCAAGGCGCGAATAGCTGATTCACGACCAGCTCCCGGACCCTGGACCCGCACTTCCACTTCCTGCATCCCGCGGCTCACCGCCTGGCGCGCCGCTTCCTGGGCCACCACGCTCGCGGCAAACGCTGTGCTCTTGCGCGATCCCTTGAATCCCGCGCGACCGGAGGTGCTCCAGGCAATCACCCCACCCTTGCTGTCGGTGATGCAAATGATGGTATTGTTGAAGGTCGCCCGAACATGGGCAATCCCGAAGGGAACCGCCCGTGCTCCGCGCCCCTTGACCGCCCTCGGTGCACCCTTGGCACCCTCGGCAGCCCCTGCCGGAGCTCCCGCTGCTGCCGGGGCCGCGGCACTTGCCGCCTCCGGCTTGTCGCCGGCTTGCTCTTCAGCTTTGTCTTTCACGTCTGCCATTGCGAACCCATACCTCTTTGATGATGGTAACCGCCATTCCTCACGCTCACTTTACCGCTGCACGGGCATCTTTGCCACGCACCGCACCCACTGTCCTCCGCGGCCCCTTCCGGGTACGCGCATTGGTGCTGGTCCGCTGTCCGCGAACCGGCAACCCACGTTTGTGCCGGATACCACGGTAACTTCCAATACTGATCAAACGGCGAATGTTCTGAGCCACTTCACGGCGCAGATCGCCCTCGATCCGATAGTTGTTCTGGATGACATTGATGATTCGTGCCAACTCTTCGTCTGTCAGATCATCGGCACGCTTAGCGGGATCGATCTTGGCTTCATCGATCACTTCCCGCGCATTCGTCGGACCAATTCCGTAAAGATAACGCAAGGAATACTCAATGCGCTTTTTCCCGGGAATATCAACACCTAGTATTCTGGGCATGTCAAATTCTCCTCAACCTTGCCTCTGCTTGTGGCGCGGATTCGTGCAGATCACCCGCACCACACCCCGGCGGCGCACAATCTTGCATCGTTCACAGATTCGCTTGACTGAACTTCTGACCTTCATCCGCTATCTCCATTCCAAAAAGAGCCGAGCAATCTAACAACTGTCGCTCCTGCTGTCCATAGAAAACCGATTATGCCGCCACCGTGAGGATTTCAGGACCGTCCTCTCCAATGGCCACCGTATGCTCAAAATGAGCTGACGGTTTCCGATCCACCGTCAACACCGTCCACCCGTCGGCCATGACCTCCACCGCGCTTCCCCCCATGTTCACCATGGGCTCAATCGCAAACGTCATGCCCACCTTCAATTTCGGCCCGCACCCCGGTGGCCCGTAGTTCGGAATCTGCGGATCTTCATGCATCTTCCGGCCGATCCCGTGCCCCACAAAGTCACGCACCACCGAAAATCCCGCTCGAACTGACGCCACCTCGATCGCATTCGATATATCCGACAACCGCTTCCCCACCCGGGCCATCGCAATACCCTCGATCAGGGACTGCTCCGTCGTCTTTACCAACCGAACAACCTCGGGGTCCGTCACTCCGACCATCACTGTTGTGGCGGTATCACCGACGAATCCGCCGTATACCACGCCCACATCGATGCTCACAATCTGTCCCAGCTCGATACGTCGATCAGACGGGATCCCGTGCACGACCTCGGCGTCTATCGACAAACAAATATTCCCGGGATAACCGTGATACCCCAAAAATGCACTCGATCCACCCATCGCCGCAATCAGCTTGGCGGCCTGATCGTTGAGCATCTTGGTCGTTACCCCAGGCGCCACCTGTCGAGCCAGCTCATCTCTCACCCGCGCCGCCATCCGACAACTCTCTCTCATCTGCCGGATCTCGTCGCGCGTCTTGATGATGATCATGTCGCGACCAATGCGCCCGCCACGCGCAAAATCTCCGCGACCGTTTCCTGTCTCGGCCGTGCTGAATCAACGCGTACCAGTACACCCTTTTTCTCGTAGAAAGCAATCAGCGTTTCAGTCTGCTTCGCATAGACCTCAAGGCGGTTCAGAATCGTCGCCTCACTGTCGTCGGCCCGCTGATACAGCTCTCCGCCGCATAGATCGCAGATCCCTGCCTTTTTCGGCGGAATGTTGATCACATGGTAGCCCTGGCCGCATTTGCGGCAGACACGCCTTCCCGTAAGTCTGCCGATCAGCAGATCACGGGGTGCATCCAGAAGGAACACCTGGTTAACCGAAGCTTTGCGGCGGAGCAGAATCTCATCCAGTAACCGCGCCTGCTCCATCGTCCGGGGAAATCCATCGAACATATAGGCATCGTCCGCCCCGCCCTTGTCCAGGCGTTCCTCGACGATACCGAGAATAACAGCATCGGGAACCAGTTCCCCGCGTTTCATGTAGGCTTCAGCTTGGCGTCCAACCGGAGTCCCGGTCTTGACGGCTTCACGCAGCATATCGCCTGTGGACACATGCAGAAAGCGGCTGGCCGATCGGATCCCTTCCGCAATCGTGCCCTTGCCCGCACCTGGGGCACCCAACAGAATAATCGTCTTAATACTCATTGATCAATCCAGCCCAACGCGGGCGCTTATTTTCTGCTGCGTAGACGCCCCTTACGAAGGAAACCATCGTAGTGCCGCATCAGCAAGTGAGATTCAATCTGACGCATGGTGTCCAGCATGACACCGACGATAATCAAAAGACTTGTGCCACCGAAGAATGAGGAGACCAGCCACGGTACATCAAACTGCCGGTTCATGATGGAAGGAATAACGGCAATCACGGTCAGGAACACCGCACCAGCCAACGTGATCCGCGTCATCGTGGAATCCAGAAACTCGGCGGTGGGCTTGCCTGGCCGAATACCCGGCACATAACCACCGTATTTCTTAAGATCGTCCGCGATCTGAACAGGGTTAAACTGTGTGGCAACCCAGAAATACGAAAAGAACAGAATCATAAGGCCATAAAGCGCCATGTGGAACGTCGCCTCGGGCCCGAGATGCATCGAGAGGGTCTGAGCCCATCCCCAGGTTTTGGGAAGACGCTGGAGAAGAATCGCGGGGAACATCAGAATCGACTGCGCGAAGATGATCGGCATCACGCCCGAGTAGTTGATCCGCAGAGGCATATAGGTGCTCTGGCCCCCATAGACCTTCCGCCCGACAACCCGCTTGGCATATTGAATGGGAATCTTCCTCTGCCCCTGCGTCAGGGCGATCGTTCCCGCCACCACCAGGTAGAGCATCGCCAACAACCCGATCAAATGGAATGGCGAAAACTGCCTTGATCCATCTTCCGTCATCTTGAACATGTTATAGACGGCATAGGCAGCTGCCGGCAACCGGCTGATAATCCCCTCTGTGATAATAAGGGAAATACCGTTTCCGATACCTCGCTGGGTGATCTGCTCCCCGAGCCACATGATGAACAACGTTCCCGTCGTCATCGTCAGCACAGTCATCAACCGGAACCCGAGTCCAGGGTTGAGAACAATCTGTCGGGTGATTCCAAGGGCTTCCGGATGCTCCAGAGTAACAGCCATGAACCAACCCTGAACCACGCACAGCAGAACGGTGAGATACCGCCCGTACTGCGTGATCTTCTGTCGCCCTGTATCGCCTTCCCGAGCCAACCGGCCAAGTCCAGGAATGATGGCCGTCAACAGCTGCAGGATGATCGAAGAGCTAATGTAAGGCATGATGCCCAAAGCACCCACTGCGCAGTTCCGTAAGGCACCGCCGCTAAACATGTCGATCAGGCCGAGGAACCCGCCCCCCGACCTGCTTTCAATATCGGCGACCACTTGCTGCAACGCCACAGCATCAACCCCTGGCGTCGGGACATTGGCCACCAAGCGGCAAACGAAAATCAGACCCATCGTAAACAGGATGCGGGCCCGTAACTCGGGTATCTTCAGGCTGTTGGTGAATGCTGAAAGCATGTCGTTGTCTCTTTATCCCTTACTTGAGCACTTCGCACGCACCGCCGGCGGCTTCGATCTTCGCCTTCGCCCCCGCGCTGAACGCATGGGCCTTCACCGTCAGCTTCTTGCTGAGCGCCCCGGTTCCCAAAATCTTGATCCCATCCTTGCCGCCCTTGGCCAAACCTTTGGCAATCAGCAGCTCAGGCGTGATCTCGACTCCGCTGTCAAAAGCATCCAGATCTGAGACATTAACCGGGATAAACTCCCTCCGGCTGATGTTCGTGAATCCGCGCTTCGGGAGCCGCCGGATCAGGCGCATCTGTCCGCCTTCGAATCCAGGTTTGTGTTTGTGACCCGAGCGGGCATACTGCCCCTTATGCCCGCGTCCAGAGGTCTTTCCAAGTCCCGAACCAGCGCCGCGCCCAAGACGTTTCCTTGTCGTACGAGCACCGACCGTATTTTTTAAAGAATGCAGATTCATAACGTAATTCCCACAGCGTTGAGAGACGAAGACGATCAGGCGCTGCGTGCCGCCGCGATTTCCTCGCGGGACCGCAACTGCTCCAATGCATTCACCGTCGCCTTGACCACGTTCACTTTGTTGCTGCTACCAAGCGATTTTGCCAAAATATCGTGCACGCCAGACAGTTCCAGAACCGCGCGCATCCCTCCGCCGGCGATCACACCGGTACCGGCTGAAGCCGGCTTCAGAAGCACGTAACCGCCATCGCACTGCCCGGTCACCTCGTGCGGAATGGTGCGGTCCTTGAGCGTCACCTGGAACATGTTTCGGCGTGCAATATCGCCGCCCTTGCGGATGGCATCAGCCACCTCGTTGGCCTTGCCGAAGCCGTACCCGACCATTCCCTTACGATTGCCAACCACGACAATCGCACTGAAACTGAAGCGACGACCGCCCTTGACCACCTTGGCGCAGCGGTTGACAAACACCACGCGCTCTTCCACATCCGACGAGTCGCCGCTCATCCCTGTACGTTCTTTTTTCACACTGTGTTCTTTCATAGCTTCCCGGGTCTAGAATTTGAAGCCCGCTGCGCGAACCGCCTCGGCAATCGCCTTCACCCGCCCGTGGTACTTGTACCCACCGCGATCGAAAACGACTTCAGAAATACCGGTTTGCTTGGCCAACTCGGCCAACCTCTGTCCCAACAATGTAGCGCCTGCGACATTCTTATCGCCCACAGCGCCCTTGCCCGAAGACGATACTGAGACCAGTGTCGCCGCTTTTTCATCGTCCACCAGTTGGACGTAGATGTGCTTGTTAGACACCATCACGCATAACCGCGGCCGTTCGGCCGTTCCGATGATCTTCCGACGGATGCGTTCATGCCGCCGTTGCCGTCCCACTTTCTTGTCCGCTGTCTTCATACGCTAGGCCACCGTCTTCCCGGCCT
>CAYOIT010000185.1:0-8387 GCA_964404035.1 uncultured Verrucomicrobiota bacterium | reverse complement strand
CCGAACAGGAAACCGCCCCCCAGCACGCCGCCGGCGGCGTGGAGCAGTACCACCAACTCCTGCTTCGAGAGCGTCTTCAGCGCGCGGCGGGCGACCTCGCTGAAGAGGATGAGCGTCACCCAGGTCGCCGCCGACCCCATGCTGCCACCGGTCATCAGGCTGAGGTAGATCGAGCCCGGGATCATGACCAGCCCGCAGAACACGATGCCAACGACGGTGGACCAGCCAAACCCATCCTTGAATTCGGTGGGGGTCGTCAGCAGATCCCGATACTGCGCCAGTTCTTTATCGATTTTAGCTCCAGCCATGTCCCTCTCCGATCACGTCACCGTCTTCTCGATCAACCCGCGCGCCTCTTCGAACATGCCCGCGCGCTCTGTTGGGCTGACGGCGCGCCAATAGAGAAAATGCTGCCGCAGCAAGGTCACGAACGGTTTGTTCAGCCGCAGCCAGGATTCCCGCGATCCGGACAGGCGGGACAGCGTCACACGGGCAATGTATTCACCGGTTTCAGGATCCCTGGGCATGGCGATCCGCAACTCCTGGGACACCCCCAGATCAAACGGCTTGAGCCAGATCGTCGTCTCCAGCCGGGGAATGTACCCCGCCTGATCCGGGACGGTCGACTCCCCTTCCGCGACATCGAGCCCCGGGATGGCGGAGAAGAACTGCCCGGCGCTGCCTTCGCCGTGGTCGGCAAAGAAACGGTGGAAGAACGCCAGCACCGCAATGCGGTCGCGCACCCCGAACGTGAACGGCAGGGCGAACGCCATCTGGTCATCCTCGGGTTCCGGCAAGGCCCACCCGGAATCCTCCGCCGGCGCCGCAATCTGCATGGCGGAGCGTGCCGGGAACAACGTCGAGATAAACACCGACACCATGATGGCCAACGAGGCATAGATCGTGTTCAGTGAGGCAAAGGTCATGTTCAGCCCGCCGGTCCAACCGCAGGCCGTCAGGGCCTTGCCGAGCCCCTGGCTCAATAAATAACCGAGCACCGAGCCCACGATCGAGTAGACGAAGGCTTCGCTGAAGAACATCACAAAGATGTACCGCGGCGCGATACCCACGGCATTGTAGACAAAGATTTCGTCACGCCGTTCGTAGACCGAGCCCCGCATTGTGTTGAGCACGGTCATGGCCGCAATCACCAGCGGGATCAGCAATTCGAGCAATCCGGCGAAACTCTTTTCGCGCGCCCGCTTGCCGCGGTAGGTGATCCCCGCCAGACCGTAGTAGGTGGCCTGCCCGCTCTGCTCAAGGTACTGGTCGATTTCCTTCTTCGCCGGCTTGTAGGTCAGCTCGGGCATGCAAACGGCCACCGACACCAGCCGACGAAGACCGCGGGTACTCACGCCGAGGCTCCCCGGCGCAATCACGATGCCTTCAGCGCTCAGCCGCGGGTCGCTATCGTCCGCCAGCACGGCACCATTCAACACCTGGATGGTCCGCATGGCCTCGACGTCGAAGGGCAACATATCCCGTCCGTCAATATCGCGCAGTTCGGAAAGCGACGCGGAGTCGTAAATCCCCTGCACCCGCACCTGTTTGCCGTTGATCTTGATTTTGACGGCACCGGCCTCGACGTCTGCGCCCTGAACGTTCAAGGCGCTCGCCAATGACTGGGGGATGATCACCGGCGGCACGTCCACTTCGGCCTTGACCATCTCCTTTGTGAACCACCCCGTGCGCGTGAGCAGCCGGATCCTGCCGCGCAGGGGCTCTTCCGGGGATAGCTCGAGAATGGAGGACATCGCCTTCCGCGTGGGAAGCGCATTGGTCGGCTCGTACACCGCCTCCAGATCCGGATTGTAATTGACCCGGTCCCAGCCCTGGAAACCGACGGTCATGCGGCGCGGTGCCAGGGTGTACTTGTACTGGTACCGGTCACGCAGCGCGGAGAACTCCGCGTCGCTAATGGGCGCGAACCGGTCCGGCTTGATCAGCAGTCCCTGGTACGCGGCCTTGCCGACGGCGGTCACCGAGTCCACCACGTCGCTGTTGATCGAGGTGAAGCAAATCATGGCGAAGGTCAGCAGAACCAGCGTGGCACACGTCAGCCCGGTGCGCACAATGCGGCGATGCATGTTGTTGAGGCCCAACGCAAAGGCCGTCCCGAGCACGCCCATCGTGTTGACGTCCGCGGCGATGACCTGACCCCGCCGCTTTCTCATCTCCTCAAGGTTCTCCTTGAACTTGCCCGAGAACAGAAACGTGATCCCACCGGCAATGAGCATGATCACGAATCCGAGCAGGATCATGAGTGACGAGCGAATCATCGCGAACGCGGGATGCAGCCAGCGCAACATCAGGAATACCGCGAGGAAGATGGCTGCCTGCGCCGCCAGTTGCTTCCGGATATCGGTGAATCCAAACGCCAGCTTCTCGAAGAAAAACACGAACGGCACCAGCAGCCCCAGGTACCAGAGAATGCCGACGACCGCTTCATAGACGCCGCGCCGAATCACGGGATGATTGAGCGTGGCGTAGGTGACAGCCGCCCGCTGATCCTGTTCCGCAGCCTGCTTGGGCTGATCAAGAATCAAGCTCTTCGACAGAAGGTCCTGGCTGCGCTGATGAAACGCAACGGCCCGCTCATCCGCCATGTTGAAGTGCCGCTGCAGGTCCAGTCTTTTGCCGTTGACCGAGAGCATGGAGCTTGCGACGTCCCGAGGAACGTCGAGCAGGAAAGTGGTATCCGCCGCCAGATAACCGCGTCCGTCGATCTCCTTATCCTCATCGGGCGTGAAATTGCGATCGACGCCGAGGAGAAAGGCGCGGGTGATCTGGACTCTCTGGTTGTCAGCCGACCCGGCGCTTAACGTGACGTAGAAACGGCAATCCGGCTCGAGAAAAACGGTCATCAAGCCGTTGGCCTGTCCATACTTGTTGATCTTGTTCACACTCGCCAGCCCTTCCCGCAGGAGGAAGTTGCAGCCGGTGTAGGACTTGAGATCCTGAGGATTGATCAGGTCAAACAGGGTGACCGGGCTTGCCCGGAACGCGACGATGTTGATATTTCCCCGGTTCCCAAAGCGCCCGACACCGATCGACTTGTAGATCCGTTGCCCCTGGGCTCCTTCATCCTTCACATAACGGATCAGCCCTTCAGGTCCAAAGGCAACCGCCTCGGGACTGTAGGACTGCGAGCCGGCCAGAACCTGAAGGCTGGACTGTGGCAGGCTGTACCGCCCATACGGATCGGTGAAGAAGAAGGCGTACAGATTGTAGCCCGGCTGCTCAAAGGAGGAACTTGCACCCTTGTGGCCGATCAAGGCGTGCTTGAGCGGGTAGTTGGGGACAATCGAGCGCCCCACATTGGACACGTACACGCGGCCACTGTACGTCGTGACCGTGCTTCGCAAGGGCTGTTCGAAGGTTCCGTAGCCGTAGGTCAGCATCAGAATCGTACGTCCCAGCACTCGCAGTGACTGGTGGAGACTTTCCAGTGTGTGCAAGTTCGGATCGTCGTACGGCGACCCGAATTTGCTGTAGGCATAGGCGCGGTCGGTGTTGATCAGGACGAATGCGGGATAATCCTTGGCATTCCAATGCGCGACATCGGTGGGAATCTGCTGAATCAGTGCCGCCGCCCACGCATTATGGTTGCGGGTCCGCAGGGGCTCATAGCGCACGCTCGAATCAAACTTCCCCTGTTGCATCACGGACTGAAGGACGTCGTTAATGACGGGCGACTGTTTCAGCACACTGCTTTCGACGCCCGGCCCCATGAAGAAGGAGAAGGCTTCACCTTTCGTCTTGGCCGGATCGGCAGGTGCCAGGAACGGCGCCACGGCGATCAGGCGTTTGTAGCGACTGAGGGCCTGATGCACGGCCAGAGACTGATCCAGCTGTCTGGCCCTCCAGTCGTGGTGGGCGCTCAACTCCGCAAACCGTGCCTCAAGAAGTCCCCGGATATTGTGCTTCAGGGCAAACGCGCGGGGAGCCTCCTCGGTCAGGATCTTTTGGAGCGGAAGCCCGGCCACGGACATCGCCTCATCATAGGCCGCCCGAGCCTCGAGATAGCGTTTGAATTCCGGCGTGGTGGTGTCGCGTCCCCCGATTCTCAAAAAGGCCAGGCGCGCCTGCAGTTGCGCCTCCGACAGATCGAGGACCCGGGTATTGAGCACGTAGCGGAAGGTTTCCTCAAAGACGGAACGCATCGGTGCCGACTGCGATTCCAGGCAGGACGCCGTGAGCACCGGGTCATCCATAAACTTGGGAACACGCAGCAACGTCGCGCACGTCCGGATCAGTCCATTCTGGGTCTCATTGTCGGCGCGTTCCCTTAGGAGACGTTTGCGCGCGGAGTCACGCTCGGTGGCGGGACCGATCACGGCCGTCAGCGCATCGACCGCCATGAGCGCCATGGACTGGGACGAATAGCTTACAAACACCAGGTCGCGTTTCCGGTGGACATCATTCCGGTAGGCGAGAGCCCCTTTGAGCAGCGCCAACTGCGCCCCCATGTTGATCGCGCCCAGGGTTCCCGGAGCCCGGTCGGGCAACACGGAGCAGGCATCCGCACAGGCCGTCACGACGACGGCCTCGCTCGAGGGCTCGGCGGCCGGCAGAATCCCCACCAGCGTGGCATCTTCAACCTCATCCCAAACCACCTTGACGCGTACCGTGATCTTCTCATCGAGATGATCGAAGATGCCCTTCGATGCCGCCAACCGGGTATAGTTCACAGGGGCACTCGCCCGAACGCTGCCCATGGCTTCCCAGCGGATGGCGTCGAGTCCGTTCCGATGAGCCAGAATCACGGCCTTGAACCCGGCTTGCGCATACGACGTCCAGTTCAGACCGTACAGCAGGGGCGGATTCTCGACGTCAAGCAGCGCGATGCAGTCCTGAAAGGTGGATCGATTCTGCAGCACCTCATCGGTCACCAGCACGAGCGTTCCCGTCAGCCCGTCGTCGGGGGTGACGATCGGCTGGAAATGGTTCGGCATGAAGGGGAAGACCTCGACATCCTTCAACGGCTCCCCTGCCCCGTCGCGAATTTCGCGCCAGAGGGTGCGCGGCGCCGGCGTCTTCTGGGCCACTTCAAGAACCTCGAGCCCTGCGTCGACAAACGCCTGACGGACCTGCTCGCGCGACTTGCGGAAACCGGCCTGCCCCTGGAAACGTGAGCCCAGGGCGAGGATGGATTCCATCTCACTTTGCACACGGTCCGGTTCCATGACGGTATCCATGGGTTGCGGATCATAGCCCTCGTAGGGAGGAAGGCGTTCCGGCCGATGCGAGGGCGGAAAGGCCCGGAGAAAGCCAACGATCAAAGCCACTGCAATTCCCAGGAATAACAGGGAACCGGCCAGGGAGCGACAGAGCGCCTTATATCGGATATTCAGGTTCATGGAGTCAGAAGGTTGTAAGCAGGCATCAGCCCCAGGGATCGGAGGTAAGCGGCATGGACCAACAGAACAAGGTACGCGGAACAACCGCCCAGAAAGACACCGACAAAGAAGGGCTGCAACTTGTTGCGCACCGTCGCGGCCCCCCCCAGGCGCAGAACAATCGAACGGATCACCCAGGCGGTGAGCGCACTTCCCCAGATGTAGTTCATGAAATCGGTGCCGCCGATCACCACCCCGACAGGATGGAACCAGAACCCTGAGAAGAACTGGCGCAGAATCGTCACCACCATTGCCAGGGCCGCCGACCCACCAAAGGCAATCCAGGCGGGGTCAAACCCGGTCGATGCACCGGCCGTGGCCGACTGGCCCAGCAGGCGACTGGTCGCGGTGCCCATCTCCTGATTGTACTGGAAGAAATACCACCATTTGTTGTCGAAGGCCCACTGGTAACGGCTGGCATCGCCGCTGAGCGCGTAAGCGTTCGAAAGAAATACCCAACCGCCAATGAGCATGCCCCCCACCGCTCCCAGCATGGCGCAAATCACCAGGTGCTTGGGTCGGACATTCCATCGCCGACCAAGCCCAAGCAGTTCCATCTGGGCGCCGGGAATGAGAAAGAAGACCGTCGGCGCCAGCATGAAACTGGCCAGATAGCAGAACATGACCGCCTCGGGACCGAAGCGCCAGACCCCGCCCAGCAGACCGAGAAACAAGGCCAGGTTCCACGGAGCGAAATAGCCCCAGGGAGTTCCGCACTCGGACCGAATCCTCGCCGCCACGAACCCGATGGTGACAATGAAGACAAAGAACACGACCATGCTTCCGCTGGCGATACCCAACCAACGGGCCCACAACGCGCTACCGCCCACCGCGAGGGCGAGGAGAAGATAGGCGGACCGATAGGACAGGGCCTCCCCCTCGGAAGCGGCTCGATCCCCTGTTACCGCCGCCTTCACGGTGTGCCAGAGATACTTCCAGCTCAGGACGATCAGGATGACGGCATAGCCCAGATAAGCCCCGATGATCTGCTCACTCGAATGGGGAAAGTTCGGATCGACATTCAGGCCCGTCACCTCGCCGATGAAAAGCTGACTGCGGAACAGAGCGTAGCCAACGACCAGACTGAGCAGAACATTCAGTTCCATGAAGATGCACATCGGCAGGAAAATGGCATCGATCTCGAAGCGCACGTTGTTCCAGGTCTGCCCCCATGAGGGACTGCTGAAGTAATCCCGGAGGTAGACTTTCGCCTCCAGATCCGGCACGTTGGGATTGTAGGCATGCCAGGCCTTGAGCAGCATCCACACCAGAGTGACCGCGAACCCGATGTACATCATCCGGTTGGTCCAGATGGCCGGCATGGATCTATCCTCGGCCCCCTCATCATCCATCAGGGTCACGGGAATGCGGGTCACGGGAAGCTGAAAACGCTCATTATCCAGCCACTGCCGCCGCATGATGATGTTGATGGCAAGCGTCGCGGTCAGGATCAGCACCACAAACAGCGTCCACACGAGCACAGGACCGGCCCAATCGCGAAGAGGAATGTAGCCCCCCAGCAGGAAAGCGGCCCCTTTGAGGCTCCACATATTGTCGGGTTTGATCAGAAGATTGGCGCGTTCGCTCTCGGGCAATGCCGCGGCTTCGCTTTCCGAAACCATCAGCTTGCCTTTGAACAATGTTTCCAGTGCCGCCACATTGAACAGCTTGGAATCCCAGAGTTCCACCCTCCCGTTGCCCTGCAATCCGAACTCCAGAACATAGTGGTCGTTGGTTGTAGCGGGGAACTTCACCCCATAGGCGCCGACACGCTGAAATCCTTTCCGGTGGAGGAAGCTGACTTTCGGGCTCACGGCGGATGAAAAGAACTCGGTAAAGCCAGGGGCATCGTGATAAACGCGGCAGGAATACCTGGACAAAGGCCCCAGATCCGTCGCCCGCGCCAGGACGCTGACGATATACTGCTCGCCCGGCACAACTCCCGGAGCCCCATTGCGCCCAACCGGCAGGCGAAGGCGAATGGCCGACCTGGCTTCGTTTCCCGGATTGACCAGGATCGGAAGGCGGGCGCGCTTGCCTTCCTCGTATTCCACCTCGTCCCAGCGGCAGTCCCCTTCCGTCTTCAATGCCGGATCAGTTGAATTGAAGGCGTCACCGATGAGGTTGGGTCCATGGGGCCACAGCTTGTCGTTCATCGCGTCCAGCTTGTCGAAATCCGCCGCCCGCGGGTTGGTGGCCACGATCGCCACCACGCGATGCCAGAACCCCTGCGTCATCAACGGCGCACTGATCAACATGCAGAACATCACGCACAGCAGCTCGGCGCGGGTCAGGAGCCTCCACTTGAACAACACAAAGAAGACGCCGCAAAGAGCGGAGAGCGCGGCAAACGTCCAGATCGCCGGCAACGCCAGGGTATGCTCAGAGGCAAAAGAAATCGCCACGGTGATGTCGCTGTACTGGATCAGCATGCCCATGGCGAGCATACCGAGCAGACACGCCATCACCGACGTCAAGGTCAGTCCAGGTTGGGATCGTTGTTGCATCATGATGGTCCGAAATGTTCCTCGAACAGCCGGGCGTATTCAGGCGTTACGGGTTCGTGCGCCCAAACCACCACTTTTACATTAGTGTCGCCAGCCGTCCTGATCAGGGTTCTGAGTTCATCCGCCGACGGGACCTGCGGAAGATCAAGCATGAGATGCACGGTCTTTCTGGCCGCGGCCCCCGTATCGCGCAACTCCTCAAGCAGATCAAAGACATCAGCCAATAGAGTCCGTGAGACGCCCTCATCCGCGATCACCACACCATACCTGCCGAACCAGGCAGCGTCCAAGGCAAACTCACTGCCTTGCGGGGTGCCGGGCAGGCCATACGCAAGTTTGGGCAATGACCACAGCGTCCACTTCCACACCTTGAACCTCGGATAGGCGTTGCCCTCCCAGGGGTCACGGTCTCCAAAATAAAGAATATTCTCGCCCTTCCGCACGATCCGCTCTGCATACGCCTCAGGCGTCATGCGGGGGG
>CAYOIT010000184.1:6339-8429 GCA_964404035.1 uncultured Verrucomicrobiota bacterium | reverse complement strand
AGGAGGCCGGACAGCAGGCTGATCGCGAGCGCCCCCACGACGTAGGAGCGGGTGTTCCACGCCAGGTTACGGGCGGCGGCGGCGGGCAGGATCAACATCGAGTTGATCACCAGCAGGCCCACCCAGGGAATGCTCGTGGCCACGACGGCGGCGACGATGACGGCGAACAGCGGGTCCAGCCAGCGAACCGGGAAGCCGCGGCTGGTGGCCAGGGAACGATTGAGGCTCACGAAGAAGAACGCGTTGAAGAGCAGTCCCCATAGCAGCAACACGAGGCCGAGCAGGGCGGCCAGGCAGACGAGTTCGCCGGTGGTGATGGTGAGAATGTCACCGATGAGGTAGCGTGAGTACTTGGCGAAGCCGCCGCCACGGGAGAGCATCACCACGCCCAGGGCCACCACCACCGCCATCACCAGCGCAATCGCCGTATCCGGGGGCACGGCGCTGTGGCGGCGCATCAGGGACATGGCCAGCGCGAGAAGAATGGCAAACCCGACGACCGCCAGCACGGGGGTCTTCAGGCCGATCAGGGTTCCGATGGCCAGCCCGGTCAGCGCCGAATGCCCGAGGGCTTCCGAGAAGAACGCCATCTGGTTGTTGATGACCAGGCACCCCAGCAGGGCCAGCAACGGCGTGACCAGCAGCACAGCCAGCAGCGCATGCTGCATGAAAGCATACTGGCACCATTCGAAGGGTAGATGTCCGATCAGGTTGCAGAGCGTCATCACGCCGCACCGCCTTCCGGTATGCCGCAGTGTTCGTGGGGGAGTCCCTGGGCCTCGGCCCGGCGGGGCGGGATATCCTCAGGAGTGAAGGCGAACCCGAACGTCTTGCGGATGAGGGGGTTGAGCAGGACCTCGTGTGGAGTGCCATCGCACAGCACGGTCCGGTTCAGAAGGATCATCCGGTCGGCTACGCTGGCCACCGCCATCAAGTCGTGCGAGACCAGCAGGATGGAAAGGTCGAACTGCGTCCGCATCCGCGATACGGTCTGGTAGAAAAGCTCGGTGCCGGACTGATCCACGCCGGCCACAGGTTCGTCCAGAAGCAGCAGTTCAGGGTTGGGCGCCAGAGCCAGGGCCAGGAGTACCCGCTGGAGTTCCCCCCCCGAAAGCTCGCTGAGTTTACGGTCAAGAAAGGTCTCCGCACCGGCGACGGCAAGCTGTTCGCGAATGTCATTCCGGGTCCGGGTCCGGACGCCCATCCAGAGTGGCCAGCGGCTCAGGGCGCCGACGAAGGCATCCAGCACGGTGGCGGGAGAGGTGCGATCGATGTCGAGCCGTTGGGGCACGTAGCCGATGCGCAGGGGTTTGGCGTTCTCCACGTTGCCATGGTGAATGAACCGGAGTGCTCCGAGATGCGGGGTCTCGCCCACCAGGGCGCGCAGGAGGGTCGTTTTGCCGGCGCCGTTGGGACCGATGACCGCGGTCAACTCCCCACAGTGCATGTGGAGATTGATATGTTCCAGAATGGGGACGCCGCGCAAAGTGACCCCGAAATCCACCAATCGCGTGCAACACGCACCGCAGGATCGCGCGGATCCCTGGGGGGCGGTCGTGTCTCTATTCGTCGGCGTGGCGATCATGTTATCCAAGGCGTTACGATAGGGTAAGCCCTAGGCTGGGTCAACGCCAACGTCAGACTTCCTGATCTCGTCGGAAGATGAGTTGGCACTTTTCGGCGCCGTGGCACGGGCTTTCAGCCCGTAGCCGCGAGAGGAAGATCGGACGATTGAGAGAAAGAGAAGCCCTTTGCGCTCGTCTTTTCGCCATCTTGCCTTCCTTGTCTCCCTCGGCTACGGGCTGGAAGCCCGTGCCACGAATAGGTGCCAATGCACTTTCCTGAAATCAGTGCCCATTCCCAGTCGAGATCAGGAAGTCTGAACGTGCATCCGTCGTCGTCAGATCCAGGTCGAGGGATAGAGAGTCCCCCTCTTTCAGTTCGATGACCTTGGATAGCATGGGCTTGTATTGGTACGTACTGGGACTCGAGGTCGCCGCCATCAGGTAATAGCGGCCGGACGGGAGGTTGCGCAGGTGGTACTGGCCGCCGGACACCCGGACATAGTCCATGGCGAGGACGCGTTCGTC
>CAYOIT010000184.1:0-6239 GCA_964404035.1 uncultured Verrucomicrobiota bacterium | reverse complement strand
GAACTTGAAATAGCCTTTGCTGTTCGAGTAGATCCACTCGCCATTGAGAATGACCCAGGTTTGCCGGGGCTTGCCGTTCAGAGTGGTATAACCCTCCAAGATGGCCGGTCCTTTCAACTGGCACTCCAATTGACTCATCGCGCCGGCGACCACCCGGGTTGTGAATCGTTGGGTGCCGTTGGTCTCGGTGCTGATCACGATGTCCGCCTCGCCTTCAGGAAGGCCCGTCAGGCTGAAGGTGCCATCCTGGCCTTTGACCCCCACGTGCGGTCTCTCGCAAAATGCCCCGGCTGCTGACAGTCTTACGATCGGCACGGTGACCTCGAACGAGGGGATCTTCGCGCCGGTGTTCGCGTCGCTGACCATCCCACGGATTCCACCCTTGTCGGGCCAGACCAAGGTGACGTTTGTCGAATTCACCGGTACGGCGGAAAGGGTCACCTGGCTGCCAAAGACCAACGGACACGAGGATGACCCCATGAGGTCAAGGCCTTCCAGACGAAAGGCACCATCATCGCCGGTCAGGGCTTGAGAGCTCAGGGTGGATACGGCGAGCTGGCGCATAGGCCGTCCGCTGGCGTCGTGCACCTGTCCTGAGATGGCGTGATCGGCAGGGGGATTCACCCTGATCTCAAAGTCCCGAATGCGGTCACCGGGCCTCACTTCGATGACCTTGCCTTGGACGGGCGTCTGCACCATGGAGAATCCTTCGTAAGGATGCAGGACCACCGCCTGGACAGTGTATTTGCCGGGGGAGAGGTTCGGCAGGTCAAAGCGGCCATCCACATCGGTCGTTTCGACACCCTGAAGGCATCGGGTATAGAAGCCGATGCCCGGTGCGGGGGGGCGGCCGCCTGTCCCTGAGGGATGCAAGTTGAAGGAACCGGTGTGGCATGGGGTTGCCTTTTGTATCCAGGACCTTACCGGAGACGCGGGCACTCTGAGGCAGCGTGAAGTCCCAGCCTTTGTTCACGCCTTCGAAGACGTCATGGCTTCGATGCATGGGGGCATAACCATCGGCAAACACGGACAGGCGGCAATGGCCCGGTATGGCTTCGACCCTGAACCATCCCTGTCGGTCGGATTGGGCCTCCTTCTGGTCGGATCGGGTGGCCTTGCCGTCGCTCCTGACCATGAAATAGTCCTGCGGGGTGCCGTCCTCTTGATTTGTCATCAGGCTGCGCAGTGTTGCCCCGGCGACGGGTCTACCGGTGAGATCCGTGACGCGGCCAATGACAACGGTTTGGTTCGTTTCGGTGAGCGCGTCATCTTCGCGTTCTTCGCCGCTGTAGCCGGTTTGGCTGACCAGAAGAGTGAGAAGAAGGGAAGGAATCCGTGTGTTCATGTTGTTTACTTTCTCCAGTCAGCCAAAGCGTGATCGGCGGGGAGAAGGCGGCAGTTGAACTGCCGCACTCCAAAGGCTCGCAGGGCTCGCAAGGCGGGTTCGAGTTGATTGGCGGCAGCCAATCCTTGGAAGCCCCAAGCGCTGCCTTCATCTCCGCTCCTGTCCATTGTGCAACCCAAGTAGGCCGGGCGCTACGTCGCCCGGCATCGGCGGGCAGCGTAGTGCCCGCCGTACTGCGGAAAGAACCTTAAGTGCGTTGGGGGATGACCCCGTTTGTTCTCTCTCCCCGCCGGCGCGCGTGCCAGAACAACAGTAGGACGCTGATGGGCAGGAGCCAGAATGTGCCGGGTTCGGGCATGGCTTGGGTGGGGGGGCTTTCCTCGAATTCCAGGGCGTGATGAGTGCCGAGGGCCTGCTTCTCTTTTTGCGCGAGGGTCTTCTCTTGTGCGGTGTTCTCGACGACCATGTAGGAGGTTGCCGGGATCATGATCCCGGTGCTTCGGCTGTCGGCCACCAATTCCTTCAACCGCTCGTCGAGTGTACCGGGTGCCCAGACGGTGGTGCGAAACGCGTCCCACAGGGCCAGGCCCCGGGTATAGACGCTGTTCTCCAGGGCTCGCACGCCGGTCAGCGGCACAAACCCCCGGGTGGCGGGATCGAACACCTGCAGGGAGCGCGATGAACCGGGAAGCGAGACCACAGACAGGTCGCTGTCCCGAAGACAGGTCGCGATTTTGTCTCCAGACTGGAGCAGGACAACAGGGTACGGCCAATCGTTCGTCGCGGAAAGCAACGGCTTGTCGCCCGCGAAACCGATCCGGTCATAACCACGATCCGTCTGGAGGTAATAGAACGGCAGATCGGGAACCAACCGCTGGAAGCTGGCGAGATTGACGGTCGATAGAGGTGTTGTCCCTTTGGCCATGACCACCACGAAGATCGGAACGCGGAGGGCGTCGCCGGGCGACTCTCCCCCACCCTCCTGCTGCGCCTGCAGCAGCGCGTGGGCAATGGCGCGGTCATAGCAGAACCCGCCCCGGCAGGGCAGCACCGTGCTGTTACGGGTGACCGTGTCACTGGCGGCCGTGAGGGGCGTGAGGGCCGGGACCACGTCGGCCCACTCGTAGTTGGCAAAGGTGATGCGGCACGAGGAATAGGCGCTCCCCAGGTCGGTGGCCAGGGCGGCCACCTCGGTCGCCAATTGGGTGTCGTTGGTGGCGCCGGCGGACCGGTCCACAATGAAGTGGAGGTAGGGCTCACGGGTCACGGCGGGCAAAGACCGCAAGGCGGCGCCGGAGAGAATGACGTTGACCTGTCCCTCCGGCTGGTCGGCTGCGAGGGGTTGCGCCACGAGTTCTTCGGACTCCTTGCCCAGTGTCAGCTCGCGTTCTCCGATGTGGATGCGGGGACGAAGACCTCGCGGAAACAGCAAGTCCAGCCCCGTGGTGCGGACCTCCTCGGCGGCGAACGGGTAGACGTTCAAGGAGAGCTGCGTGTCGGTCTTGAACACGAGCAGACCGGGATCACGCCGGGTGAAGTCCCGGATCATGTGATACACCCACTGCGCGGTTTTCTTTTCGACGATCCGGCCGGGCTTTCGCTGGCCGGCGACGTCAAGCCAGTAGCCGGAGACGAGCACTCCATCGGGCAGGACGATCTCCGTGACGAACTCGGAGTTGGCGGCTCCCTGGTTCTTCAGGGTCAGACTCACCGTGGCGTGAACGAGGTCATTGGTGTCGCTCTCCTCCACGGCCACGTCCTGGAGTTGGACAGCACGGGGCGGTGGGATGGAGCGAGCCCCGCTCCAGCCGCGGTTCCGGCCGCGCGGCGCCATGAGCAGGCTCCACTGTCCGTCTTTCCGCGGTTTGGGCAGGTCGGCCCCGAAGAACATGCGATGCAGGAGTTGCATCTTGTCGTCCGGCAGCACCATGCCATTGAACACGAGATGGTTGTAGTAGTCGGAAAGAAAAGGCAGGTAGATGCCGTTCTTCATGTCGCTGAGATGATCGAGGGCCCGCTGGGTGGCGTCGCGGTTCAGGTCGGTGTGGCTGGACTGGTAGTCAGGGCTGAAGGCAACGGTCATGGCCTGGTCCAGGGCGGTGCGGTCCTCCAGCGCCCGGACGGTGAAGCCGAGCGGGATGAGCAGCAGGCACAGGACGAAAGCGAACACGGTGCGAACTCGTCCCCAGCGGGCGACCATGGCTGCGCCGTCGGAGAGCAGTTGCCGGGTGTGGATGATGAACAGGAGCGTGGGTGCCAGGATCAGAAAGCCGGCGCCGCAGGCGATCATGGCCAGGAGGGAGAGCGGCAGGAAGGGAAGAAAGACCACGAAGAAATACAGGCTGAAGGCATAGAGGACGCTCCGCAGTCCCCACATCAGGGCTGCCCGCGGCGTTGAGGCGGGGGTCGGCACGAGGAGGACAAGACCGTTGATGACGGTCAGGACATAGACCCCGACGGACTGGAAGTCGCACGGGAAGGGAATGTAGCGGTTGAGGATCAAGCCTCCCAGTGGCGCCAGCAAGCCGGCGGTCAGGGGAATCGCAAGCCGGCTCCACGCCTTCTCCTGGAGCCAGCTGTAAATCAGAAGCAGCAGGCGCAGAAAAGCCATGAGGACGAGCACTGTGGAAAGTGCAAAGAACACGATCGCCAGAGTTTCGGGAAACAGGTGGGTCGTCCAGCGACGGGAGACGAGCCGGATCATCTGAAACAGCAGGTACCAGGATAACGGAATCGCAAAGAAGGCGGCGAGGGAAAGCGCTGTATCGGGGCCGCGGCGAAGGGGCAGTTCGAAACACGCCAGCCGGACGCCGAAATAGAACAGTGCCGGCATGATCAGGGCGAACTGGTAATAGAGCAGTTCATCCTGCGGGAGCATCCAGGGCGCCACGGCGGCGGGCCAGGCTTTCGAGAAGCGGGCCAGGAAGAGCCAGAGGTAGCCGCTGTGGAGCAGCAATCCGAGAGCACAAAGAACGTAGCCGGCGGGGCGTTTTCGAAAGTGGAGCACCAGTGTGGTGGCGAGGCCGAGCAGCAGGAGCCCAATCTCACAGGCCGCGATCCAGCCCGCCTCGGTCTTTTGCGGCAAGGTCATCTCGCCAATGGCAAGCCACCCGGCCCGCCCGTTGAGGAACAGGAGGAGAAGTTGGGGGATCACCCACAGCCAGAGCAGGAAGATGGGTTGTCTGAAACGCGCGGGGAGCAGTCGATGGGTGGGTTCTTCGGTTTCCATGGGGTTTCTCCTTTAGTTCCTTACGAATTGAATCAATCGCAAGATGGCAATCATTTGAACCACGGATGGCACGGATAGCACGGATAAGATTTGGATTTTATTTATCAGTGTCATCAGTGTCATCCGTGGTCAGAAATCTCGAATTGTTTTGGTTCCGGCTATGCCGGGTTGGGCTACGGGTGACAGACATGAGGCAACGCCGGGACGCGATGGCTTCCGGCGGGCGGCCAACCACAATGCAAGAGCATAACCCGCCATCAGAAAACAGACGAAGACGACGATGCCTGTCGCCAGATGAACGCCGGAGTGGAATGTTTCGGGTAGAACTCGGCGGGCCCAGAGACTAGCCCACGAGCCGGTCAGGATCCGCGCCGCGTTGGCGAGAATCGTCAGCCCGTAGGCGAGGGCCGCGCAACGGGCCAGATCCACCAGAAGACCTGGGCGGAAATCCAAGCGTGAGTACGCCGTGGTTGTGGCGATCCACATCAGCGACCAAAGCAGACAGAAGAACTGGGCGCCGCTACAGGCCAGGGTCACCCGGATGGCCAGCGCGGGCAATGCGATCAGGTAGCCGTCTTCGGTGGGCGTCCAGGGCGCATGGAAAAAGGCTGATGCCAGCCAGGCTGAGGGAGCGCAGAAGAAGACCCGCCAGAACGACGGGAAGACGGGTGTGAGTGAAAGCGTCAGCCCCAGCAGGACGGCGCCGGAGACTGTCGATCGGAAGCGAGGCGTTGAACCCGCCACGGTTTCGAGTCGGATGGCGGGTTTAATCATGGTTCTTTCATCCTCCGCGAGTGCCACAGGTCCATCAAGACAAGTCCGATGCGGCTGAGGATCATTCCCGGCAAGGCCAGGACGGTCAGCAAGCGGATGACGAGAAAGGCGATGACGGTTGCCATCACCGTTTGCGAAACATGCGGTCCGGCGGAAAGAATATGCGAGACGGTGTCGCCCTGCGCCATCTGTACGATCAGAACCTGATGGGCGACCAAAAGGGCGGCGATCTCGAGCGTGCAAAGGGTAAGGGTCCATTGCCAGCGGGTCAGCCTCTTCATGGATGGTCTCCTCCTGCCGTAAGCATGGCGAACAAGATGGCGTCACCCAGGGAGCCGCCCGTAATGAAATTCATTTTCCCGTCCCCGCAGTAAGGGGCGCCGCAGGCGTAGGCCGTGGCAAAGAGCCGTTTGAAGGCGTCCGGATCCTTGTGAATGCGGGCGCCACTGATGAGGAACCCGGTTGGGGACAGACCGTACCCGAAGACGACGGGCCCCGAATCGATATCGCCTGCGGCGGGCTTCAGGTGAGCCGGGTACTCTTTCACGCCGCCGAACCCGAAGACCGTATCGAACAGTTCGCGACGGACGGCGCGATAGAGGTCGGCGGAGAGCTCCTTGTTCGCGAAAGAGAGGAAGTACAGTCCAAGGGCTGTGCCGGAGCCGCGCGGATCGTCAACCGGTTCTCCGTTTCGTGAATAGACCGCCTGGATCAGTAGACCGCTCTTGCGGTCAATGCACGTTTCGCGAAGGGTGCGGTAGCAGCGATCCATGAAGTCACGCCGGTCCGTTGTCGTGATTCGCGAATGAACGGCAATGGAGGCGATGACGGCGCAGTTATCCACGGGGTAGGTTTCGTTGGGATAGGACTCGAGCAATCCGATGGGGCTCG
>CAYOIT010000183.1:0-8446 GCA_964404035.1 uncultured Verrucomicrobiota bacterium | reverse complement strand
CGGCGCCTTCACCTCGTCCGCCGCCTGGTGCTGTCCCGACTCCCTCAGCCCCGCGAGATGCGTCGCCAGAGTCTCCACCTTCGTCCCGTCGTACAGAAACTTCATCCGCCTGATGAACTCGCTATCACCCACCTCTGCCCGTTCGGCCACATGCAAAAGGACATGGAAGTGGTTCGACATACACACCCAGGTCAGGATCCGGACCCCGGTGAACCCCTCCACCGCCCTCATGATCTTCCGGAATCCCTCCCGCTCCACATCCCCCTGAAAAACAAACCGGCGGTCTACCACCCGTGAGATCACGTGATAGAACGCCGCCCCTTCTTCAACGATTCGTGCCGTACGCATGGATACCTCCTCACGGGTTTCACCCCGATCCAGAAGCCACCCTAGCACTATTTAGCCGTTTGTCTAGTTATAGTGTACTATTAGCCTGTCCCTGTTTCTCTACTGTTTCTCTCTCTGTTTCTCTCTCTTGTGACTGTTTGGCCGATTTGCCGAGTCTGGCGGATCAGGCCGGTGCGGCGGCCGGGAGGGTGAACCAGAACGTGCTGCCTTTGCCGGGTTCGCTCTCCAGGCCAATGGTTCCGCCCTGCGCTTTCACGGCCAATCTGCAGAACGCTAATCCGAGGCCTGTTGACGAAACGCGCGCGTTGGCGGGTTGGTCGGCCACTCCGAATTTATCAAAAATCCGTTGATGGTACGCGGCGGGAATTCCGGCGCCGTGGTCTCGTACCGCGATTCGTACTCCGTTGGGATGAGGCTCGGCAACGAGCACCACCTCACTGTTGCTCGGCGAGTACTTCAGCGCATTGGCGAGGAGATTGGAGACGATGCGGGTGCTGACATCCACGTCGCACAGAAGGGGTGGACAGGGTTCGGCAATACGCTCGGTGATGGGGCGGGAACTCGACGGATTGACCGTCTGCGCACAGGCGGCGTGGAAGAGAGTGTGAGGCGGGACGGCAATCCGGTGCAGAGGGATGTCCTGCGTCTCCATCCGACTGAGGTCGATCACGGTGGTTACCATCCGGCTGACGCACTGCGTACCGTGGACGGCCGCGCGCAGATCGCCAAGAGTGTCCGCCTTCAGATTGCTGGCGCCGAACTCCTCAATCATATGAAGGTGGCCGAGAATCACCTGCAAGGGGGTGCGCATGTCGTGCACCAGCATGTGGACAAGCGTGTCGCGGTGTCGTTCGAGCGCTTCCAGTCGGGCATGTTGTTCGGTCAGGGTTGCATACGCCCGTCGCAGGGCGATATGGGTACGGACGCGGGCCATGACCTCGGATTCGCGGAAGGGCTTGGTAATGTAGTCCACCCCGCCGCATTCGAACCCCGTGGTGACGTCTTCGGGTGTCGTGCGGGCACTGATGAAGAGAACGGGGATGGAGCGAAGCCGTTCATCCGCCTTGAAGCGGCGGCAGACTTCGTACCCGTCCAGGCCCGGCATCTGGATGTCAAGCAGAGCCAGATCGGGCTGTTCCGCCTGCGCGGCGGCGAGCGCCAGATCGCCGCGCGGAAAGACAGAGACCCGGTAGCCGGCATGGGAGAGCGAGGCTTCCAGCACATTCAGGTTCTCAGGCTCGTCATCGACGATCATGACGGTGCCGGGAGACAGAGGTGTTTGCGGGGATGAACTCATGGGGCAGATCCTTTTTACTGAGATGGCGTGATTACACCGTGGGTAGCGAGATTTCTATAACGAGGCCCCGTTCCGAGCCATTGCGGACCGACACGTGTCCATTGAAAAGCCTCATGACGCGGCTGGCCAGGGCGGCCCCCAGACCGAAATCGCCCCCTTCTCTGAGCAGGGCGCGCTGGCCCCCCACATCGAAAAAGGTCTCGAGCGCTTCCTGAGAGAGGGAGTTTCCTGTGGTGGTCAGCACGACGCTTACACGACCGGCGGCGGCGAGCGCCTCCAGTGTGATGGAGCCGCCCGCGCCAACGCACTGGGTGGCGGTCGAGAGCAGGTCGGAGAAAGCGCGGGTGAGTAGTTTCGGCTCCCCGAGAATCGCTACCCCTTCCACATCAGCCACGCTGGCGCGCACTTCCACATCGGGAAGCTGTCTGGCGATCGCGTCCAAGGCGTCCTGGAGAATGCGAGCCAAGCGCAGGGAGGTTACGATAAAGCCTTCAGAGGCGATATCGATTTGGGCGAGTGTTTGCGCGTCGTTCATTAGTTTCTCGATACGAAGACAGGAGCGGTCGTAATCTCCCCGTAACGCGTGAGCACCGGACTCGGGCGGCAAGTTCATGAACAGGAGGTCAGCGATCCCGAATACGCCGGTGAGGGGGGTGCGCATTTCGTGGGACAACACGTTAAGCCACTGGGTTTTGGCGTCGTCCCAGATTTGCAGGCGCCGGTGCGCCTCGGCGAGTTCTTGAACGCGCTGACAGACCAGTTGTTCCAGGTGGCGCTGATACCGGTGCAGTCGGAGGTGGGTGTGCGTGCGGGCCAGCACCTCGATCTCGGCGAAGGGTTTGGTCACATAATCCACGCCGCCCGCCTCAAAGGCGCGTACCTTGTCGGACGGGGCGGCTAAGGCGCTCAGGAAGATGACGGGGATCGGGCGAAGGCGTTCATCGGCTTTGAAGCGGCGGCAGACTTCGTATCCGTCCATGCCCGGCATCCGGATGTCCAGCAACACCAGATCGGGGGCCTCATCGCGCGCGGCGGCGACAGCCAACTCGCCGCGGGGAAAGGCTCGCACGCCCCAGCCCTCCTGGCGCAACATCTCACCGAGCACGTTCAGGTTGTCCGGTTCGTCGTCGACGATCATGATGGTGGCGTGGGCGGAATCGGGGTTCATAGCGCGTCTCCTTCGGCGGAATCAAGCAGGCGCCGCAGGCGATCATAGTCGTAGGTGTCAACATATGTGCGGATGCCGGCGGCCAGCCCGGCGTGATCGTGCGCGATGGTATCGACCAGGGACCGCAACTGGCGGATGTCGCCACGGCGCAAAGCCTGGTCGAGGCTCCGGCGCTGTTCCGCCGGCAAGCGCGACAGCGCTGTGGGATCCAGGACGGTCGGTTGCGTTGCGGACGGATCGGCGACGGGTGCCCGTTCATACTCGTACCGTACCCCGGCGACGCGGGCAATTTCGTGCAGGAAGTTCTCCCGTCGTACAGGTTTGGAGGTGTAGCCGTTCGCGCCGGCGGCAAGCGCATGTTCCCGTTCATCGGAGAGACCGGAAGCCGTCACGACCACGATCGAAAGCGCACGCCCTTCGGGCCGCTCCCTGAGACGACGTATGGCCTCGTAGCCATTCATCTCCGGCATGCTCTTGTCCATCAGCACCAGATCAATCTGATGGGGCTGACACAGTCGGTTCAGGGCTTGCACCGCACTGGTTGCGATCTCGACGGCAAACCCGACCGGTGCGAGCATGTCGGCGAGCATGTCACAGTTCGTTGGATCATCATCCACCACCAGGATATGGCACACGCGTTGATCCGGGGCGAGCCGTCGTATGCTTTCGCGGCAGGCGTGGATGGCCTCATCGCCGCTCTCTATCCGGGCCTGAAAGGTGAACCGGAAACAGGATCCCACTTCGGGTTGGCTTGTCACCGTAACGTCCCCACCCAGCGCCTGGGCGTAGCGGCGACTCAACGGTAGTCCCAGCCCCGTGCCTTTGCCCGTATGCTGATTGTGTTCCCCCACGTAGAACAGTTCGAAGATTCGGGTCTGTTCGGCCTCGCAGATGCCGCAACCCGTATCGACGATGTCTATGACCAGGGTCATGCCATTGGGCGTGCTGGTCTCCGAGACGGAAGCCGACAATTGTACGCTGCCCTTCTCTGTGAACTTCGCCGCATTACCGACCAGATTTACGAGCACCTGACGCACCTTGGCCTGGTCGGCGTGGATATAGTGCGGGACGTCCGGGGTGCGAGACACCTCTAACGCCACCCCTTGCGCTGCGAGAGGCCGGGCGAACATGAGTCGGACATCCTCAAGCACCTGGAGGAAGTCGAAAGTGGCCGGTGCAAGGGTGATGATACGGCCATCGTTGCGTACCAACTCCAGCAGGTCAGTGATCAGTTCCAGGAGATACTCGCCGCTGCGGGTGATCGCGTTCAGGCGTTGCCCTGTCGGGCAGTTTCGACACTCGCGTTCCATGATCTGGGCATAGCCGAGGATGGCATTAAGGGGGGTGCGGATCTCGTGCGACATGTTGGCCAGGAACAAGCTCTTGGCAGCGGCCGCCGCTTGGGCCGCGTCGCGAGCCACGGTCAGGCTCTTTTGGAGTGCGAGCGTCTCCCGTTCCGCGCGGCGGCGGGCTTGGAAATGCGCGTAGAGTTCGGCCAGTACGCGCAGGAGCGCGACATCTTCCTCCTGCCAGGTCTCTTTTTCACGCCCACCGTCAAAGCTGATGAAGCCCAGGCAGACCGCGCCTTGCATCAGCGGCAAGGCAATGAGTTCTCGGATTCCCTGGGGTACGGGTGTGGTCTGCAGAGTGATATCGTTTGGCGAAGGATCAGCGAGGGGGAGGTGCACCAACTCTCCGCGCTGGTGTGCTTTGACCCAGTCAGGGAACAAGGCGGCGGGAACCGCCTGGAGGTTGCCGATCGCCGGTGTGATCCCGGCGTTACACCACTCATGGGTGTTGGACATGACTCCCCGGTCAAAGTCATATTCATACAGGGCGGCGCGATCCGCATGGATGAGTGTACCCATAGTCGCCAGAGACTCATCGATCGCGGTATCCTGCCGTTCCATAGGAACGTTGACGAAATCCGTCGCCAGATGCACCAATGCTCGTTGAATGACTGAAAGTCGGGCCAGATCAGCCTCGGCACGTTTGCGCTCCGAGATGTCGCGGGCGACAATGACAACGGCCGGTGTTCCGTTGAAGATAATCGCTGTGACATGAAGATCCACCTCCACCGTCGCCCCATCGAGTCTGATATATCGCAACTCCAGGATGGGGGCAACACCCTCGCTGGACAGAAGCTTCAATGCCATGATTACCTGCGGATGATCGTCCGGGTCAATGCGATCGAGCATGGGGTGGCCCAGCAAGTCTTGCGCCGACGCAGCGCCGAACAGATACATGGCGGCTGAATTGACATAGACAAAGGTTTCGTTTTGAATCACACTGATTGCATCCGGGAAGATCTCAATCAGGGTGCGGTACCGTTCCTCACTTTCCCGTCTCGCCTTTTCGGCATTCATCAGGGCGGTCACGTCGCGTGTCGCCGCGAAAACACCGAGAATGTTGCCTGCCTCATCGCGGTAAAGGGTGGCATTGGTCATGACTTCAGTGAGCCTGCCGGAGGTGTGCCGAATGGTGAGCGGCCAGTCGCGGATCTGTCCCTCTGCGAAGATCTTCAGGAACCCGGCATGCGCGCTTTTAGAATCCGTGAAATAGCGCATGAAATCACTGCCAATCAGCCTTTCCCGCCCGATGCCGGTAATGGTCTCGGTGGCCGTGTTGGCATCCGTGATGATCCCTTCTGCGCTGATCATGACCAAAGGATCAAGGCTGGCCTCGATGAGGCTGCGGGTATACCGCGAGGCTGTGCGCAGCGCCTCTTCCGCCCTCTTGCGTTCGGTGATGTCGCGGCTGATGCCGAGAATGCCGATCAGGTTCCCGTCCGGGCCCCGGTAGGGCGTCTTGAGGGTGTCGATCAGCATGATTCGCCCGTTGGGAAAGGTGATTGTTTCTTCGTTGTGGCGGGCTTCACACAATTCCAACATGCGCTGGTCGTTCTTCCTGAACGTCTCTCCGATCTCCGCGCTAAAGAGATCGTCGTCCGTCTTGCCGACAATCTCGTCTTTGGGGCGGCCCACAAACTCGGCAAAGGGTGGGTTACAGCCCAGATAAACGCCATGGATGTCTTTGAAAAAGATGATATCGGGTATTGAATCGAGCAGCGAATTGATCAAGCTGGCCTGCCGTTTGATAGCGTCCTGCGCCTCTCTATGGGCGGTGATATCCCAGTTTGTGCCTAGCATGCGCAAGGGCCGGCCGGAGGCGTCGCGCTGCACGGTGGCGAAGCCCCGGATGTGGCGAATTGTCCCGTCAGGCCAAAGTACCCGGAACTCGATGTCGAATTCCTTCTTGCCCTGCAATGCCAACTGGGTTTCCGCGTCACCTTGCTGCCGGTCCTCCGGGTGAACCCCCGCCTGCCACGCCTCGTAAGCGCCGGTGAACTGATCCTTCGTGATTCCGTAAAGGCGAAACATCTGGTTGTCCCAGGCTAGTATGTTGTTGACCACGTCGTAGTCCCAGATACCCACACCGCCTGCCCGCACGGCCAACGACAGGCGTTCGGTGGCGCGGCGGAGCGCCTCCTCGGCCTGCACGCGCGCGGTGATGTCGCGAAACGTCCAGATCCTGCCGCGGTAGCTTCCATCCTGACACAAAACAGGCGCAGAATACCTGTCCAGAAGCATTCCGTTCTTGAATTCGATATCGTCACGATTGATCTCGGTAGGGCTCTCGTAGAGACGCATCACCTGCTGAAGGAATTGTTCCGGGTGCTTGGCTAAGCTTGCGACATGCTTGAGCAACGCGGCGTCATTCACATCCTCGAGAATAGGCTGGGGAATATTGAACAGCACAATCAAACGCGGGTTAATAAGCACGCGTTTCTGATGTTCATCGATCACCAGAATGCCATCGAGAGAGGCGTTCAACTGTGCCTCAAGCAAAGCCGTTTTTGATTGCAGAGCCTCGTCTGCCCGTTTGTGGTCGGTGATATCCCGGATGATGGAGTGCAAGATGTTCCGCCCGCCGGAGAAAATACGGCTCGATGACACCTCGACGTCCCGCACCGAGCCATCCGCCAGGCGGTGTTGGAACTCAAAGCGCGCGCCGTGTTCCTGAGCGATGGACGCCATCTTCTCGCTGACTTCAGAACTTGGCAGGACATTGATGTCGGAGATGCGCATGGCCAGAAGACGATCCCGCGAATAGCCGTAAAAGCTGAGCGCGGTGGCATTGGCGTCAAGGATCGCTCCATCCGAGGGGTCAACGAGCAACATCGTCACTGAGTTGTTCGCGAATTGAGTGCGGTAGGATTCTTCGCTTTCCCGCAGGTCGCGGGTCAGTGCTTCCGCCATCCGTTGTGAGGCCGCCCGGGTGTTCAATAGCACTCGAATCAGGCTGAACAGCAGCACTGTGATCACTGTTCCGACGACCAGGGTGAGCCCTATTTTGGCGTGGGTCGCCATGGCGAATCCGGCGTGGGCTTGGGTAAAGCAAAGGGTCCAGCAATGGCCGTTGAAATCAACCTGAATGTCGCGCGAGAAGCGCGCGGCGGAACGCGGGGAATCGTCCCCGGTCGACGGACTCGCGTAGAGCAGATTCTGGGGTGAGGACTGCGCGCCGTCAAAGACCTCCAGATGGACGGGGCCTGCCCCGAGCGTGTCGCCGAGCACCCCCTGGATCAGGTCATTCATTCGGTAGGGGCTATACACCCAGCCGTAGATTGCGGCCCGGCGTCCTTCGATCGAATCGATCGGCATGCCTGTACGATAGACCGGCACGTACATGAGGGTGCCGCGCTGAACGTCCGCGTCGGTCTCCTGAACCAGAATAACTTTGCCCGAAAGGGCCGCGGCATCCGTATCTCTCGCCTGTTCCATGGCGGCCCGGCGCACGGGTTCGGAGAGCATGTCATAGCCGAAGGCCCGCAGGTTACGACCGGTAAACGGCTCCAGATAAATGATGGAGGAGTAGAGTTCCCGGTCTCCCTCCGGTTTGACATTGTACTCCGGGAAACCCTGATCGCGGATTTCCTGGATGTGTCGGCTCAGTTCTGTGCGGGGGATCAGAAGAGAAAAACCAATGCCCTGAATGCCGGGAAGCTGCTTGTCGACCTTCTGCCGCTGGGTAAAGACACGCCATTCCTCGCGCGTGACCACGTCAGAGGCGTTGAATAACGCCACTCCGCTCCGCAGAATGCGGGCATGGTCGTTAAGCCTTTCTGAGATCTTGTCGCGAAGGTCGGCGCAGTCTTCGAGAAAGTCCCGCTCGGCCGTCTTCTCGGCCGTCGTGTCCATGTACAGGGTCGCGACCGCGGTCATCATCAGACCCACTCCCAGTACGATCCAGGCGAGGTTCCCGTTCCAGCGCGGGGGGGGGCGGGGCGGCGATAGCGGCGGAGTCGTGCTGACTCGCGTCGTGGTGGTGTATGGCAGTTTGGTCATAATAGGTAGGGGAATCGCGGGTTGCGGTGACGCGCGGCAGGGGCTTCCGCCCAGGGGGTACGGGGCCTGATCACCCGCCACCCTGAAGCCCTGCCTCCGGGAGTAAGGCTGGGGCAACCTTTCATCCTGCGAGGGCTCGGCTTGGCGGTTAAGGAACATGCACTATAGGATAGCAGGATGAGGGCAGGAAGGACAGTGCCGAATCGGATGCCTCAGGAGCCCTAGCCAGTGCTCATTCTTCAGCACTCAGAACTCACGGTAAAACAAAGGGTTACACGTTAGGGG
>CAYOIT010000182.1:0-8493 GCA_964404035.1 uncultured Verrucomicrobiota bacterium | reverse complement strand
CCCTTGACTCCAAATCGCCCGGGGGCCTCCGATCCTTTGTCCACATCGTATTTGCCGACCTTCGCCAATCCGGCCACGGCTGCGGCCACCTTCTCGATAATGGGACCCTGTCGGATACAAGGCCCACACCATTCTGCCCAGAAATCAACCAGGACCACTCCCGTGCCTGTTTCCGCAGCGAAGTTGGCATCCGTCAGGGTCAGTTCATCCGTTGTTGCCATGGTCATCTCTTCCTTTATGTGTTCAGTCGCCTCCAGCCGCAACCGCCACGTAATACGCCCCGTCTTGAGCCCGGATTCGGCCCGTGCGCAACAGTTTACCGAGGTACTTGGACACTTCGTTAGGATGCATCCTGAACACATCGGCCATTTGTGCCGCCGTACAGGGCCGCCGCTTCAGCATAGCCAGAATGGTTTTCTCGTTCGCCGCCACATCGACAGACTGATCCGACGCAAATTCGGCGATCACCTTGGCGGCGGGGCGAAACAGGCCCGTCAGTTCTTCCATTTTGTTCCGCGGCATCGGGAGCGCAAAGTCTTCGTCAGGTGGACGGACCGCCGTGTTGAGATGAATCTCGTCCGGACCGATGGCGTTAACGAGCTCGGCGATTTTCTCCACATCATGCCGCACGGAATTGGTTCCCCAGATAAGAAACACTTCGACCCATAGCTTGCCCTGAAACCCATCCCGGAAGACCCGGAATCCATCCATGATTTTCCGGAGACTCAAATCAGGATGCGGGCGATTGACGTGCTCGAACGAGAACTGATCCCAGGCGCTGAGCGACACCTTAACGACGTCGGCCCTTTTTGCCGCTTCCCTTACTGCGGGCTGCCAGAACAGCGTGCCATTCGAAAGCAACGCGGTCGGGATGGCGGTCCGTTCGCGAACGAACTGGAGCACCTCGCCGAAACCCGTGTTCAGGGTGGGTTCTCCCGACCCCGCCAGCGTCACAAAATCCGCTTTTCCGCCCGCCTCAATCCATTCCTGAAGTTCCTTTGTGACCCCAGCCACCGAAACATACTCCTGGCGATCCAGCGTCTGGTGCGTGGTGCGGCCCAACTGACAGAAAATGCAGTCCAGAGTGCAGGTCTTGAACGGCGTCAAATCCACGCCCAGCGACCGCCCGAGACGCCGGGAGGGCACAGGGCCAAAGAGATGACGATAGTCTTTCATGCCTGTCTTCACTCAAAGAGACTGGGCGGGGAGGCCCGGTTGGGACTCCCCGCCACCGCGTTAGTTTCAGTCCGTCCTTACTTCTCAGCCGGCTGGGACTCGATTTTCTGTGTTACGATTTAGCGACCACCACCAACGCCACCACCCCGGCCGCCACCGCTGCCTCTGCCTCCGCGTCCCAAACCTTGGCCGCGCCCACCGCGACCTCGGCCTTGCCCTTTGCCGGCTCCCGCTGCCGGACCTTTGCGCTGTCCACCGCCGCACGGACCGAGTCCGCGGCCTGTGCCTGCCCCTGCTCCACCCGGTCCTGTTCCATCTTTCCTTGGCATGTTGTGCTCTCCTTTCGCGAAGCGCCCTCCGTAGCCTTGTGCGAAGGAGGGCTGTTACCTGTTCCGACTCAACCCCAATGTCCATCCACATTGGCGGCGGAAGCCTCCTTCAACTCGCCCGCCTTGAACCGGCGGACGGCGTCGCTCACCGTGCCCTCGCCGGCCAGGTACACCTTGATGCCTGCCGCATTCAAAACGCGAAACGCCTTGGGGCCGACATTGCCCGTGACGACGGCTTTTGCGCCCAACCGTGCGACCGTTTCGCCCGCCTGAATCCCCGCACCCTGCGCGGCATTCAGGTTTTGCGCGTTATCGTGAGCCGTCGACGCGTTCGTCTCCGTGTCCACCACAATGAAATACTTGGCCCGCCCAAACCGTGGATCCACGTTGTTCGACATCTCCTTGCCCGTTGAACTGATTGCGATCTGCATTGGTCATTCCTTTTCTATTTTGACGCCGGACGGCGAGCGTTCAGTCCTCGAACGCCCCTCCCTCCGGCTCTGCCGCCATGACAACGCTGCCGTCCACAACACCCCGGCATGCTCAGTTCCGAATTTGGCAGGGTGCCGAGCAACCAAGCGCCAAGGACCCGTTCCACATCGCCGGCGGTAAACGGGATCACGCGAATCTTGCCGGCCTCCAGCAAAGCGGCCATCGGCCGCGAGATGGCCCCGCAGATCAACGTCTGAGGAGCAAGCGCCGCCAGCCGACCCGCCTGAGCCTGCGGCTCGGTTCCGGGCAGCGTTTCCTCGTGTCGGGCGATCACGCGACCGTTTTCGACATCGAGCATTAGAACCTGCCGCGCCACATCGAACACCGGCGAGATTCGTCCATTCCACGTTGCGAGCGCTACTTTCATGATTCTCCATGCCTTGATTCGTCGCCGTGATCTATATCATGAAGTGTGCCACAACATGTCGCCCGTACGCTGATACCACGCAACCTGTTGCCGGGCATATCGATACACCGCACCGAACCAGGACGAACGACCCCCATTAGAGTAGCGTAACTGCTACTGTAATAGGACCACAGAAGCGCGCGGATGCGACTCTGAGTAAGCGGGGCTGGCCTGCAGATGGATTTGCCTTGCATCTGGCACCAGAGTTGCTACCCTCAATGCACAATCAAGGAAGGAGCGTTACGAATGAAGATGTTGTTGATGGTAGCTCTCGTGTTGGTCCTTGGCATCGGTGCAGCCCTGGCTGGGGGAGGAAAGGTTCGCGGGGAAAAAGGAAAAGGAAGTACCACCCAAATCGTAGGCCCGTAAGGTCAAGAAACCTTTCGCAGGCTTAGGGCTGTGGGCGCAACGGCAGTTGTCTTTTTGTCACAAGGCGGCAGTTGCGCCTGTTGTTTTCGTGGTATAACGGCGGGCGATGATGGCGTTTCAGGACACAATTTGCCGATAACTTTGGCGGCCGCACCACTCCAGAGGAATGATTGATGGCACTCACACGTTTCAGCGTATCGCTCGACGAGGGGTTGGTCCGACAGTTTGACGCCAGAATCAAGGCCGAACGGTGTCCGACGCGATCCAAAGCCGTCGGCGACCTCATTCGCGACGCCCTGGTTCAGACCGAATGGCAGGACGGCGAAGAGGTCGCCGGGGCCATCGTGCTCGTCTACGACCATCACAAGCGGGATATCGTGAAGACGCTCACCGATGTGCAACACGATTGCCATGACGCGATCATCTCCACCCAGCATGTTCATCTCGACCACGACAACTGCCTGGAAATCATCGCGGTGCGCGGCACGCCGACCGAGGTCGACGCCATCGTCAAGCGTTTGAAGGCCGTCAAGGGCTTGAAACACGTCTCGCTCGCCGCCGGAACGACCGGCACCCGTTTATCCTGACCCCCTGCTGGAAACCCGGACCTGTTTTTTGCGATTGAACAGTATTACGTTTCTGTGATACGTGTTACTGCCGTTTCTTACAGGGAAGCCGACAGCGGGAAGGAGAACGCTGAACAATGAAACGTGTGGCGATGGCGGTATTGGTTGTTGATTCATTCTTCGGTACGGCGGTGTGGGGGCAGTCGGAAACCCACACGAACCTCCAGGCCGTGAATGTCAGCGGGGTCAGCACGCAGGCCGTGGCGACTCCATTCACCCTCCGGGGCGTCATCCTGAACGATCCTGAGGAGATGCTGGACTTCACGTGGGATCCGGGCGCCGAAAGCGGGAACCGTATGGGGGCGCAATGGCAGATGTTCTTTCAGACCATGGCGGGCAACGATCGCGGGGGAACCGCCTGCTGGATGGGGCAGAACTACAACAGTCTCGGCCCTTTCATTCCGGAGGGCAACTTCTACTCCGAAGCGGCATGGTCGAACGAAATGGTCCGCGTGAACTACGACACGAATGCCCTGCACCACTTCCGTAAGGGGGACCTTGTAGAGGTGCGGGCCACCAAGACGCTCTTCTACGGGGGCAAACGAAATATCAACGAGGCGCACCGGGTGACCACGGCCAACGATTTCGCCGTCACCCTGGTTCAGGCCGGCTACGGGCTTCCCGACCCCGAAGTGGTCCATCTGGCGGACCTGGTGAATGTGGATGACGGCAACCCCGGGACGCACGAGGACATTTTCGATCCGACCCGCGAAACGGGGGGCGAGCGCTACCAAGGCATGCGGGTCCGCATCGAGGCCGTGCGCATCGCCACCAACGGCTATGCGGCGAACGGCTGGGGCAAAACGAACTGGGCGGACCGGCTCTGTACCGTCACCGACGGCGAAGGGCGCTTCTTCACCCTGCGCCTACCGCTGGCCGATTTGGGACCGGCCCCCACCGATTGGTTCTCGGCCGTGGGCATCGTCAACCAGGAATCAGGATCGGGAACGGATGGGACTTTTGGCTATGAGCTGTTCGTGCAGGAGATAGGGCCGACGCTTCGAATGGTTCAGAGCAGCGGGAACATGCTCGTCTATTGGTCCGCGACCTACACGAACTATGCCTTGGAGTATTCGACCAATCTGACCATGACATCCGGCTGGCAGCGCGTCGAAACGCCACCGGTGAAGTGGATCTCCGTTGAAGAGGATCCCGCTGTAAGTGGCGAGCCAGCCCGGTTCTACCGACTGAAGCAGCAGGAATGAACAAAAAGGGATTCACGTTGCTGGAACTCCTTGTGGTCCTGGCGATCATCGGACTGCTCGCGGGACTGATTCTCCCGGCTCTGTCGGCAGCGCGCGAGAAGGCGCGGGTGGCGAAGGTGGTAGTCGAGTTACGGCAGATCGAGGTGGCTTTGGAGATGTACTGCGAGGATCATAAGCATTACCCGCCCGTTCGCGTGTGGTGCACCACGAGCGAGTTGGACCACTGGTGTCAGTTGCCGATTGAACTGGTGGAAGGCGGGTACCTGCCTGGCGGAGGAAGTGGAGGCATGTCGTGCGCCATGGAAGACCCATTCAATTCCGGCCACACGTACAAGTATGCCGCCATTGGGCCCTACCTGTTGAACGGGTCGCTGCAGGACGAGAACTTCGCCATGTTCCTGCCCGACGACTTTTCCGTGTGCCAAAGCGCGACCGGCTGCTACCGAGACGATGCGCAGGCCCCCCTGGCCTGGGTCGTGTGGAGTCTCGGCCCCCGCCAGAGTCTGAGCAAGGCCCTGAATGCGCGAGCGCCGGTTGCCGGTTTCACGTGGTATCGCCAATCGGGAGACAACGGCGTGATCGCGCGGATCAGACCGAAAGAAGGGAGTTCATTCCAGACACCATGAAAAGAGGAACCATCGCACTGTTATTGCTCTTCCTGGCCGGGACAACGTACCAGGCATTAGCCGTGCGGCCGCCCGAAGGGCCGTTGGCGGTCGTGACCACCACCTTGATCGAGACTGCCGTGCGCGACCTAATGGGGCCCGACCTTCCGATCGTGCGCTTGATGCCGCCTGGCTCCTGCCCCGGCCATTTCGACCTCGATCCCGGTCAAGTCAGACACCTCGCGACCGCCACGCTCTTCATTCGGCACGATTTTCAGGCCGGCCTTGACACCGGGGTCTCAAAGTCGGGCTTGCAAACCAACCGCATTGTCGCGATCAGCTCATGCCCCGCGTTTACCATACCCACAAGCTACGTGGCCATGTGTGAAGAACTGGCGGATCGTCTGGCACAAACATGGCCCGACAAAGCCGCCGACATTCAAGCCCGCTTGAAGGATGTGAAGAGCAAGGCTGCGGATGCGGAAAGCAAGCGCGCCGGACGCGCGGAACGGCTGCGAGGCCGGAAGGTGCTGTGCGCCCGCTACCAGCGCGATTTTTGCCAGTGGATGGGCCTGAACGTGGTGGCGATCTTCCAGGCCGGCACGGACGAGTCCGCATGGCAACTGAACCGGGCCGTGGATATGGCGAGGACGGCGGGCGCCGAGGCGGTAGTCGGCAACCGCCAGTGGGGACCACGCCACTTGGAGGCGCTGGCCGAGGCTTCCGGTCTGCCGGGCATCATGCTCAGCAACTTCCCGGACAGCGGTGAGACGGGTGCATACTGGCGGCTGTTGGCCGCCAACGTGGATGCCTTACTGAAGGGACTCCCGTGACCGCGGCGGCGGTTGAGATGCGCGAATTGACCGTGCGGCATCGCCGAACGGTCGTCCTGGATCGAGTGTCGCTGGCCCTGCCCCAGGGTGCTTTCCTGGCCGTGTTGGGTCCAAACGGCGCCGGCAAAACCACGCTGCTAAACGCGATTCCATCCCTCACCCGGTTTTCGGGCTATTTGAAGGTGCTGGATTCGGAGGTTTCCCGAATTTCGCCGTTTGCCCGCAGCCGGCTGCGAAGGCGCATCGGCTATGTCCCGCAGTTGCATTCCCGCATCGCTTCAGTCATGCCGCTCTCCGTGCGCGAGGTAGTTCAGATGGGCCGCGCCGGAGTCAGGGGTTTTGGACACTCGTTGACACGGCAGGATCAACGCATCTGTGACGAGGCGATGGATCAGGTGGAGCTTGCCCCCATCGCCGGGCGCGCGTTTGGCGTGCTCTCCGGCGGCGAACAACGCAAAGTCCACCTGGCCCGAGCCCTGGCACAGCAGCCGGACCTTCTGCTTCTGGACGAGCCCGCCGGACATCTCGACCTACGCTGGCAGGAAGCCATTACACAACTCATCGGCCGCCTCTGGCGGACCCTGGGCCTGACGGTTATCATGGTGACCCACGACCCGCGCCACCTGCCGGCAGGGATCACGCATGCGACGCTCCTGAGCGGCGGCCGTTTGATCCGCATGGGGACGCTGGCCGAGGCCATGGACGCCGCGCTGTTGTCGGATCTGTACGGCCTGCCGTTGCGCATCCTCGAAACGGGTGGACGGTATGTCGTCCTGCCGGAGGAGTTGCGATGACGGCGCTCCAGATTAAATGGATTCTGACGGCGCTGGTCGGCGGCGCCGGGTGCGGACTGGCCGGTTTCCTCCTGATTTCGCTGAACCTGCCGTTCATGGGCGTCTGTCTGGCGCATGCGGCCCTGGCGGGCGCCGTGCTGGCCTACTTCCTTGGAACACCCGTTCTCGGCACCGCCCTGGTCACCTCACTGGAAGTCGCCGCACTCGTCGGCCCGCTTGCCGACAAAACGCGTACGCATGCCAATACGGTCATGAGCATCCTGTTCTCACTGATGCTGGGCCTGGCTTTTCTCGGCATCGGCCTCATGCAGGACCGGCGCTCAGAACTGCTGGGCCTGATGTGGGGCAATCTCCTTCTGGTGCGGTGGGCAGACCTGCCGCCGCTGGTATTGGCGTGGCTACTGCCGCTGATCCTGCTGGTCGTCTTCGCCAAGGAGACCAAAGCGGTCCTGTTTGACCGTGAGATTGCGCGCGCCTGCGGCATTCATGCCGCAGCGATCTACTACGCCATCATTGCCCTGTGCGGCTTCACGGTCACCGTCAACCTCAACATTGTCGGCGGGCTGATGCTTTACAGTCTGTTGACCAATCCGGCGGTCGCCGCCATGCAATTGGCGCGAACGTACCGGACGGCCGTCATCGGATCCATGGCGCTGGGTGCGCTCTGCGCCGTCGGGGGCCTGGCGTTGTCGTTCTGGCTGAACTGGCCGGCGGGGGCGAGCATTGTGCTGGTCTCCTCACTCGTGTATGCGGTAGCCCTTGCCGTGCGCGCGTGCGCAGGGCGGGGCATCGTGGAAACAAACCGGAGTTGGTAATGAGCAAGAAAGAGTTCTTTGACCGTGTGGCGGTGAGCGACGATCCGCTGCTCTTCACGGATGCTGATCGCGGCAAGATCGAACAACTGAAGCAGCGGCTTGGCGATCTGGCCGGTCTGCGTGTAATCGAGCCCGGTTGCGGCGTGGGGCCCTTGACGGAGCATCTCTCGCAGTGGGTAGGGCCTACCGGGCATATTCTGGCCTTCGACGCCAGCCCTGGCATGGTCCGGCAATGCCGCGTGCGGCTCGCGGCGGCGCGGAACGTGGAAATCATCGAAGGGGCGGCGGAGACGGTTGAACTGAAGGCGGCGGCCTGGGACCTGGCGATCCTGTTCCGTGTCTTCCCTCACTTCGACGACAAGGGCGCGATCCTCCGGCGGTTTCGGCCCTGCCTGGCCCCCGGCGGGCGGTTGGTGATCGCCAATCTGGAGGGCAGCGGGCGCCTGAACGCGCTGCATGCGGGATTCTCCGAACCTGTGCGCCACGATCGCATGCCCTGCAAGTATGGCACACGGCGGTTGTTGGAGGAATCGAGGTACCGCGTGGTCGAGGTAATCGATGAAGAGGATGGGTTCTTCGCTTGCGCAGTCGTATCGGCTTCGGTGGAAAAGGGGAACTGACGGCATCAACACCGATCCCCGTCAGGTTTGCCGTTGCAGGTAGTGGACATCCAGCCCAATCGTCGTGCCGTCGCCACGGCGAAGCGACTCGAATCCAGCTTCATAGAGCATTTTGCGGCAGACTGCCATGTCTGCCCCACGGTGACCGGTTGTGTCGCGCTCCACATCCCGCGGATTGCCCCCGGTCTCGGCGCAGACCGTATTCGCACACGCCACCAAGCCA
>CAYOIT010000181.1:0-8541 GCA_964404035.1 uncultured Verrucomicrobiota bacterium | reverse complement strand
AACCTGCAATCTTCTGATCCGAAGTCAGATGCCTTGTCCATTAGGCTACAGGCGCATGAAGAAAGGGTTGATGGAGGCCAGCAACCGGGGCCTAAAGCGGGCCCTTCAAACGAGGCCACATGGTGGCCGGTTGGGCCATGCTAGTCAAGCTTGAGTTCCCGCCTCATCCCCGCTATCTTTCACAGGCTTCATGAACCCAATACCTTTCACCTGTAAGAGACCCCCATGCCACCTTTTGTCTTTCAGACCCAGAACCTGACGAAGATGTACAACGATAAGACGGTGTTCGAAAACATCAGTCTGTCGTTCTATCACGGCGCCAAAATCGGCATTGTCGGTGAGAACGGATCAGGCAAGACCAGCCTGCTGCGGATCATGGCCGGTGTGGACGCCGAATACATGGGCACCGCCCAGCTGATGAAGGGCATGCGGGTGGGTTATGTTCCCCAGGAACCGCACCTGAATCCCGCAAAGAACGTCCGCGGCAACCTTGAGGAAGCCCTGGCCCCCATCCATGCCCTGATCGCGCGCTATGATGAGGTCGCCGATAAGATGGGCGAGAAGCTCCCGAAGAACGAGATGGACAAGCTCATGGATGAAATGAGCCGCCTGCAGGAGCAGATTGACGCGATGGATGCCTGGGAGGCCGACCGCATGCTGGACGTGGCGTCCGATGCGCTGGTGCTGCCGCCCGACGATGCCGATGTGTCCACCCTCTCGGGCGGCGAACGCCGCCGCGTGGCCTTGTGCAAGGCCCTGCTCGAAAAGCCGGACCTCCTGCTGCTTGACGAGCCGACCAACCATCTGGATGCCGAAACCGTGGCCTGGCTCGAAACCGCCCTTCGCGAGTATCATGGCACCGTGATCATTGTGACCCATGATCGCTATTTTCTCGATCACATCACCAAGTGGATCCTGGAACTGGAAGGCGGACGGGGGATTCCCTTCGAGGGCAATTATACCTCGTGGCTGAAGCAGAAGGCCGAATCCCTGCGGCAGTCGGAGAAACGGGAAAGTCAGCGCCAGAAGATCCTGACCCATGAACTGGAGTGGATCAGCAGCAGTCCGGAAGGCCGGCGCAAGAAAAGCCAGGCCCGTATCACCCGCTATGAGGAACTGGCGGGTCAGCGTTTCGAGGCCCGCAAGGACGATGTGTCGATCCAGATTCCGCCCGGACCGCACCTGGGTGACAAGGTGCTGATCTTTGACGGGGTGACGAAGGGCTACGGCGGCGTGCGCCTGTTGGACAACGCGTCCTTCAACCTGCCGCGCGGTGGCGTGGTGGGCGTGCTGGGCCCCAACGGTTGCGGCAAAACCACGCTTTTCCGCATGATCATGGGGCAGGAAAAACCCGATGCCGGGACGCTCACGCTGGGGGACAGCGTCATGCTGTCGTATGTGGACCAGCACCGGGACGCGCTGCATGATGACCTGAGCGTGTTCGAGGAGATTACCGGGGGCGGGGAAGAGATCGAATTGGGCGACCGGCGGATGAACTCCCGGGCCTACCTGTCGCGGTTCAATTTCAGGGGAGCCCAGCAGCAGAAGAAAGTCGGCAAGCTCTCCGGCGGCGAGCGCAATCGCGTGCATCTGGCCAAGTTGCTGCGGCGGGGCGGCAATGTCCTGTTACTCGACGAACCGACCAACGATCTGGATGTGAACACGATGCGGGTGTTGGAGGAGGCGATCAACGAGTTCTCCGGCTGCGCCATGGTGATCAGCCATGATCGTTACTTCCTCGACCGTATCTGCACGCATCTACTGATCTTTGAGGGTGACGGCAAGCTGCGCTGGTTCGAAGGAAACTTCGCCGACTACGAGGAAAAAGAACTGGCCGGCAATTCCGAACGCCTCCTGCATCGGCGCGGAAAATACAAGAAGCTGGCTCTGAGGTAGGTGGGAGCGGTAAGCGGGAAGGGGTAAGCGGTAAGCGTGTCTTCAAGGTGGACCGCGCTGTCCCTAGCGCGGTTTGACGCCGGTAGGGATACCGGCGTCCACCTCGTTGGATCGTGTGCCGAGGGTGAGTCCTGAAACCTGTAGGCCGGGGTGGGTCAGTTCCCCTGCGAACTGACTTTCCATGAACTCATGGGCGCCGTTACTGTCGGTGCGACGCAGGTCGTCGTCGTATTTTCGCAGATCGGCGCGCCGGGTCTTGCCGCTGGTCGTCTTCAAGAGGTCGGCCATGAACTCCAGACGACGGGGACGCTTGTAGGGTGCCATGGCGTGGCGGCAGAACCGGAAAATATCGAGGGCGAGCGCCGGTGACGCCTCGAAACCCGGCCGCAGGGCGATGAACGCCTTGGGCACCAGTCCGCCGCGTTCCTTATCCAGACTTCCGACCACGGCGGACTCGGCCACAGAAGGATGAGCGAGGAGTTCACTTTCGATCTCAAAAGGACTGATACGATAGTCGGAACTCTTGAAAATATCGTCGTTGCGGCCCACGAACCAGAAATAGCCGTCAGCGTCCATTTGCGCCACGTCGCCGGTCAGATACCACCCACCGATGAAGACATCGTCATCGCGCTCGCGATTGCAGCGGTAGCCTTTCATCAAACCGGTCGGACGTTCGGGTGTGACCCGTACGGCGATCTGGCCTTCGCTGCCCGGCGGCAGGGGGAGCAGCGTGGGCCCGATGGTCTGCACGTTGAAGCCCGGTGCCGCGCAGCCCATGGCGCCTTCCCTGACCGACATGCCGGGAAACGTTCCGATCTGAAGGACGGTCTCCGTCTGGCCGTAGCCTTCGCGGATGGTGACGCCGGTGGCCTTGCGCACCTGACGGGTGATTTCGGGGTTCAGGGGTTCGCCGGCGCTGACGATCTCGCGGAGGGAAAAGCGGTACTGATTCAGATCCTCGATCAGGAAACGCCGCCACACCGTCGGAGGAGCGCAGAGCGTGGTGATGCGCTGGGTTTCGATCAACTTGAGCGCGTGGGGGGCATCGAACCGGCCATAGTGATGGGTGAACAGGGTCGCCCCGGCGTTCCAGGGGGCGAAGAAACTGCTCCAGGCGTGCTTGGCCCAGCCGGGCGCACTGATGTTGTAATGAATATCACCGGGACGGAGGCCGATCCAGTACATGGTGACGAGATGACCCACCGGATAGCTGGTGTGAGTGTGCATCACCATCTTCGGTTTTGCGGTGGTGCCCGAGGTGAAGTACAGCAGGCAGGGGTCCGTGGCATACGTCGGGAAGGGGGACTCAAACCGGTCGCTGAATAACTCGCCCCTTGCGAACGGTGTCCAGCCATGACGCGCGGCGCCCACGACGATTCGGCTGCGCAAGGTGTTGATGACCGGGCCGGCCTCCTCGATGCGGTCCAGAAAGGCTTCCTCAGCAATGATGTGTTTGACGTGGCCGCGCCGGATCCTGTCTTCAAGATCGGCGGCGGTCAGCAGCGGGGAGGCCGGGGTGACCACGACCGACGCCTTGAGTGCCGCCAGGAGGATTTCGTAAAGCTCCACGGTATTGGACAACATCAGCAGAACGGTATCGGATTTGTCGAAACCGGCGTCCTTGAAGAAGTTGGCCAACTGGTTTGACCGACGAGACATGTCCTGAAACGTCCGGCGGACTTCCCGGCCGTTTTCATCGGCCCAGATCAGGGCCGGCGTGGAATTGCCTTCGGCCATCCGGTCAAAGTAGTCCAGCGCCCAGTTGAAGTGAATGAGATCGGGCCAGCGGAAGGTGGATTTGGCTTCGTCGTAGGAGCGAGTGTTGAGGAGGGTGTTGCGCGCTTCAAGGAACTTGTCAGTATCGGTTCTCATGATCTCCTCTTTCTACCGACAGCAGGGGGTTCCGACAAGCAATTTGAGGATCGGCGAAGCCGCCCTGGAGTGCGGCAGTTCGTGGCTGCCGCCTTGGTACCACTGGGCTCACTCTTCTCATTAACTACGGGCCCGGCGGCACGAGGCAGGTTGGGCCGCGGCCGATCAGATCCTCGCGGTGGGCGGCGCGCAGTGCCTCCCGGGCTTTGCGGTGAAAGAGGGGATCGTGGCAGAGGAGCAAAGCCCGTTGCATGGCTTTCTCGTTATCGGTTTTCGGGACGTAGACCGGCTCGCCGGTCAAGGGGTCCTCTCCGGTGTAGAACATGGCGGTGGCCAGTGTGAGCGGAGCGGGGTAGAAGTCCTGGACCTGCTCGGCACGGAGGTTCTCGCGCTTCAGATACAGGGCCAGATCGATCATGTCATTCAGCGTGCAGCCGGGGTGCCCGCTGACAAAGTACTCCACGACCTGCTGCGGTTTCCCGGCGCGGCGGGACGCCTCCAGGAATTGCCGCACAAACCGGACGCGGCTCTCGGCCGAGGGCTTGCGCATGAGGGTGAGGACATTGGCCGCCACATGCTCGGGCGCGATCTTGAGCCGACCGCACACGTGGTGGTTGGCGAGTTCCTGGATGTAGGCCTGGGGTTCCTGCGCGAGGGCAAGGTCGAACCGAATCCCGCTGGTGATGAACAGATGATTGATGCCGGGGATCTGCCGCGCGGTCCGCAGGAGCTCGATCTGGGCGGTGGCATCGGTCGACAGGTTGGGGCACACCTCGGGCATCAGGCAACTGAGGCGCCGGCAGCCCTTTCCGCCGCGCCGGCAATAGGTGCCGTACATGTTGGCGGTGGGGCCGCCTAGATCGCTGATGGTTCCGTGGAAATCGTCAGCCGCGGCACGCTGCCGGATTTCGCGGAGAAGGCCGGCGGGATGGCGCGAGGTGATGGTTTTGCCCTGATGCACGGCGATGGCGCAGAAACTGCAGCTTCCGTAGCAGCCTCGATGGGTGGTGATGGAGTCCCGGATCATCTCATAGGCCGCGAGGCGGGCTTTGCCATAGGAAGGGTGGGGGCGCTTGGTGAAGGGAAGCGCATAGAGCGTGTCCATTTCATCCGGAGTCAAGGGCGGCGAGGGAGGATGGACCATCAGGACACGGTCGCCATGGGCTTGCGTGAGGGTTTTCGGGGTATCGGTGGCGGCATTGAGGAAAATGTCGCGGGTCATGAGGGTGAACGCGTCACGTCCCGCAGGGGTGGGGGCCGAGACGAGCTCGAAAGAGGGAAGAAATTGGGAATCCTGAGTTTGAGGGCTGAGACCTGAGTCAGGCGGGGAAGCGGCAGGCGGCAGGGGGGAAGAGGGACGAGTGTTTCGGAGTAGCGGGGTAACGGTGTGTCGGGGTGGGGAAGAGTTAAGAGGTCTATCTGGAGGGCTGACCTCTGTGTCGGCCGCGGCCGGGACAGAGCCCGGCCCTCCATCAACGCTGACCCCTGACCGCTGACTGCCCTTCTTGGCAATCTCTGCGGTGCCCGGGATTCCTGAAAGGGATTCGTTCCGGCTTAGGCGCGCGGCGACTTCCGTGAGGGAGCGCTCGGCCATGCCATAGATGAGCAGATCGGCTTTCGAGTCGAACAGGATCGAGCGGTTCACTTTGTCGGTCCAATAGTCGTAATAGGCGAAGCGGCGCAGGGAGGCTTCGATCCCCCCGATGATGACCGGAATTCCCTTGAAGGCCTGGCGGACTTTGGTGACGTAGACGATGGTGGCGTTGGGCGGGCGCAAGTCGCCCTGCCCGTCGGGCAGATAAGGATCGTCACGGCGGCGTTTGCGCATGACGGTCAGGCGCGCCAACTGGCTATCCAGATTGCCGGCGGTGACGCCCCAGAACAGGCGCGGCGGGCCGAGCACGCGAAAGGCCTCGACATCGTTCGGATTCGGAGCGGCAATGATCCCGACACGGTAGCCCCGCGATTCGAGATGACGGCCAATCAACGCCACGCCGAACGAGGGATGGTCCACGTAGGCGTCACCGGTGACGAGAATGATGTCGCACCGATCCCACCCGCGCTGATCCATTTCCTTGCGGGACATGGGGAGGGGAGGAGGGGAAGAGTGTGTCGGAGTATCGTGGTAACGGGGTGTCGGCGTGGGGAAATGGGGAAGTGTGTTACCCATGTAGGCGCCTTTTCCGCGCCGAGAATTCCGGTGCTTCCTTGATACATGTGCCCAGAATCGAGAGCGATTTCTTGAACAGCTTCCAACTGTCCTTTTTCAGCTTGAGCGGATCGGCTCCCACGTTTGCCCAGCCCGGGGCAGTCAGATTGTCCGGAGGGATGGCGACCTTGTCCCAGTTATGGAAGAGGCGGCCCCAGTCACTGTGCAGGATGTCATGCACCAGTTTCTGATGGGTGGGGTACCAGAACGAATCGTGGTAGATCACGCTGGCGATATAAGCCCAGGGGGCCAGAACGGTCTTCAACGACCATTCGACCGGTTTCCGCAGGGGACCCCAGTAGATCTTGTGCTGCATCCGGCTGGCGAAGGTCATCTTCTTGAACGGTCCCACGAAGTGCCAGTTCTCTTTGCCGGCCTCAACGTCTCCCACGATCTCGATATCACGGGTGTCGCCGCAGCCCAGGCCCAGTTCGTGGGCGAGGCGAACGAACTTGATGTCCTTCAAGGGGTCGAAACCCATGAGCTTGGCCGCCACGGCGTCGATGGCCACCTGATCCGATGAGGCGAGAATGACGTTCTTGAGATGTGGGATCATGCAGCGAGGGCCCGGGCCGTCGCCCGCGAAGGTGCCGTCCATGACGGCGAAGACCCCGGCGTGGATCTTCTTCTGAATCATCAGCAGATCCACCAGGGTTTCGTGAATAACGGGGTGCGTCCAATGGCGGTGCTCATTCAGCAGGCCGCCGAAGGCATTCTTCATCGCCCCGGTCGTGGTGGTGAAGACGTGGGTCTTGACCGTGGGGAGGTGTATGATGTTTTCGCCGATGAACCGCTTGGGAATCATGAATCCATCGGGGTATACCTTGTTCAGGCACAGGAATTTGTCGGCCAGGTTTCCCACGGCATCGCGGACATTGATCCACTGTTCGTTACCTTCGTAGAGGTGGACATTGCGGAGCCCATGGGCCTGAACGACGTTGATCTGCTTGTTCTCCCGTTCGCCCAGGTGGGAGTCGATGACCACGGTTCGGTTATGGCAGGCATGGATCTTGGCGGGATCATAGCCGTCGCGTTTCAGGGCTCGGATGACGCCTTCCAGCTGCCAGGGCGTGGTGGAACTGGCCGGGTAGAAGAAATGCCAACTGATGTTCACCTTCAGTGCGGTATCGGCCTGGCGGGAGATCACGTCCTGATACCCCGCGAGGTTCATGAGGCGATGGTAATCTTCCAAGACGGTTGCCGGAGAAGTCCTGAGAATAGCCACTTTTGATTTGCTCATGCTAACCAGCTTAACGGAATCGAAACGTGAAGACAAGGAGAGGGATCAGTGCGGGCGGAGCGTTGCGTAGACAGGGGCGACTGAGGCATGTTAGTTTTTGTGGCTCGAAGGAAGGCACAATCCTATGTTGAAGAACTCTGATATTTGTCTCTCCATACGGATGATCAAGGTCCAGGGAAAAGAGCCGGGCTCAGAGTCGTTCGCACTGGCGCTCATGGGGCAACTCCAGCCGACCCGGATCGAATGGAGCTATGTCACCGATCGCGCCATGATCGGGCGGTTCAAGGAAACGACGCCGGCATTTGTGGCGGCCCTCAACACGATCACGCCGCCAGGACATGCCGTCTCTTTTGAAGGGACGCCCATCATTGCGCCGTGGATGACGTCCTTCGGAAAACCCGGTGCCAGGATGCCCTACATCTGTCAGAACAACCCCGAGGACCTGGCGGCGCGCATTGGACAGGCCGTGGCCCTCATGACAGACGGCGTGACCGACACGTTCCAGTTCGATGACTGGTACGGCAACGCGCAGATGCTGTGGTATCCGAACGCCTGCTTCTGCGAGCACTGCCAGAAGGAGTTTGCCGCTGAGATGGGGTTGCCGATCCACTATCGGGATTACCTGCGCGGGCGGGGATTCACCCATACGGCCGAACTCTTCGAGGCGGCGAAACAGGGCAAGGTCCCACTGTGGGAGGACTACGTCCGGTTCCAGCAGCAGACCGTGACGCGTTTCTTCCGCCGTCTTCGGCAGGGGCTGGACCAGGCATTGGGCCAGCCGGTCACACTGAGTGTCAATGGGTCGGTCCTCGATTTTGGAGGAAGGATCGAGACGGTTCTTCCGTTCGTCGATTACTTCAACGGTGAGACGCATGACTTTGCCCCCGAGGCTCTCGTGAAAATGGCCGAGGCCTCGCGTCGGCGGGAGCGGAAGCAGGTCGTGTCGTTCTTCCCCCCCACGGCACTGGAAAGCTACGACGATGCGGCGTTTGTCAGGTCGGTCAACCGCGGCATTGCCCTGTGCTACTGCCTCGGGCTGCAGCCGCTCTTCCCTTACGACGTTTATGCCGGGAATGATCCCAAGACAGGAAAACTGAAGCCCCGGTGGTATGGGACCTGGGAACAGTACCAACGGCCGTATGAAACGGTAAGGGAACACCCCGAGTGGTTTGACCACTACGACTACGAGTCGGCGGAGGTTCGGGAAGGGGAGACCCTGGTTCGGTCGGTCCGGCGCGACGACAAGAGTCAGCGGCTGACCCACCGGGTGATGACCGACGGGACCTGGACGACGGGCGCAGGGTGAGCGAAACGCGCGCCGAGG
>CAYOIT010000180.1:0-8626 GCA_964404035.1 uncultured Verrucomicrobiota bacterium | reverse complement strand
AATGGCTGGCGACGCTGGAGGCCGACACCAACACGACGGTGATGCTGTTCCTGACAACGAACGGGTATGTGACGGTCTACAATCCCGACCTGGGCGGCTGGGATGTGTGTTCGAACGATGCCTGGGGCGTGAGCGTGACAAAGGTGGCGGACGGCGCCTGGCCGCGGATCACGATCAACCGTGATCTGGCCAGAGGGCAGGCGGCGGTATTCCTCGATGGCCGGCTGCTCAGGCAGGAGTTGAAGTTCGTCAGTGCCAGCCCCGCCGGCAGTTTCCGCGTCGAACTGGATGCTGGGGAGTCCGACTCGACCTGGTTCGACACGTACAGTGTGCGGCCGACGGCGGCCGGAATTGTTTCAGAGGACCGCGATGAGGACGGCTCGCCCGATGCATTGGAGATCGATCAATTCGGCAACACCTCGAGGAGCGCGCCCAAAGGTGCGGTCTACAGGTTCAGGTGACCCGCCTTCGCAGGGGCTACGGCGTGGCATGCCCGCCTTCGCCAAGCCTACGGCGTGGTCTCCGCTTCGCTCCGAGTCGGGGAGCGGAAAGCGGGAAGCGGGTAAGTGGGCTGTGATCGGAGAACGGTAATCAGGCGTTTCGGGGGCTGAAAGTACAGCCAGTTGTGTCAACTGGCTGGTCCTCAGCCACTTGCGGGACAAGTGGCTGTACCGGTCAGGGTACACTGTCAGACAAGTGATCAGTGGTAGGCCGCGAGCGCCGAGCGCGGCCACTGGGGCCGAGGGTGAAGAGGAGAAAACCATGGGAACGAAAAGCGGAACGATAATCGGTCGGTGCCTGGCCATCATGGGGGTCGTGCTGGCTGGGACCTTGTCGACGGAGGCGGCGCCAAAAACATGGACGGGGACCGGCACCAATGACTGGTGGACGGGCGCGAACTGGAATGGGAGCACCGTGCCGCAGGCCGGTGATGATGTGCTGATCACCAACAAGAACGTCGGGGTGCTTCTCACCAATGCCACGCCGTGGCTGAGTTCACTGGTCATCAGCAATGCCAGCGGCGGCGTGGTCTCGCTGATCTTCAGCAACTGGAACACGGCGCTGAACGTCACCAACCTGACGATCGGCTCCAATGCCACGCTCACCTGCGCCGGGGCCTTCACTAACGCGCCGGATATGACGAATCGCGTCTACATCGTGTGTTCGAATCTGACCGCCCTGCGTGGCGGCGCCATCAACGTGAACGCAAGGGGTTATCGCGGGGGCATCACGGGGTCGGCCAACGGCTCTGGTCCCGGTGGCGGAACCGGCGGCGCGGGTTACGGGGGGCAGGGTGGTGAAGGAAGCAGTGGCACTCCCTATGGGGCGGCGGATCTGGCGGCGGAGCCGGGCAGCGGCGGGTATGGGACCACCGGTGGCGGCGGACATGGCGGCGGCTGCGTTCGGGTCGAGGCTTCCGGGGCCGTGGTGGTCAACGGCACGATCAGCGCCAACGGCGGAACTGGCGGCAACAACACCGGTCGCGGCGGTTCGGGTGGTGGCATCTACATTGGCTGTGACACGATCGATGGAACGGGCGCCGTGACGGCTGACGGCGGCAGTGGGTTCGGCACCACCCTGGGTTACGGAGGAGGGGGCCGTATTGCCGTCATCTACCAGACCGGGCCGCAGTCCCTTCTGGCCGTTCCCTCCCTGCGTTTCTCCGCCTCCGCTCCTCCACTGGGCTATGCCTACCGGACGGTCTATGGCGATCTCGGCACCCTGTATTTCCCGGATAACCGGCTGCTTCAGGGGGCAGTCATCCCGCACACCGGCCGCTGGATGGTTCCGAACGCGACCAATATCACGTTTGCCTCCTCAGTGATCCTTTCCAACGGGTGGCTGCGGTTCGACCAGCCGGGCACGACCATCGCGGTGGCCAACGATCTCACGATCAACGGCGCCAACGCTCAGCTCATGCTGGGCGGCGACACGAATTGGGTGACCGATGCCGCCACCTACACACGGGTCCGGTATCACGACACCCCGGGAACACTATCCCTCTTGGTGGGTGGGAACCTGCTCGTTACCAACAGCGGCAGCCTGTTCGTGGCGGCGGCGCCCACGAACGGCACAGGGCTGGAATACGGGGCCTTGGTGGCCGTGACCGGCACGGTTACCGTCGCCCCCGGCTGCACCATTTACCCACAATCGCACTTCACGAACGGCGCGGTCGTGAAGTTCACCGCCTCGAACTTCATCGTTCAGGCGACGGCCTTCGTCAATGCGGATGTCATGGGGTATGGGGGTGGAAAATCAAACTCCGCCCCGCGCGGCTATGGCCCCGGTGGCGGGTACAAGGACGTTGGGGCCGGCGGGCATGGCGGGATTGGCTATGGCCCCACCTACGGGCCAGCCTATGGTGATCCTGTCCGGCCTATTGAGCCGGGTAGCGGTGGCGCCGGCACCGTCAATGCCGTGACGGATGTCGGGCTGACCGGCGGTGGCTGCGTATGGATCGAGGCGGTCGATCAGGTTGTGGTGAATGGCCTAATCACCGCCGATGCGGGCCCCTTGGGGGGCGAGAATCGCCGTGGTGGCGCCGCGGGCGGCGGCATCTACATCAAGTGCGCCACCTTCCAGGGGACTAACGGCGTGGTCAAGGCGAATGGGGCTAAGTCCACGGCCAATGACTACAGCGGCGGTGGTGGCGGGCGTATTGCGGTAGTGTATGACACCGGCCTCCAGGCGGCCCTTCCAGTGCCTTCGGTCGCGTTTGCCGTTACCAGCCACAGCAACGCGTCGGCGTCTGTGAGTTTCCTCGGGGATATCGGCACGCTCTATTTCCCGGACAACCGTTTTCTTCAGACGACGGTTCTGCCGCACAGCGGCCGGTGGATGGGCCCGGATGCCACCAACCTGGTGTTCGACAGTTTGCTGATCACCAATGGCCATCTCAGGTTCGATCAGCCGGGGATCGCGATCACGGTCTCGAACGACCTGCGCATCGTCGGCGCCAACGCGCAGTTGATGCTGGGTGGTGACGCCTATTGGAACGATGCCCGCAGCTACTTCCTGCGCGATCGGTATACCACGACCAATCTCGCGCCGACCCTGTCCGTGGGCGGGGATCTCGTCATCACCAACGGAGGAAGCCTTTATATGGCGGCCGGTTGGACCAACGGCTCCTCGCCGAGTTACGGTGCACTGGTGGCGGTGACGGGCCGCATGGATGTCGCGAACGGTTGCGTTGTCTACTTGCGTTCGCACCCCACCAACGGAGCCTCGGTCAAGATGCAGGCCGGTACCCTCGCCCTGCAGGGGGGCAGCACAGTCGATGCCTTGTACCGCGGGTACTCGGGCAACGGGTCGACGTTGCGCTTTGGATGGGGGCCGGGTGGGGGCGCTACTGAAGCAGTCGCTGGTTCCCATGGCGGCAAAGGCGGTGGCGCGAGTGCGAGTGCGGTCTACGGCTCGCTCGTCCTCCCCACCGCTCCCGGCAGCGCAGGCGGGACGTCGGCCACCGCGGGCGACTACGGTGGGGCGGGAGGTGGGGTCGTGTGGTTTGGCGTCGTGGGCACAGCTACTGTCAACGGTGCCATTGCCGCGTCCGGTAAGACGGCAACGAGCCGAGGTGGAGGTGGCGCCGGTGGAAGCGTGGCCATCACCGCGTCCCGGCTCGAGGGCGCCGGGACGGTGAGCGCGAACGGCGGGCTTGGTGCCAATGCGGGCCACGGCTACGGTGCCGGTGGACGTGTGGCATTCGACTATGTTTCAAGTGCGTTCGCGGGAACGGTGGCCGTTGCGGGTCAACCCAACGGCGCGACACTGTCGGGCCAGACCGGGACCTACTACACGTGCCAGTCCGTCCTGCGTGACGCCGTTTCGGGAGCGGGCAACGGCGTGGCCCTGAGTACTTTGCTTGGCGTCAAGTCCACCAACATGGGGATGCGCGTGACACGCACGGTGACCAAGTGGGATCCGACTCTAAAACTGTTGTGGACCGAGCAACTGACGGATATAGCCGGCAGCCCGCTGACCAACACCGCCACCTACACGGTGACCGGACTCACCCCGGACAAACCCTATAACGTGCTCACGAATCTGGTGAATGTTTTTGGAACGGCCACCAATAGCGGTCCTTCGGGGACGCTCACGTTCACGACGGCGATGGGGTCGGCTTGCGACATTGAGGTCAGCCGGGCCGATACGGCCATTCCCGCCGACATCTTTACCTACCCGGCCACCAATGTGAGTTCGACCGGCGCCGCTTTCAATGGCTATGTGTCCGCGGTGGGTTCGCCCACGTCGACGGTGTATGCGTTCTGGGGAACGACGGACGGGGTTACGAACGCCGCCGCGTGGTCCAATGCCACCAGTCTGGGCCTTGCCCAAGGCGTGGGACCGGTATCAACCCAGATGACGGTTGTGGCGGGCAACGAGTACTTCTACCGGTTCGCGGCCTCCAATGACTGGGGGGTGGCCTGGTCGACGAACTCGGCCTACTTCCTGTCCGCCGATATCACGGTGGGTGTGACTCCCACCACGGTTGGCGAGTTCAATGAGACGGCCACGTTCAATTTTACCCGCCCGGTTATTGCCACCAGCCTGCCGGTAACGGTGTACTTCTCGATCGGAGGCACGGCTTCCAATGGCGTGGACTACTTCCCGGTCACGGCGACGAATATCGTCATCGACGCGGGGGCCACGAGCGCCGCTCTTGCGGTGACAACTCGTATGGACGGTGTAACCGAGGGCGACGAGTATTTGACGATCACAGTGTTGCCGGGGCTCTATGCCACCGGCACGCCGGCCACCGCCACTCTGACGATTACCGATACGGTCGCAGGGTCGGTCAATTCCACCGTCGCGGCCGGCGAGTGGCAGTCCACGGCCACTTGGAGTGCCGGTTTCCCGCCGGTGGGGGGACAGGATGTCTATGTCAACCACGATGTGCTGATCTCGAATGCGACCCCGGTGTTCAATTCACTGACCTTGAACAGCAATACCCTGACTTTTGCGGGGTGGGACACGGCTATCTCCGCGCAGGACATTGTTCTGATCAAGGGCGCCGTGACGCATGCCACGAACACCGATGTGGCGACGCCGTGGGTGCCGGATGCGCGGGTGTGGTTCATCTGTACGAACTTCGTGATGGGAACGGGCGCGACCATCAATGTCGACGGGAAGGGCTATCGCGGAGGCACCATGGGAGCGGACGGCAACGGCAAGGGGCCTGGGGGAAGCAGTGTCGGAGCGGGGAGCTACGGCGGACGAGGCGGAGGTTTCTCCGGGCCGGTCTATTCAAGTGCCGCTCAGCCCGACCAACCCGGCAGCGGCGGGTTCGGAGGAACCCAGGCCGGCGACTATGGCGGCGCCGGCGGTGGCCTGGTATGGATCCAGGCATCGGATTCGGTGATTCTCAGCAACTCGATCTCGGCGGAAGGGACCGCCGCCAACAGCCGGGGCGCCGCCGGTTCGGGGGGTGGCATCTACATTGCGTGCCGTGCGGTGACGGCCACCAATGCCGTCCTTCGTGCCCGGGGGGGCAGTTGGGTAAACAGCTCCACGCAAAGCCGGGGCGGCGGAGGGCGAATCGCCGTCATCTATGACACCAATGCTCAGGCTTTGGTTGATGTGCCGGCGGTCACGTTCAACGTCGGGAAACGGCTCAACTCGCTCGCGGACAGTACGTATGGCGATATGGGCACGCTGTATTTCCCGGACAACCGCTTCCTGTCGAGCCCGGTGCTTCACAGCGGGGAGTGGATCGCGCCGGGGCAGACCAACCTCGTATTTGCCAGCCTGACGATTACCAACGCGAACATCCGCTTCGCTCAGGAGGGGATGACGATCACCGTCTCCAACGACCTGTATATCGCCGGTACCAACTCGCAACTCATGCTTGGTGGCGACACCAGTGGTTACGATGCATACGAGTTCTTCAGCGGGTCCGCCAGACCACTCAGTCTGCGGGTGGGTGGGAATCTCATCTTGACGAATCGCGGCAGTTTCTGCGTTGCCGCGGCGGCGACGAATGGAACGGATGTCGCGTATGGCGCTCTGGTCTCGGTGACCGGGCGCATCGATGTGGCCACGGGGTGCGTGATCCATGTGTCCGCGCATCCCACAAATGGGGCTTCGGCACGCCTGCAGGCTGGGGCACTGGATCTGCAATCCGGGGGCGTGGTCAACGCCGATTACCGCGGCTATCGTGGCGCCTGGCCCGGCCAGTTGGTAGGTTGGGGGCCCGGCGGAGGGCGCAGTCAGATAGGCGGTGGTAGTTATGGTGGCAAGGGCGGTGGGACGGCGGCGAGTAACGCCTATGGTTCGATTTCCTATCCCACGGCGCCCGGCAGTGGCGGCGGAGCCCAGAATAACGATGCCGCCGATTACGGTGGCAATGGCGGCGGGGCCGTCTGGTTTGACGTGGAGGGCACCGCGACCCTGAATGGCAGTATCACAGCCAATGGGAAGGGCGGGGCAGACCACGCGGCGGGCGGGGCCGGCGGCGGAGTCGTGGTAACGGCCCAGCGGATCGAAGGTGGAGGAACGATCTCCGCCAATGGCTCGAACGGCGCTAACACCGGCCACGGCTATGGCGCCGGTGGCCGGGTGGCCTTTGACTCTGTCGAGGCATTGGCCTTTTCGGGTGCGGTTTCGGTGGCCGGTGCCTATAACGGCACAACCCCATCGCTCTCGGGCCAGACGGGGACCTATTACACCTGCCAATCGGCGGTGCGGGGAGCGGCCTCGGGCTTGGCGAACGGGGTGGCGCTAAACACGACGTTAAGCCTGGGCAGCCAATTGAGCGGAATGTGGCTGACGCGGACGGTCACGGTGTGGGATGTGGATCGAAGTCTGATCTGGCAGGACACGTCGCAGAACCTGGACGGGAGCGCATTGCCTCAAACGGCGACTTATGCGCTAGGCGGGCTATTGCCCTCTACCCGGTACAGCGTTTTCACAAATGGCGTCGGTATTCTGGGACTTTACACCAACAGCAGTCCCGCGGGCGCGTTGTCGTTCAGTGTCGCGGTGGGCGGGACGCCATGTGCCGTGGAGGTCAAACGTTGGAGTCCGCCCGGCTCAGTGTTCAAGTTCCGGTAGGGATCGAAGAGGCAAGCGGGAAACGGCAAGAGGAAAGCGGGAAACGGAAGGCGGGAAGCTCGCGCAGAGGCGCTGAGGCGCGGGGAAGAGGGGTGGAGGGGGGAAGCGGGACGTGAATCGTGAATGGTGAGTTGTGAATGGTAGGCCGCGAGCGCGGCCGAGGCAGGAGAGAGCATGGCAGGGGCATAAAGAGGCCGGGGGACTCAGCAGGCGCAGTTTATGCGCTCGTGTGCCACGGGTGCCGCCCAGGCATGCCACGTCGGAGTCTGGCGGAGACGGGCGGTCGGCACCTACCAGAGGGATGCGTGACTGGCATGCCGAGCGCGGCCAAAGGACGCAGGAGGCGGGCAGGAAACTGCCCGCTGTGACATTTATGAGACTGATGCAATTACAGATTTTGGCGGGGGCAGCCGTGCTGGCCGTTGCCTTGCTGGCTGAAGCCGCGCCGGTACGTTTGATGGTGCAGCCGCCGCGGGGCGTCATCAAGCAGGCCGATCTGCGGGAGCCGGGAACCCGTGTGGACCAATGTCTCGCGCTCTATCTCTATGAGTGGCTTTCGGCGGCCCCGGAGGTGAGGCTGGTGGACGAGGGTCAGGCGGCGAGCGTGTTGGGCCTGCTCAACAGTCCTGCCTGGGTACAGCGAGGCACCGAACTCTACGCGTCGGTCAACGCGGCGGTGGCCATCGATGCGCTGGTCACCTGGCGGTGGGCGGAGGGCAAACTTGCGCTCGAACTTTACCGTCAGGGTGGGCCGAAACGGCTGGAAACCGCCTGGGCCGATGCGGCGTCCATCCCCAAGGCGATTGAAGCGGTCTCGGAGTTTCTGGCGGTGGAACTGGGGGTTAAGGGTTTTGGGAAGAGTGCCATCACCGCTGCAAGGTGGACGCCGGTGTCCCTACCGGCGTCGGACCGCGCTAGGGACAGCGCGGTCCACCCTCCCGAGCCGGGGGCCAGGTCGAGTACTGAGGACGGCCAACTCATCGAGGACGCCTACCTGATGCGGCGTTTCAGCGCCGAGTGGGTGGACAATTCTGGCGAGAAGCAACTCGATGTCCTCCGGCCCTATCTGAAGCGTCTCCCGCAGGATACCTGGGCCGCCGCGGCCATCGTGCGCTCCGGCACGGCGATGTCCATCGACAGCCGCGGGGTGACGAAGCCGGCGGTTTACATCATGCTGATCCAGCAGGCGTTGCCGTGCCTGCTGGGCACGGCGCAGGAGTCAGTGGCCATTGAGTTCATGGAACATAACAAGCGGCTTCCCGAGACCATGGAGAAGGACCTGCTCGCCATGATTGCGAAAGTCGGGCGGGACGAGGTGGAGGCGCTGGTGGACGCGGCGGGCCCGACCGATGAATTGGGCGGCGCCGTCAAGAGCATGGCCGATGGCGCCGGCGGAGTGATCGGGATTCTGGGTGGGCCGAAGTCGGTTGACCAGCAGGCCGGGGCCATCCGGTGCCTGGGGGCCATGCGGTCCAAGGCGGCGGTGCCGCACTTCGAGCGGATCGCGAAAATCAAGGAGGCCAGGCTGCGACAAGCCGTGGCGTGGTCCCTGGGGCGCTATGCCTCGCCGACCGGG